>NZ_NMZQ01000015.1 GCF_010093125.1 Veillonella sp. R32
TGCTCAGGCGCGTATAGATTATAACTAGTTGTAACTGATAATCTTAAAGCTTTTACACAAAATTATTTACACTACCAAAGAATCATACCCCTATATAAATTCCAAAATACCTAAAACTATACTTGAACTTCCTAACAATATAATCCCCATAAGTACAAGTAAGTTTTCTATATTTTTTTCTGCTTTATATCGTTTCACATACTGGGGAATCATTAACACTAACCCCAATCCAAATAGCAAAAAAATAATTCCTTTTAGCATCATAGCACCTCACTATAAATAGCTTTCTATACAACTTTCTTTACTAATTCATCAAATGCATTGCAGTCTATTTCTATAATCTTTAGTTTTTCCTATTACCTCAGCTTTATCAAATCACCCAAAATAAGATTTAACAATATTTTGCCAGTCCATATTCTTCTGAATCAGTTTTACTAAAAATTTCTTCAATTATTAACTGATTTTCTTTTCATTCATTTTTCGTCCTATTAATATTTAATTACTTTTTAAAAGCAGGTAGAACCATTTCTAAATACTCCTGCCAATAATCATCATCGCCTTCCATATCATGAATCCAATAATACATAAATAAAATCTCAAATTCTTGCTTTCTTCCTTTTGTAAAGGATTTTTTCGGCATCTTTCTATATAACGAATCTAGGTTAAAAAGGTTACTTTTCTGCTTATAATCATAGTCATATTTCCTCCAAGTATATTGACTCTTCTTCCTGTGAGTCGATGGCCAAATGTCCTCATTATCAAAAAAATTTTTTATCCAACTATAAGCAAAGGCAAGAAGATTAACCTGATACTTTGCCCAAGTTTTATCAATCCAATCAGTTATTTCTTCTGTTATTGATGGTATTCCAAAGTTAAACACTTGTTCACTTGTTACCCTATGGTAGTCTTTTATAAAAAGAAAAAGCATCTCCGTTTGCCCCTTAAGAAACGGCAACTTTTTAATAAGCTGCGAATAGCAATCATAGGAAATATTTCTAAATTCACTATCAGTATTATATAAAAAGAAAAACTCATTCTCTTTCATAATATTTCCAATGTATCTGTGCATTTGCTTCCCATATTCATTGTAAATCCCCACACCCCAATCTCGAACTTCAGGATCATACTCCCGTAGCTGATTCCGATACTTATCTAGCTTTTTATTATTGAGTATCGTTTTTTCTTCAGCTTCAGTAATATTCAAATAGTTATTAAAATACTCAAATACATAATCAACGCAATTTTTCATATTTTGTGTACGTGCATCAATGTCAAATTCATTAAGTTTATCTTCTTTTTTTCTTCGTGCAATATATTCCTCAATATTTAGCATTTAAACCACCCCAATCTGTTCGCTCTTATGAAGCAAACAGATCACCTCATAACTCACCTATTCTCTCCATAATCATTGCTTTTCTTGCTTCATAAAACTTTTTGAAATTCTCACTTTCAAAAAATACAGTTCCCTTATTTCTATATAACATTAATTTTTTAAATGCATTGTAATTTTCAGCCCTTAATTTTGACAAGTTTTGAGACCACTTCCACATGACTCGTCATCGGGAACATATCCACGGGCTGCACTATTTCTACTTCATAGCCCAATTCCCTTAAAACAACAATATCTCTTGCCATAGACGCAGGATTACAAGACACATAGACCATGCGCGCTGGCTTCATTGTTGCCGCTGCTTTTAGTACTTCTTCTTTACAGCCTGCACGAATGGGATCAAACACGACTACATCTGCTTTTACACCGCGTTTCACAAGGGCAGGCATCTCTTTAGCCGCATCAGCAGCAATAAATTCTGCATTAGTAATTCCATTACGCTTTGCATTAGCTTTGGCATCCACAATGGCAGGCTCTACGATTTCAATGCCAATCACATGTTTTACCTGTTTAGCTAAAAATAAGGAAATCGTCCCCGTTCCACAATACGCATCAATCACCGTTTCTTCGCCTATTAACTGAGCAAATTCTAAGGCTTTCTTATATAGTACTGTTGTTTGCTCTGGATTGACTTGGAAAAAGGAGTGTGGCGACAAGCGGAATTGTAATTCATCAATAGTATCTGTAATCGTTTCTTCGCCCCAAAGCAAGGTACAGTCACGCCCCATAATTACGTTTGTTTTCTTAGGGTTATGATTTAACACAATACTGGTCACATTCGGTAAATGCTTACGAATTTCACTTACCCAATATTCTGCTTGTGGCAATGTTTTGGCAGTGCTAACAATAATCACCATCCAGCCACTTTTACCAATTCGACCAATAATATGGCGAATCATACCTTCGCCTGTTAATTCATTATAAGGCTGACATTTCGTTTCTCGTAACAGGCGTTCACAAACAGCTGAAATCTGATTATTGCCATCATCTTGAATAGCACAATTTGTACAAGGCACAATAGCATGGGAACCACGAGCATAAAAACCTAACACCGCTTGCCCTTTTTCAACACCTACAGGAATTTGCATTTTATTTCGATAGTGCCAAGGACTTTCAGGCCCTAACGCTGGTTTCACTAAATCAGGATTCGTTTTACCAATTCGCTCCATAATATCCCGTACATTTTGCGTTTTCAGACGAAGCTGTTCTTCATACGATACATGCTGTAACTGGCAGCCGCCACAAGTGCCATACACTGGGCAAATAGGATCTACGCGATGCTCCGAAGGTTTCAAAATTTCTATGACTTCCCCTACAGCATAATTCTTTTTAACCAACGTAATTTTTACCCGCACTTCTTCCTCAGGTAGCGCAAAGGGAATAAACACGGTAAACCCTTCATAACGGCCTACCCCTTCTCCACTTGTTCCTAGTCCTTGAATTGTAATCGTATAAATTTGGCCCTTTGCGACAGGCACAGTCTGTTTCATAGCATTTCGTCCTTTCTATCAGTACCTACTGTTAAAATCACAACTAAACTATCTCTATCCAAATATATTTTCTACAACAATCATAACTGTATGTAGCTATATATGGCTGTATGTAGCTATATATGGCTGTATGTAGCTACATATGACTGTATTCAGCTATACTCTTGTCTTTTATTATACCTTGAAATTCCAAAATCAGTAAAATACTTTACGCTCCCAATTCAATGTGTATCACAAACTGTGGTCAATTATTTCACCAACAACTGAATCATCATACCATTCTCTTCATGTTCTAAAATATGGCAATGTACCATAAATACGCCCGGTTCCGTGAAATGCACTTTAATGCGCACTGTTTCACCAGGGTTAACTTGAATCGTATCTTTCAAGCCCCGTTCCTTAGGTGTCACCGCTTTACCATTGCGTGAAACGACTTCAAATTGCACACCATGAATATGAAATGGATGCATCATGCCCATCATAGCCGAATCTGCATTCGTAATATCCCAGATTTCGGTGCTACCTAATTGACTAGTTAAATCAATGCGATCCATGGAAAACTTCTTACCATTGATTGTCACATCATTAGCCATACCAGCCATGACTACCGTTTTATCGGCTTTGGCTGCCATAGCCGCTTGCCAGTTCGCCGTCGTCAACGTAGTTCCCTCAGTCCGTTGCCACTGTGGCAAGGTCGCCCCCATATCCCCCATAGCGCCTCGTTTAAAATCTAAAACAACCGTACCATCCTCGGTCACTAACTTAGGTAACAGCCCCTCATATTTTGAAAAATCAAGTACTATTTCAGCCCGTTCACCAGGTACTAAAGTAAGTGCGGATAGCGTAACTGGCGAATTTAACAAACCACTATCCGTAGCAATTTGCTGCATCGTAGCACCATTATTTAATGCTAATAAATAATTACGAGCATTGGAACCATTTAACACCCGTAAACGAATTAAATTAGATGTCACTTTTAAATAAGGATTAATTGTGCCATTCACCAATAAGGTATCCCCATACACGCCGTCCGCTTCATAATCAGCCCCATATTGCCACTGATTGTCGTCGGTAAAATTACGATCTTGTAAAACAACAGGAATATCATCAACTCCATAGGTATAAGGTAAGTGTAGTCCATCAAGAGCCTCATCTTCAATGCGAATAAGGCCAGCTAACCCTTGATATACTTGACTAGCTGTTGTTCCCATAGCATGAGGATGAAACCAAGCCGTACTAGCCCCTTGATTAACAGTAAAATCAATTTGTCCCGTTCCGCCATTTGCGGCCAATGGATGATGGGGCCCTCCATCAACATCCGAGGGAACCACTAAGCCATGCCAATGAAATGTAGTATCTTCAAGCAAGGTATTTTTCAATTGTATGGAAACCCTATCCCCTCGTTTTAAGGATAATACAGGCCCTAATACACTGCCATTATAACCATAGGTACGCGTCATAGGCCCTTCTTTTATTGAGGTTTCACCGGCTTGTGCTTCTATGGTAAATACTTTACGTCCAGCCTTATCTAAGGTGCCTGACACTATAGGGGGAATTGCTAATGGACGAGCGGGCTGGGCAATCGTTTTAAACTTAACTACATCATCAAATCCATGGTGTATACCCTGGTGCATATGATAAGTTTCACAACAATAAGTATCATTAGTATACACGTATCCCTCACTCGGATAAGCACTCTCGTTATGATGATTTAAATGGGCATAAGCAGTAAATATACCACCAGTCACTAAAGAAGCAACTAACATTGATTGTACTATCTGCTTGTATGAGCGTTTCATAAATAAGTTACCTGTCCTTTCGTTAACCACAAAATACTCTTAATTGTATTTTCATGGTAACATAGGCCCATAATAGATACTAGAGGGGGGTATATCATATACCCCCCTCTATTTTATATCTGTGACCAATCCAAAGAATTGTCTTCATACAAAGCTTTTTTCAAAAGCCACTCATATTCAGCTATAATCGTCGGATTATATGGCGATAAGGTTTGAAGAAATGCTTTATTACGAGCTACATGCACTTCAAAGTCATCATCATATGTATGAACAGCGTCTAATAAAGCCCGTGCGCCTTCGTACGCATCAAAACCTTCATAATAAAAGCCTACTTGATGTTCTTTCAATATAGGTGAATTATGAATCAACGGATAATTACCATACAACACATCCATATATAAATTATTTAATGCTAAAGACCATTGATGACAAAGTACAATATCTGTATACTTACCTAAAAAATAAGGTGTAATATAGCGAGGTTCTACAGATAATTTATTGTCATCTAACAATTTGGTCCAGCCAATAAAATCATGAAATACCTTCGTATCTTTCCGTTTGACTGTATTACAAAGATAAATATGTTTAATAGCTTCTGGTTCTTTTTTATAAGCGGCTTCCGCTAATAAAATTTGCGTATAACAAGCCTTAATCACACTAATATTAGGTTCAAACGTAGCTAGACGCTTGCCATTTTCCTGAGCTCGTTCTGACTTTGACTTAGGTGTATACCCAAATCCTGGATAATCACCATCCCTTTCATAATCTGTAACTACTTTATCTAAAAAGATAGGATCCCATAAATAAGGAGCAATATGAAGTTTGGTATTCGTCATAATCTCTAAATAATGCTGATTGGTAGCATAATGATGAGGCAAGGTCCAGATAGCATCATATTGAGCTCCGTTGAACGCACGACCACCAGGTAGATCATAGACAAATTTTTCCAAATCCATCATATAATCAGTGCCCATACGGAATGTAACTAATTTTCCACCATGCTCATGAATTTCACGCTCACGCTCTCTACTTACAATCAAAGTGCCTTCTATAATAAGGTCCGTTGTGGCTACTACCTCTTTATATTCATACAATTTAACATTCATAGCATCAAGCTCTAATTCTTTTGGCGCTTTTTCTGCATCATTGTCCCAATACACAAAATATACGTCCTTAACCCAAGGGATTTGCTCTAACGCTTCCTTGAGAAAATACATATTTTGCCCAGCTCCATTTGACCAAATATTATTATATGAATCGCCCCAAAAGAAGGTAATTCCTATGTTGACTTGCTTCACCACAAACTCCTTTTATATACGACGAAGATTAATTCATAAATCTTTATGATTAATAATTATACAAGACCGTCTATAAAAATCAAGTTCTTACAAGCCTTTAATTTTATCTATAAGCATTTGAACTTGTGCTTGTAATGTAGCAATCTGCTGTTGTTGATCTTTAATTGTTTTATCCTGTGCTTGTACGGTATCAGACAAGGCATTCATAATGCTCATTGGTGCTTGTTTATATGTTTCTTTCGTTTCACTATCAACCGTAGAGGAACCAAATTTGAAAGAAGCGCCTACATTGAACATAGTATCGCCATTACCTAATGTACTACCCATGCTGAACATAGTATTTTCATTAGCTTTATAAAAGGCACCTAAGGCTAAAGCATCTTCACTATTATAATGGCCGAAACCTACTGCAAATGTTAATTTATCATCTTCATCAAAGCCCAATGGATTTAAGGCTGCTAAAGCGGCAGCACCGGCGCCTACTTCATTAACGCGATGACTTACATCATTAATATGACCATATAACTGAGCAGTAGCATTATATAATTGACTGCCGTTAATAGCATCTGTAGATGTGGCAGAAACTTCACCGGCTGCTACATTGGTTAATGTTCGTTCATTTCCCTTAGAACCAATGGATACGGAGTTTTCTTTGTCCGCTACAGAACCAGCACCTAAAGCTACAGAGTTTTTACCAGTCACACTCGAGTTAGTACCTAAGGCTGTACCATTTTCGGCTGTTGCACTTGCATTGGAGCCTACGGATGTCGCCCCATCAGCAGTGGCTTTGGAATTACTGCCAATAGCTGATGCTCCTTCACCTTTTGCAATAGCTTTAGCACCAATCGAAGATGTATTGTTCCCTTCTGCTACAGAGTCTGCACCAATTGCTGATGCATTGGAACCGCTCGCATTCGCATTATTGCCCATAGCGCTCGTATTATCACCATTCGCTACGGATCCTTTACCTACAGTAGTAGCCCCTTCACCATTAGCTTCACCACCCATGATGCCACCATCGACTAAATCTTTAATGGCGTTAGATACGGCATTGCTTGCTTCTTTAGCACTGGAAATAGCTGCTTCTGCACTGCTAGTAGCAACTTCGGCACTAGATTTTGCTACATCAGCACTATCGGCGGCACTCTTAGCATTTTCCTCCGATTCAGTCGCACTGCTAGCTGCATTAGAAGCGCTGTTACCTGCTTCAGTGGCACTACTTGCTGCGTTGGAGGCACTATCACTAGCTTCCGTAGCACTTGATGCCGCATTGGATGCACTTTCACTGGCTTCGGTAGCACTACTTGCTGAGTTAGAAGCACTATCGGCTGCACTAGAGGCACTATCACCTGCACTTTTAGCGCTTTCACTAGCATCTGTAGCACTGCTTGCCGCATTGGACGCACTTTCACTCGCTTTTGTAGCGCTGCTATTGGCATCCTTAGCACTCTTTTCAGCATTAGAGGCACTCTCTTTAGCTTCTGTTGCACTACTGATCGCATTAGAGGCACTTCCTTTTGCTTCGGATGCACTACTACTTGCATCATCAGCACTCTTGGCTGCATTAGATGCACTAGTCTCTGCTTTATCGGCACTAGATTTAGCATTAGAAGCGCTGTCTTTTGCTTCTGTTGCACTGTTAGCTGCATTGGAGGCGCTAGTCTCGGCTTTATCAGCACTGTTTTTAGCATCAGACGCACTATTTTTCGCTTCTGTTGCACTGTTGGCTGCATTGGATGCACTAGTCTCTGCTTTATCGGCACTGGATTTAGCATTAGAAGCGCTGTCTTTAGCTTCTGTTGCACTGCTGGCTGCATTGGAGGCACTGCTTTCTGCTTTATCAGCACTAGATTTAGCGTCAGAGGCACTATTTTTCGCTTCCGTTGCGCTACTTGCTGCATTGGAGGCACTGCTTTCTGCTTTATCAGCACTT
>NZ_NMZQ01000016.1 GCF_010093125.1 Veillonella sp. R32
GCTTTTATTGTAACGGATTTTATTCAATATGTCTTTTTTTTGTACAAAAAAAGTAGGCGCCAAGAGGACACGCAACTTGCGTTTCTCTTTAGCGCCCTAAAATAAATTATAGAACCTTTTTTTATTTAGGAGACTTTTTTTGTGATTTATGGGCTTTATAAAATATTGTATAATAAGATAAAGAAAAAACTGAGAAAGAAGTTTGAAAAACTAGAAGAATTTGTGGGAATGGTTATGAAAAAATATTAAATATTTTAAAATGGCTAGGGGTAGCGTTTCTGATAATAATTGGTGTCTTTGTTATATTGTTATCTCATAATGCAAAGCAACAAAAGAAGCAACAGGAGCTTATGATTAAATCAGATGAGCAATTGATTGGAAGGCATTTTTATGTGCCAAGAACGGGTAAAGAAAAGGTGGATGTTAATGCATATTTTTATGATGATAATATCCAACGCCCTTAGTTATAAATTTACATGGTGGAGCATTTATTGCTGGAGATGCTGATACGCTAGATAGTCAAAGTGATAGGATTAAAAGAAAATGGAATGTCAATGTTGTAACAGTAAATTATAAATTAGCCAAAGATGGTTATGATATTGCATATGGAACAAGGGAAATAGTTGATGTAGTTAAATATTTTGTTGAAAATGCATCAGAATATAATATTGATACAGATAAAATATTTATTTTGGGATATTCTGCAGGTGGGGATCATGCGATGGCATCTACATTGATTTTAAAACAAGATAATGTAGATATTGCAGGACAAATCATCTGTTAGGGATTTATTAAAGAGGTAAATGACACTTATTTAGCTCAAGATGAATTGTTTAGAAAAAATATGAGTCCCTCGTTATTTATCTTAGCTGATAAGGCTCCTATTAGTGAGGACTCCTTAATTTATCAAAAATCATTAGCAGCCAATGGGGTAGAAACAATTGTAAAAACATATGAAGGCTCTAAACATGGATTTATTGAAGAAAATAATCCAGAATATGAGACTCTCAAAATTACAAGTAAGTCTATTGAACAGGAAAAAATGGCAAGAGAGGCAGAGGATTATATCGGGAATTGGATAGAAGAACATCGATAAATTCCAGTGTGAGGTAGTTACTTTACTATACAATGTAAAAGAATAGAAAAGCTTTGCTTTCAGCATGAATGAGTAGAATAATATGTTTATGAATGATAGCAAATGTGGACTAAGATTAGAAATTATATTGAGGTACTATAATGCTAAAAGGAATTATTTTTTTGCTATTTGGATTGGGGTTAGTGTTAATGATTCCCCAATATGTGAAACGATATAAAGTAGAAAAGAATATAGAAAACTTACTTGTACTTATGGGACTTATATTATTAGGAAGTTCAAGTATAGTCTTAGGTATTTTAGAATTTATATAGGGGTAGGGTTTAAAGATGGTGAAAATAGATGTTTAACAAAAAACGTTTAAAGAAGGCAATCAGTGAATATAAGAATCAGTTTGTACAGAATCGTTGGGTGAATGAAAAGTATAAATGGGAAGCTGTAAAACAGTTTCAAGATAATTGGTACATTAATGCTGATGATTTTGCTACTATGCTTAAAAGATCACTTTCTAAAACCGGTAATTTGTTGACATCTAGAAATAACTTCCCTGGTAATATGATTATTGAGTTTGCTGATATAGTTCCTGAAAAAGTACGCTCTATGTTCAGTGAGTTGTTTGATGAAACTAAGGACGTATATCGACGAATTGATAATTTTAAACAGCAATCAAATATATTGCTTGAAACGTATAGAAATGACGCAGCACAACATTATCAGAACGAAAATGCGATTAGTACGTATCTTTGGCTTCGGTATCCTGATAAATACTATATTTATAAGTTTAGCGAAGTTAAGGCTGTTTCAAATGAACTTGAATGTGATTACAGCTTTAAGAGAAGTGCTTATGAGGATAATATTCGCAATTTCTTTGCTCTATATAATGAAATCTGTGAAGAGTTGAAAAAAGATGAAGAATTAAGGGCTACTCTTGCATCTCATATTACAGGAGATTGTTATTCAGATTTTGCACTAAAAACATTAACTATTGATGTGGGCTTTTTTATTAGTCGATATTTACATCACAATAAGACGAATACTTCTTTAGAAGAATGGGAACCTAAAGAGTATACGCCTGGTCTAAGTGTTGCTGATTGGGAAAAGTTATTACATAATCGAGAAATCTTTACAAAAAGTAGTCTTGAGATAATGAAGCGGATGGTTGATTCGGGTGGAAAGTCAACCTGTTTACAGTTAGCACTCAAATACGGCGAAAGTGCAAATTTTTACAACTTAGGTTCGTCTTCGCTAGCTAAAAGAATTTACCATAAGACTAATTGTCCAGTAGTATTGCGAGATAATGGGAAGATTAAGTGGTGGCCTGTACTTTATGTTGGCAAAGAAGCAAAAAAAGATGAGGAAGGTTCCTTTGTATGGAAATTAAGGGATGAACTTGCTGAAGCTCTTAAGAAGATAGATCTTACCCATATAAAGTTATATACAAAAGAAATTACTCAAGAAAAAACTGTATCTAATATGGAAGGCAAAGAGACATATACAAAACAAAATTTTTTAAACGATGTTTATATGAATGAAAATGAGTATAATCGGTTAGTAGGGATATTAAAAAAGAAAAAGAATATTATTTTGCAAGGCGCACCGGGCGTGGGTAAGACTTTTACAGCTAAGCGGTTAGCTTACTCACTCATGGGCGAAGTAGATGATAATCGTATTGAATTTGTTCAGTTTCATCAGAACTATTCGTATGAAGACTTTATGATGGGGTATAGACCAGTAGAAGATGGTTTTGCACTCAAATATGGAATTTTTTATAGATTTTGTCAACGAGCAGCCAACCATCCAGACCAAGATTATTTTTTTATTATTGATGAAATAAATCGTGGAAATATGAGCAAAATTTTTGGTGAACTTCTTATGTCAATAGAATCAGATTATCGAGGTAAACAGGTAACACTTGCTTATAATGGTATGAGTTTTACGGTTCCCGAAAGAGTACACATTATTGGTATGATGAATACAGCGGATAGAAGTTTAGCTATGATTGATTACGCGTTAAGGCGACGATTTAGTTTTTTCAATATGGAACCTGGATTTGATTCAGAGGGGTTTCTTAAATACCAGCAACAATTAGCGAATGATAGATTTAATAAGTTAATAGGTCAAATTAAAGAACTCAATCAAGAGATAATGGCAGATAAGTCTCTTGGTAAAGGATTTTGTATTGGCCATAGTTATTTTTGCAATGCCAGTGATTGTTCTGAAGAATGGATGCAAGATATTGTAGATTTTGATATTTTGCCTATGTTAAGTGAGTATTGGTTTGACGAATTGGAAAAGTTACAACGTTGGGAAGAGAAGTTGCATGGTGTATTTAAATGATAAAGGGGAAAAATATATTAATTAATAACATATATCATATGTTATCGTATGCTTTTCAGACACTGAATCAAGAAAATTATCGTGATGTAGCGATAGAATCGTTTGATGAGATGTATAATCTTTTGGCCGCTATTCTTGCAAAAGGAATTGGGATACAGTTGAAACAGGGCTTATATAGGGAGTATATAAATTCAGAAGAGAACCTCTCTGTGATGCGTGGCAAGATTAATATAGGGGGAACTATAAAAAATCGATTGGCACATGAACGTTTATTAATGTGTGAATTTGATGAGTTATCAGAAAATAATATCTTAAATCAAATTATTAAAACAACGGTTGTCCTATTGTTAAAAAATGCTAAGGTTCAATCTAATTATAAAGAGGACCTTAAAAAGAAGATGTTATTTTTCTCTAATGTAGATATTTTAGATTCTAAATTAATAAAATGGTCATTAATACGATTTCAACGCAATAATCATACTTACAGAATGTTGCTTAGCATTTGTCAATTGATACTTGAAGGTATGTTACTTACCACTGTTTCCGGTGAATATCGACTGGCAAGCTTCATTGATGAACAACGTATGTGTAGACTTTATGAAAAGTTTATTTTGGAATATTATAAGAGACATTATCCGACATTAAAAGTAACCTCTTCACAGATACCATGGTCTGTAGACGATGGTATTAGGGCGATGTTACCTGTTATGCAGAGTGATATTTACTTGCAGAAAAATAATATTGTTTTGATTATTGATGCTAAATACTATGGACATGTGACGCAAGTTCAGTATGATACACATACGCTTTACTCAAATAATCTGTATCAAATTTTTACTTATGTTAAAAATAAAGACTATGAATTCGGTGATACAGAGCATACCGTTTCAGGATTAATATTATATGCAAAGACAGAAGAGAGTATACAGCCTAATAATACATATCAGATGCATGGCAATCAGATACGTGTTAGTACATTAGATTTAAATCTCCCTTTTGAAAGTATTGCAGAACAACTAGATGAGATTGTGGTATCGCATTTTGGTGATGTGACGAAGTCTAATTAGTAGGAAATAACTATAATAAACAAGTAGAACACTTCCATTTTTATTGGAGGTGTTCTTTTTATATACGTTATTTAATTTTTGGCACAAAAAATAGGCATATAAAATTACTACTATTCTATTGAAAAAGGAATTTTATAGTGAATAAAAGAGAAATTTTTATGCCTGTTGTTAATTACATTAAAAAGATTGTAATAGTCTATGATTCTAAAATTTTATCTTGAATTTAATGCTTTATAATTAAATGAAATTTATATGAAGTAAATCATAGATGACTAGAGTGCAAAAATTTATGAAATTTTGATGTATTATCTATTAAATTTATGATATAGCCACTTGAAATGTAGAATTAAGGTTAGAATGGTATGATTAATTATGATAGATTTATGAAATTTAGTGTGATATACTGAAGGAAAATAGAGCGGATATCTATCTTTAATCAAACTGTAATTATCATATGATGCTTACTATTTTAAATAGAATTTATATAAAATACCCAGAAACGTAAAAATCATGTCAGTAGCTAACCAAGAAAGGAGACATGCATCATGAATGGGATTTATAATGTTATTTGGAGTAAGGTAAAACATCGTTTTGTAGTTGTATCAGAGCTGGTCCATAGCTGTACTAAGCATTCTGGACGCAGTGCTACGAGGAAAATGGCTACGGTTCTAGCGGTGTTAGCTTTGACTGCTAGTGCAGGGGGCTTAGCAGAAGCCGCTACTAATGACCATTGGACAACAGCTGGCGATACAAATGATAATTTCACGGCTTATATTAATACAGAAAATACAATAGGCACTAGTGCTAAAACTAATACGGTGATAGGTGATGGAAACACAGTTAATGGCAGCACCAATGACATTATTGGCGATGGTAATACGGTAACTACAAGTTCCAATGATATTACTGGTGATAAGAACACATTAGGTTCTGGGACTGGTAGTGATTATGTTATTGGTGATGGCAATGAAATTAAGAATTTAAGAAGCTCTTGGGTCATTGGTAATAATAATAAGATATATACCAATGATAAGTATTATGATGCAAGTAACTCCCTTATCTTAGGTAGTAATAATACATCAGCCGAAGAAATCAATAGCACCATTTTTATAGGCAATAAAAATAAGGTAACAGATTATATTAAGGACTCTGTTGCTATTGGTAGTGGCATGGAGTTTGGAAAAAAATCGGATAATTCTGTTGTAATCGGCAATAACGCAAAAAATGGGGTGTTCCCAGAACTTGCGTCAAGTAAGTCAAATTTGGTAGGTAGTAATGGTTCTGTTGTAATCGGTGATTCGGCAAGTAATCAGTCACCATATAGTGTTGTTATTGGTAAAAATGCTAAGATGGGTGATAAATGGAGTTCAGCTGGTGTTAGTGTAGTTATTGGTGCTAATGCTACGATTGCAGATGACTCAGCTAATAATATCTTGATTGGCTCTAGTAATTCTCAGTATACATATTCTAAAATTGGAACAAATGTAGATTGGGGGATTGCTATGGGGCATAATGTAGAACTTGGCGATACATCTGACCAATCAATTGTGATTGGTGGGAAAGCAAAAATTGGTAAGAATGCACCTCATGGTGTTGTAGTAGGTTCCTATTCCTCTATTTCTGATGATACATGGTATGGTACAGCGCTTGGTTATAGTGCCGAAGTAACAGGACGTTCGAGTTTGGCTATTGGTAATGATGCTCAGATTGGTGAAGTTGGCAAGCCGGAAAGCAGATATTCAATTGCTATTGGCTATCAATCTAAATTGGCAAGTAGTGTTGAAAATGCTACTGCAGTTGGTCCAGATGCGAATATTGGTAGTTATGCTAATGGTAGTGTGGCAGTGGGGGTTAAAGCTATTGTAGATTCTTGGTCCGGTGGTGGTATTGCTATGGGGGCTAATTCCCATATTAAAGGGGGGAATAATATTGCCATTGGTTCTAGTGCTGAAACGGTAACGCAAGCTGGTAATGTTAGTAATTCTGTGGCATTAGGCAATCTTACTAAGGTTAAAACAGGTTATAGTATTGCCTTAGGAAGTGGTGCAGAAATTGCTGAACGGTCAAATCTTTCCTCCTTGGTTGGATACAAAGCTAGTACCAAAAGTGGAAATAGTTCAATCTTAGGTGCAGAATCAGCCATTGGTACAGGAAGTGATTATTCATTTATTGGTGGTTACAAATCAACTATAGGTGATAATATCCAGATGGCTACACTCGTTGGCTCCCAGGCTACGGTGAATAGTACAGGAGCAACCGCTCTTGGTTATGGCACAAACATTGAAGCTGGTACTAATTTTAGCGTTGCCCTAGGACACAGTAGTAAAGTAAAAGCCGATGATATGTTTACTACTACGAAGCTAGATGCATTTAAATCATCACTAGGCTCATATTATAATAAAAAATGGAATATTTCCTCAGCAGACGGAGAATACGGAGTTGTTTCAGTTGGTGAAGAATATAATCCTCGCCGTATTATCAATGTATCTAAAGGTCGTATTTCAGCCGACTCCTATGATGCCATTAATGGTAGTCAGATTTACCAGCTAACTAATGATTTGAATGCTCAAATTGCAGCCGCAGGCGGTAGAGTTGAAGCCGGTACAAATATTGCATCGGTTGTTCCAAGCGATGGTGATGATGGCAAGAAAGTATACACAGTTAATGCGAAAAATGCCAGTGTTAGTGTAGACAATAACTTCATTTTAACGCCGAAAGAAGATTCTAAAACAAACATCACCGATTATAATATTAAGTTAAAAGATACTATTACTATTGGCGAAACAAAAGAAGGGAATCATCCAATTAAAATTGATGGCACCGCAGGCGATATTACAGGTTTAACTAATAAAACGTTAGATACCGAAGATTTTGCTAAGAAAGGTCGAGCCGCTACAGAAGAGCAACTTAGTGCGGCGATTACTAACATAAATAATAGTGCTTATAAAGGATGGACTGTTTCAGCTGAGGGTACTACTGGCGTAGCCGTATCAAGTAATGATAAAGTTGATTTCTCTGGAGTTAAAGATGCAGATAATCATCAGAATATCGTTGTAACTCAAGATGGTACTAATTTGGCGTTTGATTTAAATAGCAGCGTTAATGTAGGTGCTGGTGATACTAAAGTAGCTATTGATGGTACTAAGGCAACTGTGCAAGTTGGCAGTGGCAATACTAACATAGTTCTTGATGGGCAAGCTGGTTCTGCAACGGTAGGAATAATTAATATTGATGGCGCTAAAGGGGATATTACGGGTTTAACGAATAAAACGTTAGATGCTGATGATTTTGCTACTGTTGGCCGGGCCGCTACGGAAGAGCAATTGAAATTAGTTATGTCAGATATAACAGATATTAAAGGTAGCGCTTATCAGGGCTGGAATATATCGGTTAATGATGCAGATAAAACGGCTGTAGGTAACAATAACACTGTGGATTTCTCAGGCGCTAAAGATGGCGATGGTAATCAGAATATTATCATTAACAAAGATCAAAATAAATTATCCTTTGGTCTTAATGATAAAATTACCCTTGGTACAGGTAACACACAGGTAGTAGTTAATGGTAAAGAAGGCTCATTGAATATAGGCACTGAAGAAGGTAAGAAAAT
Source organism: Veillonella sp. R32 (assembly GCF_010093125.1). Taxonomy (GTDB): domain Bacteria; phylum Bacillota; class Negativicutes; order Veillonellales; family Veillonellaceae; genus Veillonella_A. The sequence goes on from NZ_NMZQ01000016.1 coordinate 8,108, forward strand.
TAATCTTAATGGTACTACCGGTGTTGGTCAAGTTGGCAATATCGTGGTGAATGGCGATAAGGGAGATATTACTGGTTTAACAAATACCACTTTAGATGCTGAAGATTTTGCGACTGTTGGCCGTGCTGCTACAGAAGAACAACTTAAGAGTGTTAATCAGCAAGTGACCAATAACAGTGTAGCTATTAATAATTTGGGGAATAAAGTGAACCAGTTGGGGAATCGTATTGATAAAGTGGGCGCTGGTTCTGCCGCTTTGGCAGCTCTTCATCCACTCGATTTTGACCCAGATGATAAATGGGATTTTGTAGCTGGTTATGGTAACTATCGTGGTGAAAGTGCTATGGCCTTAGGTGCCTTCTATCGTCCAAATGAAGATACTATGTTCAGTGTAGGAGGAACATTAGGCAATGGCGATAATATGTTTAATGCTGGTATATCGCTTAAATTTGGTCAAGGAAACAATATTTCTACAACTCGTGTAGCCATGGCTAAAGAACTTAAGGATATGCGTCGTGAAATGGAAGCTATGAAGTCAGCTATGCTTGATTCTAATGCAGGCCGTAAAATTGATACGTCTAAACTTCAACTCTTCCCAGATGTTCCTCAGAACCATTGGGCCTATGAATATGTAGCCACGCTTGCTGGTAATGGCATGATAAAAGGCTATCCTGATGGCACTTATGACGGTAATCGTCCTATGACGCGTTATGAATTTGCAGCTATGTTGTATCGTGCTATGTTAGAAGGTGCTACATTATCTGATAAGATTCTTACGGAATTTGCCCCTGAATTAGAACGGTTTACTGTGGATACGGTTCATACGGATAAAGATGGTAACCCAACCGTAGAACGGGTACGTGTCGTTCGTCAGAAATAAGTGTTAAATAAAAATTCTAAATTTAAATAAGTTTTGACTTTGTTTGTAACATAGTAAGGATATAATATAAAAGCACTCTCTTGGCAGGTGGTAGCTATCGGGATTTTCCGTAGCCATTAACGAAGAGAGTGCTTTTTGCAGGCTATTTATTTTAGTTTCTCTTATCATATATCTTGCCCTTTTTGCTATAATAAGATCATAAAGAATATATTGAATGAAATATTAAAGCACAAATCATAAGAAAGGCACTATGGTTTTAGTTAATATATTGGAGATTAAGGAGTAAACTATGAGAAAAGCATTATTGTTAATCGACATTCAAAAGACTTTTCGTGATGGCTCTTGGGGGCCTCGGAATAATGAAGAGGCCGAAGTTAATGCTGGTAAATTATTGGCTCGTTTCAGAGACAATAAGGACTTAATTATCCATGTTAATCATCGTAGTGAACAACAGGCATCTAGATTTTATTTTGCAAAAGAAGGCTTTGCCTTTCAAGAGGTTGTGGTACCTAATGAAGGAGAACCTATTATTTCAAAATATGTAAATAGTGCTTTCATTGGGACTCATTTAAAAGACTTACTAGATGCAGAAGGGGTAACTACGCTAGTAATAGCAGGTATTTCTACGCCTCATTGTGTATCGACGACAACGCGTATGGCTGGTAATTATGGCTATACCGTTTATTTAGTAGAAGATGCAACCGCGTCTTTTGCATTGACTGATCACAAAGGTAGGACTTATACGGCTCAAGAAATTCAAGATATTACCATTGCTACCTTGCATGATGAATTTGCCACCATTGTATCCACCGAGGACGTGTTGGCTAACTATGGACAAATTTAACTATGGGCAAATCTGATCTGAGAAATAATGGGTAGGAGGCTTTGTATGAAAACGTATGATGTCATTGTAATTGGTTTTGGTAAAGCTGGTAAAACGTTAGCCGGTAAATTAGCTAAACAAGGGAAGGCGGTAGCATTAATTGAAAAAAATGCACAGATGTATGGGGGTACATGTATTAATGTAGGCTGTATTCCTTCCAAGCGATTGGTAACAGATGCGGCTATGGCCCCTAACACTGACTTTTCAGCAAAAGCAGCGTATTATAAACAGGTGATTGCAGAAAAAGCGGCGTTAACAGGGGCGTTGCGTAAAGCTAATTATGATAAAGTGGCACAGGCTGGTGCCGATATTATTGATGGTGTGGCTACATTTGTTGATGCTACGCATATTAGTATTAAAACTGCTACTGGGGACATCACCTTAGAAGGTAAGCAATTTATTATTAATACGGGGTCAACGCCAGTGATTCCGGATATTAAAGGCTTGGGTGAAAGTTCCAAAGTATATACGTCTGAAACTTTGATGGCATTGACAGATCTTCCTGAAACGTTAATAATTTTAGGCGGTGGCTATATAGGGCTTGAATTTGCTGCATTGTATGCCAATTTTGGCAGTAAAGTAACGGTCGTACAAGATGGTGATATTTTCTTACCTCGTGAGGATGAAGACATAGTAGCTAATATTCGCTCTGTATTAGAAGCTAAGGGGATAGAAATTATTACCGGGGCCAAGACTACGGAAATCAAAGAGGGGACGTTGCACTACACAATCGGTGATAGTCAACATAGTTTAGGGGCAGAGTCTATTTTAATCGCTACGGGTCGCCGTCCTAATACAGATGAGTTAGCTGTTGAAAAAGCGGGGATTACGGTGACTAAACGAGGGGCTATTGAAACGGATGAACATTTGCGGACGAATGTGCCTAATATTTGGGCTGCTGGTGATGTATGTGGCAAGTTACAATTTACCTATATTTCACTAGATGATAGTCGTATTATTTTAGAGGATATGCAAGGAACGAGGGAACGAACTATTAATAATCGTGGTGCGTTTGCCTATTCCGTATTTATTGATCCACCATTTTCACGGGTTGGACTTAATGAAAGGGAGGCAAAAGAACAGGACTTAACCTATCGCGTAGTTACTTTGTCAGCGAATGCTATTCCCAAAGCTAAAGTGCTTCGTAAAACAGACGGTGTTTTGAAAGCGTTAATTGATACGAATAATAAGATTCTGGGGGCACAGTTATTCTGCGCTGAATCTTATGAAATCATTAATATGATTAAACTGGCTATTGATCAGAATTTAGATTATCAAGTGTTACGTGATTTTATCTATACGCATCCTACTATGTCAGAAAGTTTAAATGACTTATTTGCCTAATCTATTTCATTGATTGAGTTGATTTAGTTGCATACTAGATTTAGTTGCATACCAGATTTAGTTGCATACCAGATTTAGTTACATATTAGATTTAGCTTATGTTGTTTTCCTTTGTATGTATTCCTCAGTTTGGCATGTATTCGTCCAATTATATAGCCTTTCATCCAAAAGTGTAGTATAATTGGACGAAAGAAGGATGAGTTGGACGAAAAAATGTTAAAGGAGAGGAGGACTGCGGTGAGAACTTTTAATTATGCCGATTTAGCTAAGACACATTGGGCGAATGATATTTTAAATTTAGTAGCCAAAATTCATGAATACAAGGGGCGACAAGAATTATTTATTCGACAAAAGCTTGTAGAACTTGAACGTTTAGTAGAAATTGCAAGGATACAAAGCACGGAAGCATCAAATAAAATTGAAGGTATTGTAACGACAAGTACTCGCATGAAGCAATTAGTGGCTGATAAAACAGTACCACGAAATCGTGATGAAAGTGAAATCATTGGCTATCGAGATGCATTAAATACAATTCATGAGAATTATGAGTATATTCCAATAAAAGCTTCATTTATTTTGCAATTACACCGTGATTTACTAAAATACAGTGGCTTGTCATATGGGGGGCATTTTAAAAATAATCAAAATTATATTATGGAAACTCGTCAGGATGGTTCTAGCGTAGTTAGATTTATCCCCATAGGACCTAGTGAAACACCAGAAGCTATCAATGAAATTTGTAATTGCTATAATCAAGTTATAAGAAAAGAGTATATTGATCCACTGATACTAATACCTGTATTTATTAGTGATTTCCTTTGTATTCATCCATTTAACGATGGCAATGGTCGAATGAGTCGTTTGTTGACTTTGTTATTACTTCACCAAAATGGATATGATGTAGGTAAATATATAAGTATAGAGAAGGCCATTGAGCAGACTAAAGACACTTATTATGAAGTATTAGCTAATATTGATGTAGGCTGGCATGAGGGACAAAATGATGCTACGCCTTTTATACGATATATGTTACAAATTATTTTGCGGTGTTATATTGAGTTTGAAGAGCGAGTAGGTCTGGTCGCTACAGCGGGCGCTAAGAGTACAGCTTATGATATTGTTAAGCAATATGTAGTACAGCAAATAGGCTTATTTTCGAGTGCTGATGTTATAATCAATTGTCCAACGGCAGGTCGCTCGTCAATATTAGCGGCATTGAAGCGTTTGACAGAAGAAGGTATTATTGAAAAGCGTGGTAAGGGTAAAAGTACAGTTTATTTAACTAGAGATAATTAATAAGTGTATCTATTCGTCCAACTATATACTCTTTCGTCCAAATTCGTAGTGCGATTGGACAAAAGAGCGATAAGTTGGACGAATCCAGTTTAGGGTGTAATAAAAAACAGTAATGTGCTGGTTGAACAGACATTACTGTTTTTTTATTAAGTATTTTTTATAACTTCTTCAATTGACATATTATTAGATTGCGAGTATCATGTATATAGACAAATCTCGAAATATAGATTTGATATAATATATGATTAGTTATGGTATGAAAGGTATACATGGGAGCTTAGATACAACCTAAATAGGAGGCAATAATGAAAGTATCCGTTTTAAATTTAGTTCCCTTGCGTGAAGGGCAAACGCATAATGAAGCATTTCACGATATGATTGAATTGGCAAAAGAGGTTGAACGTTTTGGCTATGAGCGATATTGGATTGCTGAGCATCACAATATGAAGAATATTGGTAGTAGTGCTACGCAGTTGTTGATTCAACATACGTTAGCGAACACAACCTCTATTCGCGTAGGTTCTGGTGGAGTTATGCTACCGAACCACAGTCCGTATATAGTAGCTGAACAGTATGGTACACTTGAAACATTGTACCCTAAGCGTGTAGATTTAGGCCTTGGCCGAGCGCCAGGTACGGATCAGGTGACTGCACGCGCATTGCGCCGTACTCAAAATTTATATACTGATTTCGCTAGTGAGTTAGAAGAGTTAACAGGTTATTTTAACGATACAAATCCAGTCCATGCGTATCCGGCAGCCGGCATTGATGTACCTTTTTACATTTTAGGTTCTAGCACTGATAGTGCGTATTTAGCGGCGGATTTAGGCCTTCCTTATTCGTTTGCCGCACATTTTGCGCCTGCTATGATGGAAGAGGCTGTGGCTATTTATAGAGAGCGTTTTAAACCGTCGAAGACTCTTGCAAAGCCATATGTAATTTTGGGACTTAATGCTATCTTGGCAGATACTGATGAGGAGGCCAGCCGTTTAGCGACTACACAGACCCAGAGTTTTTTAGGTGTCGTTACTAATAGTCGTAAAGGGTTACAACCACCAGTTAATTCAGAAAGTGAAATTTGGGATAATTATGTGGCGGCTCGAACAGCGCCTCATTTTGGACCGATTTCCTTTAGAGCCGAAGATTTAGCGTTCCGAGAACAGGCGATTGTTCGCCAAATGGCTTCGGTGTCTTTAATTGGTAGCCCTGAAACGGCATTTAAACAATTAAAGGAGCTACAACAACGCGTGACATTTGAAGAAATTATGGCGAATAGTCTAATTTATGATACGCAGAAACAGGTATATTCTTATAAATTATTGTCAGATATAGTGAAGCGTTTTTAATGTGATGAAGGATGTAAAAGATATGGAAAAACAAAAAATTAGTGTAAAATATTGGTCAGATATTGCATGCCCTTATTGTTATATTGGGGCTACTCGTATGAAAAAAGCTATGGAAACAGTAGGTTTAGATTCTAATGATTTAGAAATGAAAGCATTTCAATTGAATCCACAGGCGCCTTTGAAGACGAACGCAAGTATGTTGGATCAATTGGCATTAAGTCATGCTATTTCAAGGGAGCAAGCTCAAGGGATGTTTACACAAATAGAAGAAATGGGGGCAGTAGATGGCTTGCAATTAAACCCATCTGGGGCTATCCCTACTAATACAATGTCAGCGCATCGACTTATTAAATGGGCGCAATCAATAGGAGACAAAGAAACTGTAAGTCGTTTAATTACTAGACTTTATAAAGTGTATTTTGAAGATAATGATTCTATCGCTGATTATAAAGTACTATTAAATGCAGTTAAGGAAGTTGGTTTACCTTCACAAGAAGCAATTAATGTACTTACTTCGACTGAGTATGAAATAGAGGTACAGAAGGATTTATTAGCAGCACAGCAAAATAATGTACAGAGTGTACCATTTTTTGTACTTAATGATAAATATGTATTTTCAGGAGCTCAGCCTTATGAACAAATTGTAGCAGCCTTGCAACGTGTTATGAAAGAAGCGGAAGAAACTGAATAATATAATAGATTAAGGGCATATGATAGCGTCGTAACATAGAGCTTGCCTATGATAAAAATATAAGGATATAAGAAGAAGTTAGGCGATAAGAGGCTTGTAATGGTTACTTAGTAATCATTACAAGTCTCTATTTACATAGATTAAAAGATGTATTATAATATAGCTACACCAATTATATCTAATTAGATATAATTGGTGAAAGGCTAAAATAAATTGGCACTAACATCTAAAAATAAGTATCAGATTATTTGTTATAGTAGCAACGTTAGCAAAAAAGATACTATGTAATTATTTAAAGTGAGGTACTTAAATATGGAACGTAAAATAAAAACAAAAGTAAAAGGGTTCAGAACGCAAGATGGGGCTGGCGTCAGCTTAGTGCGTGTTTTGGGGAATAGTACGATTGAAGAATTTGATCCTATTTTAATGTTAGATTCTTTTGATAGTACCAATCCTGAGGATTATACAGCTGGGTTTCCTATGCATCCACATCGTGGGATTGAAACAATTAGCTATGTTTCAAGAGGTAAGATGGTACATCGGGATAGCCTAGGTAATGAAGAAGGCATTTCTGACGGAGAAGTACAATGGATGAATTCGGGTTCCGGTATTTTACATGAAGAAATGGTACCGGCCGCAGAGCGTTTACTAGGGGTTCAATTGTGGTTAAACCTACCAAAAGCTGAAAAGATGAGTAAACCAAGTTATCATTCCATAAAAAAAGAAGATATTGAAGAAATCCTTGTTGAAGGGGGCAAGCTTCGTTTATTGGCAGGTCAATATAAAGGTCATCAAGGCTATCGTGGCGAACATTTGCCATTAGATTATTATGATGTACATTTAGAGGCTAAGGCTAGTCTTACAATTGATTCAAAAGAAGAGGATTCGGTGATGCTGTTTACATTACTCGGTGATGTATATGTAAATGGTGAATTAATTGAAGAAAAAACAGCCGTTAAATTAACGGCTGGTACAGAAGTCACTATAACTATGGGCGATAGGGCAGGACAAGTTTTATATATCAGTTCTAAAGCCCTTAAGGAGCCAGCAGCTTGGGCCGGCCCTATTGTTATGAATACACAAGAAGAAGTACAGCAAGCGTTTGCCGAACTTCGAAATGGTACTTTTTTAAAAGATAAAGTGGAATATTAAGTTATATTCGTAATAATGGCTTATTTAATAGCTTCTAATGCTTGTTGTTTACTTTCTTTACCAAAACAGAGTACTACGAGGGAGATAATAATGAAAACCGAGGCGAATAGGTAGAATGTTGAATCCATATGCAATTGTTGGGATAATAGGAACCCTACTAAGATAGGTGCAATAATACCGCCGATACGGCCTATGCCGGCCGCCCAACCGGAGCCAAGACCACGAATTTCAGTAGGATATAGCTCAGGCGTGTAAGTATAAATAACGCCCCAAGCGCCTAAATTGAAGAATGACATGAAAATACCAGCCGTTAATAACATCGTTTCAGAGGTAGCATGGCCAAAGAAATAACTACTAAGCCCACTGCAGAGTAAGTAAAGTGATAAGGTGTAGCGCCGACCTATTTTATCGACGAGATAGGCTGCTGAAAGGTAACCTGGAAATTGAGCAACGGTCATGATTAAAAGGTACTCAAAGGATTTGACGATGGTGAAACCTTGTTGATAGATTAAAGAAGGAAGCCACATGAAGATGCCATAGTAGCTAAAGATAATGCCAAACCAGGTAATCCAAAGCATGGCTGTACGCAGTGCATATTGTTTGCTCCATAAAGTATGAAGACCTGAACTTAGAGGCTGGTTGTTTAAGGCTATTAAATCTTGAGGTGTACAACGGGTCAGTGAAACGCCAGTAGCCACTTCTAGTTGAGCAATCGTTTCGTTTAAGGTATCTAATTGACGGTGTTTGATTAGATATCGTAAAGATTCAGGCATGTGAGCACGAATGACGCCTGTATAAAGGGCTGGTAAGGCCCCTACGGCGAGACCAATTCGCCAACCATATAGCGGAATTACTAGATAGGCAATGAGGGCGGCTAATAGCCAACCAATGGCCCAAAAACTTTCTAGCATGACCATGAAACGTCCCCTAGAGGTCTGCGGTGAGTATTCTGTAATTAAAGTGGCTACAACAGGGAGTTCACCACCAAGACCTAAGCCTACTAGCCAGCGACAGACTAAGAGAAAGTCATAATTAGGAGCTAAGGCGGATAAGGCTGTAGCAAGGCCATAGAGTAACATGGTCCAAGTAATAATCTTTTTGCGACCTATGTGATCAGCGAGGGCGCCGGCTAAAACGGCCCCAATAGCCATTCCTAAGAGTCCAACGCTGCCAAGCATACCGATTTCCGTACTTGTAAGTTGCCACTCCTTAGTTAGAACAGGCATGATAAAAGAGATAATCCCCGTGTCCATAGCATCAAAAGCCCAACCAAGGCCAGCAATGAGTAGTAATTTGTAATGAAATCGATTTGGTTTCATCGTATTTAGTTCATCAATAATCATGAATTCATCCCCTTAAATCAAGTTAATTTAAAAACTATACAGATTGGTTAAGTGTATAGTTTTTAATATACAACAAGCCCTTGCAGATAGCAAGGGCTAATTTTGTTGAGGTAAGGGTGTGTATATTATTCGTTAACGGAAGTTAGCATATGTAATTCCTTGAGTGCTTTAATAATAGCGTCCATATCTTCTAAGGTATTGGCTTCAATAAGATGTGTATGTAAGCCGTTATTTAATTTTGATAATAAGCCACTGGTTGATACTTTCTGTTTTATTAGAAAGGTATCTATATCGGCTATTGTATGGATGGGGAGAGGGGCGGTTAATTCCCCGTACACATCGTGTGTAACGGCTACATTATGGATAATACCACCGAATCGAAGGATTGTTTCTAATTCTATGCGAATATCCTCAGAACTATGTTGGCAAGTGATAGTCCGTAAAATACCCTGAGTTGGCGTATTACGAATTTCATAACCTTTTACGGTAGAGGCAATCGGATATCCATCAGCTCGTAAAGATGCTATATCGTTGACAATAATTTGTCTTGTTACATTAAAGGTTTGGGCCAAACTTTCGCCAGTAATGGGCGCTAAACTGTGGCTCAACATCATTAGTAGTTGTTGGCGGCGTTTTTCTGTTTTTTTCATGTTATCAGTCACCTTGTTGATAAAATCGTTAGATTTTTTTACTTTCTATAGATAATTTGTGATAAAATTAAAAGAGAAATATGGTAAGAGATGTACTTTAGTTTATTGTAAAACTAAAGCGCAAGTTTTTACAATAGAGAATTTATAGAATAGGAGAGAGTCATATGGCTAATGCAGATGATATGTTGCAGTTGATTGAAACGAGACGCAGTATTCGTAGTTTTAAACCAGATGCTGTGCCAAAAGAATTAATTGAAAAAGTGATACACGCAGGAACTTATGCAGCTACTGGTATGGGGAAACAATCGCCTATTATTGTAGCCGTAACCAATAAGGAATTACGCGACCAATTAGCTAAACGGAATGCGCAAATTATGGGCACCGATATGGATCCATTTTATGGCGCCCCAGTAGTTTTGATTGTGTTAGCCGCTAAAGAACGACCTACTCATGTGTATGATGGTTCGTTAGTGATGGGAAATTTAATGTTGGCTGCTCATGCGTTAGGCTTAGGTAGTTGCTGGATTCATCGTGCTAAAGAAGAATTTGAATCCTTTGAAGGGCAGGCTTTATTAAAATCCTTAGGCATTGAAGGTGAGTACGAAGGCATTGGTCATTGTGTCTTGGGCTATGTGAAAGGTAGCGAGCCCAAAGCTAGCCCTCGTAAGGATAACTGGGTGTATTATATAGAATAATACATAAGTGCAATTGTCTGTATTAGGCAGTATAAGGTATAAAGATAATAGGTCGTTTTGGTTAGATTTATTAAGTGTAGAGAGCGATTAAACAAGTGTTATACGTAATTAGTGAATAATTGCAGAAATGGCGGTATATATGGAATTTTTAGAATTAAGCACATGGATTATGATTGGCAAAATTATTGTAGTAGATATTTTGCTTGCCGGGGATAATGCTGTAGTCATTGGTATGGCAGTTAGTAAGCTAGAACCTAAATTACGTGAAAAGGCTATTATGTGGGGCACCTTTGGGGCCATTGCTATGCGTTTAATCTTTGCTACTATTTTGGTGGAAGCCTTAGAGTATATTCCTGGGCTTCATTTCATAGGTGGTCTTGTCTTGCTTTGGATTGCCTTTCATCTACTTATTGGTGATGATGACAATGCCAATATTGAAAGTAAAGATTCCTTACGAGGGGCTATTATTACGATTATTGTAGCCGATGCAATGATGAGTATTGATAATGTAATTGGTGTAGTAGGGGCTGCTAAAGGTCACCTTGAACTTGTCGTAGTGGGGATGTTAATTACCGTGCCCTTGCTTATATACGGCTCTCGTTTATTGGCCCGCATCATTAATAAATACCCTATTATCCTCTGGGCTGGTGGTAGTTTACTAGCTTGGGTAGCGAGTGAAATGGTAACGGCAGAACCATTGTTAAAACCATACATTACTGGCTATGAACGATTGATTGAAATTGCTGGTGTAGTGTTAGTTGTGGTGGCTACGTTGATTGTGAAACGGATGCGAAAAGCTAATACAACAGCTGAATAATGTAAAATTAGATATAGATATAGATATAGATATAGATATAGATATGACGGCTCCTAACAACTTTGTGTGTAGGAGTCGTTTTTATATTGTTACATTTTTTTAAACTAAAATAATGTAAGTGTTGACATTACAACTAAAAAGAGCTAAAATAATCATGTAATAAAAAATATTACAAGTTGAACTTAAGTATAGGACTAGTTGCTCATGAGAACTACTCCATATTTAGGGGACATATTAGTTGTGAGATCATTTGAAACATTTTATTAAGTCTGTAAGGTACAGGAGGTTATATTATGAAAATTGCAGTTGTTAGCTCTAATGGTAAAGTTGGTCGTTTAGTTGTTGCCGAAGCACTTCGTCGTGGATTTGAGGTAACTGGTTTTGATCGTAGTGAAAATAAATCGGAAGCTAAACAATTTGTAAAAAAGGATATTTTTGATATTACAGCTGATGATTTAGCTGGTTTTGATGCGGTAGTCGATGCATTTGGTACATTTGCACCTGATACATTAGATTTACATACAAAATCTTTAATGCATTTAGCTGATGCAGTGGCCAATACGCAGACTCGTTTATTAGTAGTTGGTGGTGCTGGTAGCTTGTATGTAAATAAAGAACATACTTTGCAATTATTAGATACGCCAGAATTTCCAAAGGAATATTATCCACTAGCTAAAGCTCAGACGGATGAATTAGTGGCACTTCGTAAACGTAATGATGTAAAATGGACGTTCGTAAGTCCTGCAGCTGTTTTTGATCCAGAAGGCAAACGGACAGGTGAATATATATTAGGTGGTGAAGAATTTACCCTTAATGAACGTGGTGAAAGTGTTGTTAGCTATGCTGATTATGCGGTAGCTATGGTTGATGAAATTGAAACAGGTAATCATATGCAGCAACGGATTAGTGTAGTTGGCAAATAAGTTACAAATAGGTTACAAATTAGCTAAGTCTAAATGACTGAGTATGTAATTAATAAATTAAGTTTAAATATTTGTATAAATTAGTAAATTAAGTCCAAATAACTGTGCAAATTTGAACCGCTATGGTAAATTTTATTAATTCATGATATACTAAAAATGTAATATTAAATATTACAAGGGTGTATAGTAATCATACAATATAGCAAACTATATATGACATAGTTTGACGTATCGTGTAATTATAGAAATATATACATTAGTTTGTATTACTCTACATGAATTAAGGGAGGCATTGGTATGCAAATATCCAGTCGTTTTACAATAGCGGTTCATATTTTTACCTGTATCGCTATTGCTGAGAAAAATTATAAAGTAACTAGTAAATTTTTAGCCGGTAGTATTAATGTAAATCCTGTTATTATTCGGAATATAGTGCTCATGTTGAAAGCTCATGGTCTTGTGGATTCCCGACAGGGCAGTTCTGGTATTAAGATTGCTAAATGTCCATCAGAGATTACACTATTAGATATTTTTAATGCTGTAGAATCTTTGGATAATGGACAGTTATTTAGTTTCCACGAAAACCCTGCTAAAGATTGTCCCGTAGGCAATCATATTCACGATGTACTTGATCATCGGTTAGAGCAGATTCAAAGTGCATTAGAGCGTGAATTACAAAGTATTACCTTGGCTTCTATTATTGCTGATGCAGAAGCTCAAATTGAACAAGATAATCAAGCAGATTAGGATAGTAGGCGTATGATACATTCATATGCCTATTTTTCTATTTATTATGAGAATGTCTATTAAAAATAAATAGAAAATTTTAAATGTAGTTATTGACATTACAACTTATTCACTATATAATATACTTGTAATCAAGAGAGTTACTAGTTAGAAACTCATCATTATAGATTGTGATTGTGTAGTATATGAAGTTTGAAAGAGAGTTGTGAATCATGAACATTTTATTGAAAAATTTATTCCGCTATCAGGATAATGGCCTATTATTCTATCGTATCGTATTTGGCTTATCTATGATGGCCCATGGGTATTTGAAATTTGCTGGCGGGGAACAGTCCTTGTATGGCGTAGGCAGTATGCTAGGTATCTTTGGCATTACTGGTGGTTACTTAGTATTAGGCGCTATGGCGGCTACTGCTGAATTGCTTGGTGGTTTATTAGTTCTATTAGGCTTAGCAACGCGATTAGGTTCTTTGCTAATCATTGGTACTTTATTTGTGGCGACTATTTTGGCATTAGGTAATGGCTTCTTTGCATGGGATTATCCATCGCAAATGATGTTTGGTGCTATTATGTTGCTTATTACTGGGCCAGGTCGTTTCAGTATTGACTATAAATTAGCGCATAAAGGTTAATAGAAGAGCATAAAAATTCCTTTAAAGAGGGCTGTAATAAAATGAGGATCTTATCTTTCATTTAAGTTACAGTCCTTTTTAGTTTATGAAAAAGTTTAACTACGAGTTAATAAATAATAAGACTCTTTTAGGGGTATCTATTTCATTCTTACGGCATTTAGTGTATAGTAAATCATATATAGTGTATACTTAGGAGACCAGCTATGAAAAAACATTGTGCCATTGTATTAGGGGGCTTATTTTCTACCTTAGACGGGATTGATGCAGCTGATTTTATTATTGCTTGCGATAGAGGCTATGCCTATTTAAAAGAATATAATTTGGAACCAAACTTGATGGTTGGTGATTTCGACTCTTACCATGGGGCTGTTACAGAGGGGATTCCCACTCTTGATTTACCTACTGCTAAAGATGACACAGATACGATGGCAGCCATTCGCTATGCATTAGATAATGAATATTTAGATCTAACCTTATACTGCGCTTTTGGTGGTCGGTTTGATCATTTAATGGGCAATGTGCAAGCTGCTATGTATGCAGCTAGTCGTGGCGCGGTTGTGCGCATGGTAAATCAAGATACAGATACTTATTTTATTAATCATGGAGAACTGATTATTGAGCCACGAGAAGATTGTGCGTTATCGGTGCTGGCCATGACCGATGAATGTAAAAATGTGACCGTCACAGGTACTGCTTATGAGTTGAAAGAGGCAACTATAAAAAATACCTTCCCTATTGGCGTAAGTAATGAGTGGAAAGGCACGGCTCATGTTAAAGTAGGGGAAGGAATTTTAATGGTATCCATGGTGAATATATAAAGATTAGGAGGTCTTAGTGTGTTAACCTCTTTAGGTTTTATTTTATTAGGTGGGGCAGCTCTAGCAGGGCTGTGCCGCCGTATTCAATTGCCTACGATTATTGGACTTATGATAGCGGGGCTTATATTGGGCCCTCAAGGCTATAACTGGTTAGATAGTTCAATGCTAACGATTTCGCTGGACTTGCGACAAATGGCGCTTATTCTAATTTTAGTTAAGGCGGGATTAGCTATTAATTTACGAGATATTTGGAATTTAGGCCGTCCATTACTTATGATGGCCACCGTGCCGGTGCTATTAGAGCTTAGCGTATTAACATATTTGGGGCTTACTGTTTTTGAGTTACATGGGCTAGAGGCTGTATTACTGGCAACAGCTGTATGCGCTGTCTCACCAGCGGTTGTTGTGTTTCGTATGATTCATTTAATTGAGCAGCGGTATGGTATTGCTAAAAAGATTCCACAATTGATTATGGTAGCGTCTTCGTTAGAGGATATTGTAGTGGTTGTTGTTTTTTCATTGGTGTTAACCTTGGTAGAAACACATGTGGAAACGCCTGATGGTATAGGGGCGTTAGAAGCTATGGCACAAGTTCCCATAGCTTTATTAGGTGGTATCATTTTAGGCGTATTAAGTGGCGTGTTATTAGCTTATATTGCAAAAATTATGAGTCCGAGTGCGCCTACTGTAGCCAAAACAAAGGTATTAAAAGCGAGTCAGAATTTATTGAAAAAAGAAGACATTATTCATTCTGTAAAAGGTGATACAGATGGCAAGCAAGCTCAGACTATGAAGACATATATGATGACGCCACAACAAGCTACCTTACTATTAACGCTTATTGTTGCGACTGCATTTGTTTTAGTAGCTTTGGGGAATTGGTTAAAGCCTATTATTTCTATTTCAGGTCTATTAGCTGTCATGATTATGGCTAGCGTTGTTAAGGGACAAGTTCCTTATGAACTAGGGCAAGGGCTTAATCGGATGGTTAATCAACTTTGGATTCCTGTAGAAATTATTTTATTTGTGCTTGTAGGTGCTGCCATTGATACAACATATATGCTTAGCATGAGTGGTATTTTGATTCTTGTTATTGCTCTTGGCTTGATAGGTCGTACGATAGGGGTGGCCATATCCTTATGGAAGACGCCATTAACCATAAAAGAGCGTACCTATTGTGCTATTTCTTATGCTCCAAAGGCTACCGTGCAGGCTGCTATTGGTGGGATTCCGTTAGCATTAGGCTTGCCCAGTGGTCCTTTAGTATTAGCGGCTTCGGCGATGGCCATTGTTATTACCTCGCCAATTGGGGCTATTTGCATGGACTATTTTTATAAACGCTTATTACATCATGATGAGGACTTGCTATGACTATTAAAAAGCGGTTAGCTATTTCAAACTTTTTGATGATTGCTATCCCAACGCTGGTAGCATTAATTATTGCCTTTTTAAGTATTACGGCTTTATGGGTACCGTTGGTACAAGAAAATAATATAGGCGTTCGTGATTTAGAGGACTTTGAAAAAACGAGTACCTTTATGTTGACGCAAGTAGAAGGTAAACTAAAAGAACGGGTGGCTGTTGGTGGCGATCCTCGTATTTCCGATGTGGCTACTTCATTACGAGCTTTGACAGGCTATACGATTCGGATTAAAAGTCCGCAGGGGGAGCTTTGGACCTGGGGCGATGATCCGAAGTTAGAAGTCTCTAAACTGCAAGGTTCAGCTGATGAATTAGTTGGTGAGGGGATTATTTCTAATGGTAGTAATGCCATTGCTATACGTGATGTAGCGACCGTAGGGGGCTTATATCGCATATATATTTTTGGCTCTGAAATTAAAACGCGCACTTGGCCTGCTAAGAATACGGTTAAATGGACTTTGATTTTTATTTTTGTAGTGGTTGTGATTGGGATTATTGTAGCTAATCGCTTCCTGACGCGCTTTGTATTTCAACGAATTCGAGGTGCTTTAGATTTATTAGCTAAGGGCGTTCGTCAAATTCGCGATGGTAACTTAGCGGTGAAATTGACCTATGAAGGACAGGATGAATTTGCCCCTATTTGCGAAGATTTTAATGACATGGCACGACGTTTAAAAGAATCTGTCGATTTAATTCAAAAGCAAGAGCAAAATAGGAAAGAGTTATTAGCTGGGATTTCTCATGATTTACGATCCCCTTTAACCTCTATTAAAGCGTATGCGGAAGGTATACAAGATGGCATTGCTACAACACCTGAATTAGAGGCTAAATATATACGCATGATTCAAACCAAAGCAGATGAAATGGAACACATGATTAGCAATTTGTTTACCTTTTCTAAAATGGATATGGATGATTATCCAAACTATCCAGAAGAGGTTGATTTAGGGAAAGAAATAGCAAACTTTGTACAAAATGAAAGTGTAGCTTATGAAAATAAAGGGTTATATTTACAATATGAAGTAATTGGTGAGACGTTTAAGATTTGGGCTGATCCCTTCCAAATTCGCCATATTTTGATGAATATTGCGGATAATAGTGTTAAATATAAAACGGCGGCGATGGGACATTTACATATAGTTTGTGAAGCGAAGGCTGAGACTGTGTATTTACGCTTAGCCGATGATGGGCCAGGGACAACGTCGGCTAATTTAGAACGACTGTTTGAGGTCTTTTATCGTGATGATAGAGCCCGTAGCAATCCTCATAAGGGGAGTGGGTTGGGCCTAGCAATTGTGAAAAAAATGGTACAACAAATGAAGGGTTCTATTAAAGCGGAATTGGTAAAACCGCATGGTTTAGCTATTAGTATGTCGTTCCCTCGTTATATAAAGTAAATTAGGGTGTTATACAGTTAATTAGTAGGTTATAAAGTTAATTAGTGTGTTTACAGGTTGACTATGGGTGCTTGAAAAAGAAAGTTCTAGACTGACTATGGGTGCTTAAAGAAAGATAACAGGTTGACTATGGCACTTGAAGGAGGCTATATTGTGTCGAAACGAATTTTAATTATTGAAGATGATCAGGCGATTGCTGAGATTGAACGTGACTATTTACAGCTTAGTCAATTTGAAGTGGTATTAGCTAATGATGGCGCGGAAGGATTAAAGCAAGCCTTAACAGGCACCTTTGATTTAATTCTCCTTGATGTGATGTTGCCTACTATGGATGGCTTTGAAATTTGTAAAAAGCTTCGTGAAACCTTAGATATTCCTATCCTCATGGTTACGGCTAAACAAGAAGATATTGATAAAATTCGTGGTTTAGGGTTAGGGGCCGATGATTATATTGAAAAACCATTTTCGCCAAGTATTTTAGTGGCGCGGGTAAAAGCTAATTTAGCACAGTATGATCGTTTGAAAAAAGGGCAGACCGATAATACGTTAGCGGAAATTCAAGTAGGCAATTTACGTATTCAACCTGGATCACATCGCGTTTTTGTGCGCAATCAAGAGATAAGTCTTAAAAATAAGGAATATGAACTCTTATTATTTTTAGTGCGTAATGGCGATTTAGTATTTGATAAAGAAACCTTATATGAACGAATTTGGGGATTGGATGCTATTGGTGATGTAGCGACAGTGCCTGTTCATATTAATCGATTGCGTGAAAAAATCGAAGATGATCCGAGCAATCCGCATTATATTGAAACCGTGTGGGGCGCAGGCTATCGTTTTAAATTATAGGTTAGTTTGAGCTTTAGCACTCTAAAGGTGTTCATTGTATTGTAGATTCTTGTTGGTTTTGTAGACATCCATTGCTTTAGCGGATTTTCAGGAAGGGTATACAGTTTTATTAGTTTATACCTAACTTAATAGGAACGGCTTATACAAAAAATAATTGATAAAAAAGCTACTACTGGCTTCGGCTGGTAGTAGCTTTTTTAAATTCGTAAAAAACTGTTTAAACTTAGTTTAAGTTTGATGTAAATGGAGTTTAATTGGCCCTTGTATACTTACTTTGTAAACAGACAGGTTACTAGCAAGGAGGTATATAATGGCTAATTTAATAAGTAGTATACAGCAATTTGATTTTGCTATATTAAATTATATTTGGATGTATTGGCATATTGATTGGTTAGATTCACTCATGGTAGGTATAACTACGCTGGGTGATAGCGGTATTATTTGGATTTTAATTGGTATCTATCTATTATGGCATAAGGCGTACCGTAAAACGGGTTTGGCTATTGTTATAGCTTTAGTGGTGGGCTTTATTATTTGTAATCTTGGTATAAAGCCGTTAGTAGGGCGCATTCGTCCCTTTGAGTTTCAGCCCGCTTTGCAATTATTGATTGCGGCCCCTCACGGTTATTCCTTCCCCTCGGGGCATACTTGGTCGTCTTTTGCTATGGCGACAATCTTAATACTAGACAAGATTCCCGGACGTTACTGGGCACTTGGTTTAGCCGCTGTTATCGGTTTTTCAAGAATTTATTTATATGTACATTATCCAACCGATGTGTTGGTAGCTGCTGTATTAGGTGTTGCTATCGGCGCTATGAGTTTCTATGCTTTGCGCCTCTATGCTTTGCGCTACTTAGCCGCTAGCCAATCCGTAATTTCGTATGATGTAGCCAAGGAGAGTATCCATCGTGACTAGTGCAAAAAAGCAGTGTGCTCTATTATTAGGATTAGCTTTATATCTATTTTTATTAGGCAATTGGAATATTGCTATTACCGATCCAGTAGAATCAAACTACGCCTTAACAGCTAAAGAAATGTTAATGGCTCAAAATTATTTATCCCCTCAAATTTATGGTAATTATTGGTATGATAAGCCTATTTTTTTCTACTGGGAAGTGATAGCAGGATTTAAGTTATTTGGGATTAATGAATGGGGCGCCCGCTTTTTTCCCGCTATGTTTGGTGTCTTAGGATTATTCATGACGTATTGGTTTGGTTATAAACTGTATAATCGCAGGACTGGTTTTGTAGCGGCTTTAATTCTAGGCACTTCCTTTGAATATTGGCTCATTGCTAAAACAGTGATTACGGATATGACTTTGTTTGTTTTTTTCAATGCAGCCTTAATTTGCTTTTATATAGGCTATAGCCATAGGCAACGTAATTACTACTACGGATCGTATTTTTTTGCCGCATTAGCCGTTTTGACAAAAGGACCGATTGGAATTTTACTACCAGGCTTAATCGTTATTTTATTTTTAATAAGCCAACGAAACTACAAAGAGTTATTTCATATGAAATGGCTAGGGGGAACGGCTATTTTTCTACTCGTAGCAGGCCCTTGGTACTATTTTATGTATAAAAACCATGGTATGGATTTTATCAATGTATTCCTAGGTGTACATAATGTATTACGTGCTACCGTGTCAGAGCATCCGCGTGATAATGTGTGGTACTATTATTTAGGTATGTTCATTATTGGATTTTTCCCTTGGGTATTTACGGTGCCAGCTATGTTGAAACGATATTGGCAAGACCGTCGCGCACAATTAGCGGTCAATAGCTTTTGGCAACGATGGGGCACCTTTGATACGACGACCGCCTTTTTATTAATTTGGGCACTTACCATTGCTATATTTTATCAATTGATGGCTACTAAATATACTACATACACGTTCCCGTATTTATTGCCTATTGCTGTATTAGTGGCTCGCTCCTTAGTCCTTCGTTTTACCCTTGTGAAACGGCTGGTCATAGGAAATGTTATCTTATATACGATTCTTACTTTTGCTGTAGCTATACCATATTGTGCCAATTATTCAGCAAAAGCCGTAGGGCATGTAGTGGCGCAACAGGTAACGGCGCAGGATATGGTAGTTAGTTATGGTAATTATAAAACTTCAGCTAATTATTACAGTGGGCAATTAGTATATCGTATTGCTAAAGCGGAAGATATTCCCGGCATGAAACCGTCAGCTATGGATTGGAATAATAAAAATGTAATGCCTTTGTTTGCTGCTGAAGAAGTGGTGGAAGAACCAAGCGTGTTGGCCATTGTAGAAAACCGTCGTATGGCTGATTTCCAACAGGCTGTAGGGGGCCATTGGACTACGGTAGAACGATTACCGAATTATACAGTGCTTCGTAAACAATAAATGGCCTAGTAAAATTTTTAGGCTCGTTTAGTGAGAGAATGGCCATCATATATATATTGGCGAATTAATCGTTTGTGTTCGACAGCATGAATTTTAAAATAGAAGTAATGATCTTGATTATCCTTGGATTTTTCCTTATTTAATTTAAAATAATTTTGTTGGGAGTGAGCCATACTTTGCAAAATATCATCTGTCAAAAAGGTAAGGGGCGTATCTAAGGCCGAATATTCATAGAAATCATTCTCAAATTGTAGATAATTAGGGGTAAAGTAAGCAAATTGTAGTTGATTACGTTGAAACTCTCTAGTTTCCATCCTCATCCATCTCCTCAGTGGTAATGCGAATAATTTGGTCTAATGAAGCTGTTATATAGTGGGAATCCCCCGTTTTAATCACGATTTCTTGTAAGTTTATTTCCTGTAAAACACCTTGAAGTTGGTGCACGGTAGCACCGGCTTTCAGGTGTTTTTTTATGTGAAACGTAGCTTTACATTGCTTAGCATAGAGACGGCCTAGCCAAAGTAGACGCTCTTCGTGGCTCATGGTATCAGCCATATCTAAGGCAATATGAGATTGTAAAAGGGCGGTTTGATGATCTGATAAGAAGAAACCCATCCATTTAGCCATTTTACGATCCTTGTAGGTGCGTGCTGATAGAAAGGGTAAATAAGAACGATTAATCATAAGAGACCGTCCAAACCACCAGCACCACCAGCGACATGCCCGCCGATAAGTTGACTGCGGGCTATGGCACGGGAGGCATCAAGCAAGGCGGAGGCTTTTTGAAGGGCTAAGAAACCGTGATGGCGACGAATATCGTCAATGGTATGTTCTAGATTATGCGCTTTTTGAATCGTTTCAGGATTATCAAAGAGGGACACACTTTGTAACGCTTCTGGCAGTAACTGACTGTAGCGAACGCCAATTTGACGGACCGGTTCACCTTGATAATGTTGGCGAAAGAGGGTAATTACATGTTGCGTCAGCTCTTTCGTTAATTGTGTAGCTTCGATTTTATGTTGTGCTTGAAAGGAATCTCGTGTAGTGGAGGTTTCGCTAGCAAAGCCAATGTAAATGGATACGCAACGTGTTTGTTGATGACTACGGCGTAAACGAATAGCTACTTGTTCGGCCATTTCAGCAAGTAATAATTCAATCTCTGTTTGCTGAGTATAATCACGTGGCAAAATTTGTGAATTGCCGATACCTTTAGCTTGTACTTTGTAGGGTTCGCGAACATTACTTTCATCGACACCATTAGCATGAAACCAAAGCTGGACACCGATAATGCCAAATTCCTTTTTTAAGACATTTGGATTGGCATGGGCAAGTTCTTTAATACTATGAATCCCTAATTTTTGTAACCGACGGGCGGTGCGACGACCAATACCCCAAAAATCGGTTAAATGAGGAAGTTGCCATACTTTAGTAGGGACTTCTTCGTAGGACCAATTAGCGCGCATCATAGGGGTAGTTTTAGCTTCATTATCTAAGGCCAATTTGGCGAGTAAAGGGTTGGCGTTGGACATGCCTACCGTACTAAAAATACCAGTGCGTCGCCATATGTCATGCTGAATTTTAGCAGCTACAATATCTAGCTTTTCACGACGGGATAGGGCTGGCTGAGGCACAAAGTAATTAATAGAGCGGGTCAAATCAACAAACCCTTCATCAATGGAATAGGGGCAAATATCTTCAGTGGCTGCATATTCACGAAGAATTTGTTGAATTTCAATGTTTTTTACAATATATAAGCCCATGCGCGGGGGCACAATCAAGGTGCGTTTAGCCCAACTTTCGATGTAGTTAATGTAGTCGGCTGTGATGGGCCAGCCTTCTTGGAGAGCCCGTTGTAGGTTGAAACGGCGTGTTTCCAGATGAAAGGGTAAATCATAGGAACGACTGACGTTTTGTTTGCCAAAGACATGTTTAAACGTAGGGGATGACGCTAAAATGAGCCCTTTAGAATTATCTGCTCGGCTCATGACACATAGGGACGTGGTAAGCGGATTTAAACCGCGTTCGATACATTCTACACTGGCATAAAAGGACTTCATGTCAATAAATGCAATATCAGATCGTGGTTCTAAGTCATAATTAATATACCCCACAGATGTCACCTCCTTCTGTTTCTCCTTATAC
Source organism: Veillonella sp. R32 (assembly GCF_010093125.1). GTDB lineage: Bacteria > Bacillota > Negativicutes > Veillonellales > Veillonellaceae > Veillonella_A. Next base: position 30,510 of record NZ_NMZQ01000016.1, read on the forward strand.
TTCTATTTCTATTTCTACTTCTCTTTCTCTTTCTATTTCTACTTCTACTTCTACTT
>NZ_NMZQ01000018.1 GCF_010093125.1 Veillonella sp. R32
ATGACAGGAAAGGCCGTTACAGTACAAGCAGGTAACGATTTAATCATACAAAGCCTACAAGACACAGAAACTTATCGTGGTAAAAGCAGATCTACTGGGGCTAGTGTATCTGTAGGCTTAGGGGCTACGCCAACGATTAGCGGCTCTGTTACTGGAAGTAAAGGAAAAATGACTAGTGATTATGCGTCGGTGACAAATCAAGCTGGGATTTATAGTGGTGTGGACGGCGTACAAATTGAAGTAGGTAATACGACTACTTTAGAAGGGGCTGTGATTGCTAGTGAGGCTTCAGCAGATAAGAATACAATTACAACTGATACCTTACTTGCTAAAGACATAGAAAACAAAGCGGATTATAAAGCGAGTGGTTATGGTGTAGGTTTTACCTATGATAGTACTTATAAAGATGCTAAGAAACGCTATGAAGCTGGTAATTTATTGACGGCAGAAGAACGAAGTGCCTTAAATAACTTGCATAATAAAATAGGAATTATTCCTAGCTTACCAAGTGGAGCCAAAGGGTCAGATAGTTCTATAACACAGTCAGCGATTGCTAAAGGAAGCATAACGGTTCACTCTGATAATGTGGATGTGAATGAACTGAACCGTAATACAGCGGATACACTCCATACGTTGACAGCTATTTTCGATAAGAAGAAAGTAGAAGAGCGACAAGAATTAGCCAGTCTCTTTGCTAAGAATGCGTTTGAACAAATTCACTATTGGGAACCTAAGACTGACCAAGAGAAGACTGAAAAAGCTATTGTGCATGGTATAATTGCGGAAATATCAGCTCGTTTAGCTGGTACTACTGCTGGGAGTGGTTTTTATGCAGGCTTTACTAACGAAATGGTTATTAACAAACTAGCAGACATAAGCCATAATGATCCTGCCAAGATGCAATGGTTAAGTGCGGCTGTAGGAGCGGGTGTAAATGCATTGATTGGTAATGATGTACAAACAGGAGCTCGAGTGGCACAGTCGGGGACTAAGGATAATGAGTTACAACAATATTCTGGTTGGGAT
>NZ_NMZQ01000019.1 GCF_010093125.1 Veillonella sp. R32
AAAATATTTTATACTATCAATTATAAACATAGAAAGAAGTTAAATGATTATGAAAAATAAAACAACAACGATCGCTTTAATATTGTTAAGTGTATCTTTGTACAAAAAAATACATTTTGTCCTATAACTCGAATATGATGAGTATATGGAAAGAAAATATAGCGAGTAGATCAAAATATATGAAGATAGGTTCGTAGTTTGCTTTAAAGCAAACGTTGAGATTGAAATAAATAGATAAATACAGTCTTTTAGGCAGGATTTAGGTCCTGTCTTTTTTATTTTGTAATGAATATGGTAAAAATTTGACCATAAATTATTTTTATGAAAAAATAATAATTATATTACTAAATCAAATAAAATTAATTATGAAAAGTATTATTTGGAGGATAGGTTAAATGTCAAATGTAGGTGAAAAATAAGAAAAGAGAGAAAATCAAGAAATTTAACTCAAAAGAATCTGATTATAATTGGCAGGTATTTCTAATAGTTTTTTATCTGATATTGAAGTCGAAAGAAATTCTCCATATTTAGCTTTTTATATTTTTCAAGCATTAGGTATTGAGGCGAAGGACTTATTATAAGTTGTCTGATATAATTAATGTTATAAAAATAGAATTTATTGACTTTTTGCTATAGTAATAAAAGAAGGTTGAAAGCAGTGCGAGGAGGATGTTATGAGTACAAATCTTAAATATAATGAAATAACTGAAATACAAAAGCCACAAGTATTTCTTAAAAACATAATATTTAATGATGACACACAATTAACGCTTAATTATAATAGCGTTATTGTATTCACTGGAGCTAATAATTGTGGAAAGAGTCAATTATTAAGAGAAGTAGAGGCTGATTTAGATGAATCAAATTCATTCTCACCTATTGTTATAAAAGAGATTAAATATTTTTTTGGGGGAGAGATAGAAGAAGATACATTTTTTAGAGAGTACTTCAAAATAGACGAGAATGGATATTATTGTCTGTTGGGGAATGGCAATACTTATGATAAAAGTTCAATACGGAATTCATGGCAAAACCGTAAATTCTATAACGGGTTACAGCTGTTATTCATAAAGAGACTCAGCACAGAGAGTCGGTTAACTTCATCAAATGCATTACAGAGAAATGGTGAGCCAGAACGAAGTCCAATTTATAAATTGAATCAAAGTGAATTGCTTTCACAGAAGTTGTCTGACTATTTTCGCCAAGCTTTTGGTTCCGATTTAATTTTAAACCGCAATGATATGCAGACAATTCCATTACACATCGGACAGGCTCCAGATAAAACAGAATTTACAATTGCAAATCAAGATGAGTATTATAGAAAAGTTACAAAATTACCTAAACTTCAAGATCAAGGGGATGGTATGCGTAGTTTTGCTAGTATCTTACTTGATACATTTACATCTGAGTATTCTATTACTTTAATTGATGAACCAGAGGCTTTTTTGCATCCCCCTCAAGCAAGAATATTAGGAAAGATGCTTGCAAATAATAATCCAGACAATCGACAGTTGCTAATATCTACACATAGCGAAGATTTTTTACAAGGATTGCTTGATGCTGATAGTGAGAATGTTACAGTTATTAGAATCAATCGGGAAAGTGACATTAACAGGATGAGTGTGCTTCCAAATGATAAAATAAAGGAATTATGGGGGAATCCTATTTTGCGATATTCTAATATACTGAGTGGATTGTTCCATGAAAAAGTCGTTGTTTGCGAAAGTGACTATGATTGTTTATTTTATCAGGCAATTATGGATTCAATGTATGAACATAAAAATGAAATCGCTCCAGATATATTATTTACTCATTGCGGAGGGAAAACACGAATTAAAGATGTTGTCAAAGCACTAAAGGCAGTAAATGTTCCGGTAACTGCAATTTGTGATTTTGATCTATTAAACAGCAGCAATAATTTTAAACCAATTACTGCATCCTTTGGAATAGAGTGGGAAGTTATTCTATCTTCAGATATGAAAATTATATACGACAGTATGAATGCTAAAAGTAATGCTTGGGATCAGATAAAGAAAATTGGTAAGGCAGGTTTTACCGGTAAAGAACCAGAAGCATATGAAAAGGTTGAAGAGGCGTGTAAATCTGCAGGTCTATTTGTTGTTCCAGTTGGTGAAATGGAATGTTTTGATAAAACAGTTAATAAAGAAAAGAAGGATTGGGTTTACCATATTTTAGGAAAATATGATTTAGCAACTGAGCCAAAACTTGAAGAAGCGCGCAAATTTGTACAAGAAATAGCTGATTACAAACCTATTTGAATAATTGGAAGAAAAATTTTCAGCATAGTTAATAGTATAATCAAATGCGACAAATAAATAAGATATAATGTAGTTCCTGTGTTAGAATATTTTTGCCACAAAAATTTCGCTAAGGAGCAACATTATATCTTATATTAATTCTAATATACAAAAACGAACTTTCAAACATCTTAGTCTTATTCAACGGGGGAAAATTGAAGCTCTTTTTAAATAAAACCTTTCAATAGCTACTATTGCGAGGGAAGTAAAAGTGCATTGCTCGACTGTTTATCGAGAAATACAACTTGGTTCGGTAGAATAATTAGATACTAATTTGAAAACACATGCAAGATATTTTGGTTCTATAATTTATTTTAGGGCGCCCCAAAATAAATTATAGAACCAAACTTTTTCATGTTTTTTACTATTTAGGGTATGCTATGCCGATGACTTTTTATCTCATAATTATTCTGGGGATTATTCTTATGGGTGGCTTGGAATTTTTGTGGCCTCAGGTATTGGCTTTGATTACATTTATTGTTTTGGTAGGTTCAGGCAGTGTTTACTTACTGACAAAGCAACGTAATAATGGATGAATGTCATAGAGTTATGATTATAAGGTTACGATAAGGTTATAGGCTATGAGTTTTAATCATTAGACATACATCTATATATCGAATATAATTGATATATGGAAAAATGATAAGTATTATTACTTAATTTGTATTTGATATATACTGTTGTTGTTTAACGTAAAGAGAGGTAACTAATGAAAATGAACAAGTCTTTAAAAGTGTTAACATTATCTTTGGTAGCTACTGGTGCATTTACGTTTGCACAAGCTAATGGTGAAATTACTTTGGATCAAGCTACCAATATCGCGTTGGCAAAAGTACCTGGTGCTAATGCATCTCATGTATATAAAGCACATCCTGACTGGGAGGATGGCCGTAAAGTTTACGAAGGTAAAATCTTCTTCAATGGTGTAGAATATGAATTTGAAATTGATGCGGCTACTGGTCAAATTACAGAATGGGATGTGGACCGCGACTAATAGTAGCTTAGTGATTAATAAAATAACATATACGGTGTTTTTGAAGTGCCTTCCAAGAATGGGAGGCACTTTTTGTATGCTTGCTCATATGTATGGGAATAAAAGGATTGACTTGAAGTGGACTTCAAGGTGTAAAGTCATAGTAAGCATAAAACTGACATAGCTTGTATGCGATAGGAAAGGAAGCGAATATTAAGCGGAAGAAATGAATATTGATGAAAGTAAAACGAATTTTGGCGATTACTTGTTTAATTATGAGTACTGCTATGACAAGTATAGCGGCTAATGAAGTGAATTCTAATATGGCAGGAGGCATTACTATGAAAGTTTCAGATTCAGATATGGTGACTACATCAGGAAAAGTCGTTCCAAAACAGACAGCTGGACGTAAAATATTAGGAGAATTTGCGCCAACCTTTGCTCATTTAAATGATGACGTATTATTCGGTGAAGTATGGAGTCGTGATTTAGAATTACCAGCTAAACAACGGTCTATAATAACCATTACAGCTTTAGTTTCGCAAGGTTTAACGGGTGATGCATTGAAGGCTCATTTACAAATGGGGAAGCAGAATGGCATTACTAAAGATGAGATTGTTGAAATTTTGACTCATATTGCCTTCTATGCTGGTTGGCCGAAAGTTTGGGCCACGTTCCCTATAGCACAAGACGTGTGGAGTGACCAATAATGAAAGTACTACGGGTGATTCTATTGTATTCCATAAACTCATAACACAACTAAGGAGATGGAAGTATGAGTATTTTATTTATTAATGGTAGTCCTAATAAAAATGGGAATACTAAATCATTAGCTAAGGCTTTATTAGGTAATAAAGAATATATACAACTTGATTTAGTAGATTATAAAATCTATAGTTATGGTCAAAACTTTGCGGATGATCAGTTTGACGACATCGTGAATGCTATGAAAAAGGCCTCAACCATCGTTATTGGTTCCCCCGTATATTGGCATAGCGTTACAGGGGCTCTTCGTAATTTGTTAGATCGCTTCTATGGTCCTGTGCCTATGGGGTCTTTCAAAGGGCATAAACTCTTCTTTTTATTTCAAGGGGCTGGTCCAGAACCTTGGATGCTTGAAAAGGGCGATTACACTATGAGTCGCTTTGCTTCCTTATATGGGCTTGACTATATGGGCATGGCTACAACAGCTAAAGAAGCTAAACAACTAGCCTCTAAACTCTAAGACATATCTGTTTAGATATTTAGGATTTCCCCTTATCGAGCCTATAGGCCTAGCCTCAATGATAGGGGCGACTTAGAGAGCTAGCAAAATAAAGGTAAGGAATCAGCACAAAGGAACAAGAGAGGGCAGACACTCTACAAGCTAACACGTAAATCGAAGATTTAGGTTTCCCCTTACCGAGCCTATAGGCCTAGCCTCAATGATAGGGGCGCCCTAAGGAACTAGCAAAATAAAGTTAAGGAATTTGTACAAAGGATAAGTCGGAAAGGGAAGACACTCTGCAAGCAAACACGTAAATTGAAGGTTTAGGATTTCCCCTTACCGAGCCTATAGGCCTAGCCTCAATATAGTGTGTCGACTTAGAGACTTTTAATAAAATAAAGTCTAGGAATTTAAAAGAAACAGCAAGAGAGGGCAGACACTCTACAAGCGGACACTTAAATCGAAGATTTTGGTTCGCGTTAGAGTGTCTGCCCTCTCATCATCTCCCTTCGTAAATTCCTTAACAATATTTTGTAAAATCACTTGCGCGACACTACCATATGAGGTAAAATATAGGCGAGGATATTTTTTTGTCAACGCTGGGACATAATCTGCACCGGCGGGATGAAAGAGGTACAGCATGAAAGATTTATCGGAGGTGTATCAACGAATAGCGCCAGAGTTAATGCGAATTGTTGAAGAACGCTATATACTGCTGAATCACATATCATATGCACAACCTATTGGTAGACGCATGTTAGCCACCCTCAGTAAATTATCAGAACGGGTTGTACGATCGCACGTGGAAATTATGAAAGATAATGGCCTCGTAGGTTTCACGCAACAAGGAATGATTTTAACTGAGGAAGGGAAAGAACTATTGCCTCAATTAAACTCCTCTATGCACGAGTTAAATAAAATTAGTGAATTAGAAGCTAAACTAAAGGAAATACTCGACATAGATGAAGTTATTATTACGAATGGTGGCAGTGAAACTGACATGGACCGTAAGGAACTTGGCTTTCAAGCGGCCAAAGCGCTACAGGGGATTTTGCAAAATGGTAGTGTCCTAGCTGTAAGTGGCGGTAGCACGATGGCAACGATGGCGGAAGCGTTGCCTGCCAAAAAATGTCAAGCTACAGTAATCCCGGCCCGTGGCGGGATTGGGGAACGCGTGGAATATCAGGCTAATGTAATTGCATCGGTCATTGCTGATAAAATCGGCAGTACCTATAAGATGCTACATTTACCAGATGGTCTATCGCAAGAAGCTTTGAACATTCTCATGACAATGGAACCGCAAATTAAAGAGGTTATTGAATTATCTCACCAAACAGATATTTTAATGTTCGGTATTGGTGAAGCTTTGCATATGGCGGAACAACGGCACATTACCGATGCGCAACGAGCTGTTTTACGGACGAAGCGTGCTGTCGGTGAAGCCTTAGGTTATTATTGTGATATTGGAGGCAATATTGTGTATACTACGAATAATGTAGGTATTGCATTGACGGATATTGTTAACATTCCTCACGTAATTGCTGTGGCTGGAGGGGCTGGTAAAGCGAAAGCCATTATTGGTGTTATGCGGGCTTGTCGTAAAGGTACACTAATTATTGATGAAAGTGCAGCGGAAGCAATGGCTGCCTTATTACGAATTAGCTAGTAAATATATAGATTATGTACATAATCTATTGGGTAGATTGTAACGATTGTTGGTAGAGTTTTTATCTAGGAGGAACTATCATGGCAGTAAAAATTGGTATTAATGGATTTGGTCGTATTGGTAAATGTGTAATGCGTGCAACATTAAACAACCCAGATGTAGAAGTAGTAGCTATTAATAATTTGGGTGACGTTGAAGGGGCGGCTCTTCTTTTCAAATATGACTCCGTGCATGGCAATTTGACTGAAGATGTAAAAGTTGATGGTGATTATTTAGTAGTGGATGGTAAACGTGTTCGCGTATTCCAAGATCCAAATCCTGCTAATATTGACTGGTCTTCTGAAGGCGTTGAAATTGTTGTAGAAGCAACTGGTCGTTTCCGCAAACGCGAAGATGCAGCGCAACATTTAGGTGGTACTGTTAAAAAAGTTATTATTTCTGCACCAGCTAAAGAAGAAGATATTACTATTGTAATGGGTGTTAACCAAGATAAATATGATCCAGCTAATCACCACATCATTTCTAATGCAAGTTGCACAACTAACTGCTTAGCACCATTTGCTAAAGTATTAAATGATAAATTTGGTATTAAACGTGGCTTGATGACAACGGTTCATTCCTATACTAATGACCAACGTATTTTGGATACGCCTCATAGCGATCCACGCCGTGCTCGTGCCGCTGCTTTATCTATTATTCCAACTACAACAGGGGCTGCTAAAGCGGTTGCTTTAGTATTGCCTGAATTAAAAGGTAAATTAAATGGCTTTGCGCTTCGTGTGCCAACACCAAATGTGTCCATTACTGATTTAGTTGCTGAACTTGACAAAGAAACAACTAAAGAAGAAATTAATGCAGCACTTCGCGAAGCCGCACAAGGTGAATTAAAAGGTATCTTAGGTGTGTCTGATTTACCACTCGTATCTCATGACTTCAACGGCGATTCTCGCAGCTCTATCGTTGATGCTGATTTGACGATGACGATGGAAGGGAATATGGTAAAAGTTGTTTCCTGGTACGATAATGAATGGGGCTATTCTAACCGTATTGTAGATTTAGCTAAATTCATTGCTGACAAAGGCTTATAATTTTAACGGGGGACTATGTAGATAGTCCCCTATTTTACATGTCTTTTGCCGTATACTAGGGGATTTTTGAAACCCTTAAAGCTGATTGCTGGAGGTTATGATGAAACAGACGATTGAATCCATAGATGTAGCCAATAAACGTGTTTTTGTACGGGTAGACTTTAATGTTCCTTTAAAAGATGGTGTTATTACTGATGATACACGCATCCGTGCTACCTTGCCTACAATTAATTATTTAATCAGTAAAGGGGCTAAGATTATTTTAGCATCTCATTTAGGCCGACCTAAGGGAGAACGTAAGCCAGAGTTTACGCTAAAACCTTGCGCTGCTCGTTTGAGCAAATTATTAGGCAAACCAGTGGCGTTTGCTGATGATTGTGTAGGTGAAGCAGCTCGTAAAGCAGTTGATGCTTTAAAGGATGGGGACGTTTTATTATTAGAAAATTTACGTTACCACAAAGAAGAAGAAAAAAATGGGGAAGAATTTGCCAAAGCCTTAGCCAGCTTAGCAGAGGTGGGGGTTAATGATGCTTTTGGTGTGTCTCATCGAGCTCATGCATCGGTAGAAGGTATTACTAAATTCTTGCCTATGGTAGCAGGTTATTTATTAGAAAAAGAAATAAAATATGTAGGTGGCGCTGTGGAACATCCAGAGCATCCATTTGCAGCTATTATTGGCGGCGCTAAAGTTAGTGATAAAATTGAAGTTATTTCTAATTTATTGCCAAAAGTAGAACTCCTTATTATTGGCGGTGGCATGGCCAATACATTTATTGCAGCTAAAGGGTATCCAACAGGATCGTCTTTAGTAGAAGCTGATAAAATTGAATTAGCGGCTTCTCTAATTAAACAAGCGGCGGAAACAAATACTAATTTGTTGTTACCTACTGATTTTGTCGTAGCTGATGCATTCAGCAATGAAGCTAATCATAAAGTAGTACCCGCTGATGGTATTGAAGAAGGTTGGATGGCATTGGATATTGGTCCTGCTAGTCAAAAAGCGTTTGCTGAGGCCTTAAAACCTATGAAAATGATTGTTTGGAATGGGCCTATGGGTGTATTTGAAATGGATAATTTTGCTGCTGGCACCAATGCGGTAGCTAAAGCGGTAGCTGAAGCAGAGGCTACGACTATTGTCGGTGGTGGCGATTCTGTAGCAGCTATTGAAAAGAGCGGGTTAGCTCATAAGATTTCTCATATTTCTACTGGTGGTGGCGCTTCCTTAGAATACTTAGAAGGCAAAGCATTACCAGGTATCGTAGCACTAGCGAATAAATAAGGAGGCTCTCATGCGTAAACAAATTATTGCCGGCAATTGGAAAATGCATACTAATTTAGCGGAGGCCACTATTTTGGTGGAAGGCTTAAAAGAAGCCTTAGCAAGCACTGCGGTTGACCGTGAAGTAGTGGTGTGCCCGCCCTTTACAGGACTTAGTACGGTAGCTGATTTAATTGATGAAACTTCTATTGGGCTAGGGGCACAAAATATGTATTTTGAACCATCCGGTGCATTTACTGGAGAAGTTTCGCCTTTAATGTTAACCGATATAGGCTGTCATTATGTTATTTTAGGTCATTCTGAACGTCGTCAATATTTTGGTGAAAGCGATGCTTGGATTAATCAAAAAATTAAAGCCGCCTTTACGTATGATTTAGTACCTATCCTATGTGTAGGTGAAAGTTTAGCGCAACGGGAAGCCAATGAAACGCAAGCTTTTATAGATAGCCAGTTAACCGCGGCCTTAGCAGATTTAACAGCAGCGCAGGTAAGTCAAATGGTGATTGCTTATGAACCAATTTGGGCCATCGGAACGGGTAAAACGGCGACGGCGGCACAAGCTGGTGAAGTTTGTACGGCTATTCGTGCTAAAGTAGCAAATTTATTTGATCAAGCGGCGGCTGATTTGGTTCGTATTCAATATGGTGGTAGTGTAAAAGGCAGTAATGCACAAGAGATTTTATCGCAGCCAGATATTGATGGCGCATTAGTAGGTGGAGCTGCGTTAAAAGCAGAGGATTTCATGGCTATTATTACAGCATAAGCTAATGTAGCCATATATTAGTAGTATAACTAGCCTTATATTAGCAGTACAATTAGTCGCCTTATATGAGCAGTATAACTAGCCGCCTTATATTAACAATACGACTATCCTTAGATTAGCAGTATGACTAGTCTTAGGTAGCTATATATTGATAGGCATGAAGTGATAAATAATTATAGATTGAAAGGAATTGTGCATGGCAAAATTAAAAGCGCCCGTAATGCTAACCATCTTAGATGGTTTTGGTATGGGGGATGTAAATGATCCAACCAATGCAGTAGTGCAGGCTAAGCCAAGTAACTTTTTAAAGCTCTGGGAAACATATCCCCATACGCAGTTGCAAGCTTCTGGCCTCGCTGTTGGTTTGCCAGAGGGCCAAATGGGGAACTCTGAAGTAGGCCATTTGAACATTGGTGCTGGTCGCATTGTATATCAAGAATTAACTCGTATCACTAAAGATACAGAAGATGGTAGTTTTTTCAAGCGACCTGTTATTAAAGAATTATATAGTAAAGCTAAAGAGAGTCGTTTACAAATTATTGGGCTTTTGTCTGATGGTGGTGTTCATAGCTCTTTAGATCATATTAAAGCGATTATCAAAGGGGCTAAAGAAGCAGGGGTTACTGAATTATATGTGCATGCTTTATTAGATGGCCGTGATGTGCCGCCACAAAGTGCGTTGACCTATTTAACCGATTTAGAACATTATATGACTGAAATTGGGTTAGGTAAGATAGCTACGATTGGTGGTCGTTATTATGGTATGGATCGTGATAAACGCTGGGAACGCATTGAAAAAGCGTACCAAGCTATAGTAGATGGTCTTGGCGTAACGGCTACTTCTAGCCGAGAAGCGATTGAAGCCTCGTATGGTAACGAAGTGGTAGATGAATTTGTAGTGCCTGTTGTACTAGATACTGCAGGTAGTATCGCCGCTAATGATGCGGTTATTTTTGCTAATTTCCGTCCTGATAGAGCACGGCAATTAACGAGGGCTTTAGTGGATCCAGAGTTTACTGGGTTTTCACGTAAAAAAGGATTGTTGCCATTATATATGGCCACTATGACTAAGTATGAAGATGGGTTACCTACTCATATTGTGTATGAAAAAGAAGTATTAACGAATACCCTTGGTCAAGTATTAGCTGATGGGGGCTATACACAGCTCCGTATTGCGGAAACTGAAAAGTATGCTCACGTAACGTATTTCTTTAATGGCGGTGAAGAGGTACCTTTTGAGGGGGAAGAACGGATTTTAGTACCGTCGCCTAAAGTAGCTACCTATGATTTGCAGCCAGAGATGAGTGCCTTAGAAGTGACTGATAAAGTGGTAGCCGCCATTGAAGGTGGTCAATTTGATATGATTATTTTAAACTTTGCTAATCCTGACATGGTAGGCCATACGGGGGTTTTAGAGGCAGCTGAAAAAGCAGTCCAAACCGTAGATGCCTGTTTGGGTCGTATTGTAGCAGCTATTAATACCGTGCAAGGCCATCTTTTAGTAACGGCTGACCATGGCAATTCAGAGATGATGGTAGATCATAGTACTGGTGCACCGCATACAGCGCATACAACGAATCCAGTACCGCTTATTTTAGTGAGTGAAACATACAAAAATGCACAGTTAACAGAAGGTAAACTATGTGATTTAGCCCCTACTATGCTCGACTTAGGTGGCATTAAGCAACCTGCTGAAATGACGGGACATAGCTTATTAGTTAAAACAAAATAATTTACTATAATTATAATTAAAGTAGTTAAAGTTCCTTTAAGGAGGTAACAATTATGGCAATGATTACAGATGTATACGCAAGAGAAATTTTAGATTCCCGTGGCAATCCAACCGTTGAAGTAGAAGTGTATTTAGAAGATGGTACAATTGGCACAGCAGCTGTTCCTTCCGGCGCTTCTACAGGTATGTTTGAAGCCGTAGAACTTCGTGATGGTGACAAAGGTCGTTATCTTGGCAAAGGGGTAGAACAAGCAGTAGCCAATGTAAATGATGTCATTGGACCTGAAATTATTGGTTTTGACGCATCAGAACAAGTCGCTATCGACAAATTAATGATTGAATTGGACGGTACTCCCAATAAAGCTAAATTAGGGGCTAATGCCATTTTAGGCGTATCGATGGCGGTAGCGAAAGCAGCAGCTTCTTCTTATGATTTGCCATTATTCCAGTATCTTGGTGGTACAAATGCTAAAGAATTACCAGTGCCTATGATGAACATTTTAAATGGTGGTGCTCATGCTGATAATAATGTAGATATTCAGGAATTCATGATTATGCCAGTAGGGGCTGAATCCTTTAAAGAAGGTCTTCGTGCGTGTGCTGAAGTGTATCATACATTGAAAAATGTATTGAAAGAAAAAGGCCTAGCTACTGGTGTAGGTGATGAAGGTGGTTTTGCTCCTAACCTTGATTCCAATGAAGAAGCCCTTCAAGTTATTTGTGAAGCCATTAAAGCGGCTGGTTATGAACCAGGCAGTGATTTTAAACTAGCAATTGATGCTGCTTCTTCTGAATTCTATAAAGATGGCAAATACAATTTAGCTGGCGAAGGTAAAGTGAAAACAGCCGCAGAAATGGTAGAATTCTATGCTGATCTAGTAGAAAAATATCCTATTATTTCTATTGAAGATGGCCTTGCTGAAGAAGATTGGGAAGGTTGGAAATTATTAACTGACCGCATTGGTAAAAAAGTTCAATTAGTGGGCGATGATTTATTCGTAACGAATACAGAACGTTTGGCTAAAGGTATTGCAGCGGATACAGCGAATGCAATCTTGATTAAAGTAAATCAGATTGGTACTTTGACAGAAACTTTTGATGCTATTGAAATGGCTAAACGCGCTGGTTATACTTGCGTTATCTCCCATCGCTCTGGTGAAACGGAAGATGCGACTATTGCTGATATTGCTGTAGCTGTAAATGCCGGCCAGATTAAAACAGGGGCCCCTGCTCGTAGCGAACGGGTAGCTAAATACAATCAATTACTTCGCATTGAAGACTTATTGGCTGAAACAGCTCAATATCGTGGTCTTGATGTATTCTATAATATTAAAAAATAAGTACGAATACAGTGACAATGTAGAACCAATATAGAACCCATGTAGAACTAATAAGGTACTAGTGTAGAAGTAGAAGTAGAAGGCTTATAGTATTATTACCATACTATTTCCACGCTATTTTAGTATTAAAAGAGTTCTAAATATATATTATATAATAAAACCTTTGAGGACAGGTGTAAGGCTAGTCAGTGTACTTACTAGCAGTAAGAGCACCCTGTTCTCGAAGGTTTTCTAATTTATTTTGTATTAGTATTTGGGCTTGCGTTAGTAAAAGTACCTAATTTTTAGATAAAAGCGTAGTTTTTTTACTTTTTATTTGCGAGGAGCCTAATAATTCATTATAATGGAGAGTAGCGAATAAAAAGGGAGGTATAACCTTGGCAAATTTATATATAGGCTTAGTTCATTATCCTATTTATAATAAGCATGGCGAAGTCATTACGACGGCGATTACCAATTATGATATTCATGATATTGCGCGAGCCGCTATTACCTATGATGTGAGTCGTTATTTTGTAATTCATAATATTCCGGCTCAACGTGACTTGGCCAAGCAGATTATGTCGCATTGGCAAACTGGTTTTGGCAGTACCTATAATCCTGATCGAAAAGAGGCGTTTCAGGAAGTAGTGCTTGTTAATTCTATTCGCAGTGCTGTTGAGGAAGTGACTAAGTTAGAAGGTCAGCCACCATTAATCGCCACAACAGATGCTCGTACCTATGATAATACAGTTAGCTATGCTTGGATGCGCCGTACTCTTGAAAAGGGAACGCAGCCTGTGTTAGTATTATTTGGTACCGGCTATGGTATGACGAAAGAAACTATGGAAGACTTTGATTATATTTTAGAACCTGTATATGGACATGGGGATTATAATCACCTTTCCGTTCGCAGTGCGGTTTCCATCATTTTAGATCGCCTTCGTGGTGAAGCTTGGTGGGAAAAGAACTGACCATAGACCAATAACAGGATATTTTTAGGAGGTATTAGTATGTCTGGACATTCCAAATGGGCCAATATTAAACATAAAAAAGGTAAAACTGACGCATTAAAAGCAAAAGTAACGACTAAAATTAGTCGTGAAATTACAGTTGCTGCTCGCATGGGTGGTGGCGATCCAGTGGGGAATATGCGTTTAAAATTAGCCTTACAAAAAGCACGTGAAAACAATGTGCCTAAAGATAATATTCAACGCGCTATTGCTAAAGGTGTAGGCGCTACCGATATGGATAATTACGAAGAAATTACTTACGAAGGGTATGGCCCTGGTGGGGTTGCTTTGACGGTAGAATGCTTAACTGACAATCGTAACCGTACTGCTGCTGATGTGCGTCATGCTTTCTCTAAAAATGGTGGTAATTTAGGCGAAACAGGTTGCGTAGCTTGGATGTTTAACCGCAAAGGTGTATTTGTTATAGATAGTGAAGGTCATGATGAAGAAGAATTGACTTTACTTGCTTTAGAAGCAGGGGCGGAAGATTTAAAAGTAGAAGATGATACGTTTGTTATCTATACAGCTCCAGATGATTATGATGCGGTAGAAGCAGCCTTAGCAGAAGCTAACATTGAAACAGTAGTTAGCAAGATTACCATGGTACCTGATAATACCATTGCGCTTGAAGGCGATAATGCTGTTAAAATGCAGAAAATGTTGGACGCTTTAGATGATCTTGATGATGTGCAAGACGTATATCACAATGCGGAGCTTCCTGAGGAAGAGGAATAAAATATAGTTTTAGCGTATGTAAGCTTAGTAAGCATGGCAGATACATTCTGTCATGCTTTTTTTATATAATTTATAATGCATGAGATTTTTCAAACTGTGAAATTGCATTCTATTATTGATAGTGTGCATATAGAATGTAAATATTTCGTGAATTATGCATAATTGCTATATCTATTTTGCGAAAAATTGATTAATTAAGGTGTATTCTATGGGGCTTTATTGTATAATAAAAAGTGTCAAAAAACTTTTTAACAATTTTAAAATCGTTCGACAATTACATTTAAATGTTTGACGATTTATTGGACGATTCCATTTGACGATAGCGAGGATGCGTCAAATGAAGTCCGAGGCAGAGGGATATTATGGCAGCTAAATTAGAAGTACGATTTCTGGGAACACCAGCAATCTTGAAGGACGGGGAAGAAGTATTCTTCTCTTATAACAAGGTAAATGCCTTAGTCTATTACATTCTAGTTCGTGGCACAGTAATGCGTGATGAGTTAAGTGGCATTTTATGGGCAGACAAACCAGATGCAGTAGCACGTAAAAATTTGCGTAATGCTATTTATGAAGCAAAAAAAATCTTAGGCGCTGATACATTTATTTCACCGCGTAAAGCGATAATTAAAGTTAACCCCGCCGTGGATGTAGTGATTGACAGTAAACTATTTGAAGCCGATCCTGTAGGACAATTGGATTTGTATAAAGGCGAGTTTTTACAAGGCTTTTTCATTAAAGATTCCGTGGAGTATGAAGATTGGTATTTAGCGGAACGTAATCGCTTGAAAAATTTATATATGGATGCGATTAGCTCTAAATTACAAAGCGCTGTAGCGGAAAAAGATTATAGTACGATTGAGCGTCATGGCAAGTTATTAATATCACAGAATCCTTATGATGAAAGTGTATATGCTATTGTGTTGCGTGCTTATTGTGAGCAAGGTAAAATGCAACAGGCCATGGAATTATATGAAGAGATGAAGGAGCTTTTCAAAAAGGAACTGCAGTCTGATGTGCTGGCTGATATTGATGCCATTATTAAAGACGCGTTGCAACAAGAAGAAAAGAAATTTCAGAATCGCTCACATCGAATGCCCGTTCCTATTGGCCGTGAACGAGAATTAGAAGATATGACAGCTCATATTTGGTCGTTCATGCGTGGCCGTGCAGGTGAAGCACTCATTCTGTTGGGGGATGCCGGTAGCGGTAAAACTACGTTGAAGGACATTGCTTTAGAAAGTTTACAAGATGAAGTGGCGATTATTCAGACTAATTGTTATCAGTTGGAACGGAATTTTTTACTTCATCCTTGGACTGAAATTGTGAATGGTTTAGTTCAACTATTGGAAGAGAATGGTACGATGATTCCTGATTTTGAATTGAATCGTATTTATGCCTTATTCCCACAAATGGATATGAGCATTGATCGTGATTTAGGTTTGGTGGAAATTAAGGATATTTTAAAATTTGATTCTATTTTCCATACATTATCTACTGTTCTTGATGTAGCTTCCGCGAATAAAAAGTTAATCATCGTCTTTGAAGATATTCAATGGATGGACCCTTTAAGTTTATCCTTATTAAGTACATTAATCTTGCGCAAACAATCAGATCGTATCTTATTCTTCTTAACTGGGCGCGATTCCCGTGAAAAAGATTTCCAACATTTTGTAACGTCTATTTCCGTGTATAAACGACTTCATGTTACTCAATTAAATCCATTAAGTAAAAAGGATATTCGCCAGTATGTAGAAGCCGCTAATTTACCTATGGTTGTAGATGAAACTTTATTGCAACAATTACAGATTGAAACGGAAGGAAATCTGTTTTTATTGACGGAATGCTTAAATTCTTTAAAGACCACAGGCAGTTTAGATAAATTAACCAATAATATGGCTACTGTATTTAAAGCTAATTATTTATCCCTATCAGAAGAACAGCAAAAAATCATTGATTTTATATCCTTATTCTACAATGGAGCGCCTATTGCTATGATTGGGGAATATATGAAAATGGATACATTACGTTTACTTGAATATTTGGAAGGCTTAGAAGCCAAAAATTTAGTAACGCCATTTTCACAACAAGCAGATGTGCTCTATGAAATTAGTCAGCAAAAGTTAAAAGAATTTATTCAGCAACAATTATCACCAGAAAAATGGAAAATCTTGCATGGCTATTTAGGTACTTTATGGGAAAAGAAGCTTACTCATTCTAAAAAGGACGTTGTTATTTATAAACATCTGGAATATCACTATGAGCAAGCGGGCGAATTGGTGAAGATGGGCCATTATAAATTAAAGGGCCTTATGTACTATTTGAATTTTAGTCATGAATTATTCCCTGTATTAAGTTTATCTGAGCCAATGCAAACAGGTGGTGCTAGCTATTTCACTGAAGCAGATACCTTGCAGTATTTGAATGATGTGGAAAAAATGATGGAACGTATTCGTGAAACCTGCGGCGCTACAGCAGATGTAAAAAATCTAGAACTCATGTATTTACATTTAATTGGGCGCTATTTTATCCGTGAAGGCAAATATGAAAAAGGTGTTCGCTATATTCTTGATTTAATTGAACAAGCCTTAGAAATGCATAATCGTGATTATACCTTGATGGGGTATAAGCAAATGATTTACTATGACATTCAAACGGGCAATGCAAATGAAATGAAGAATTATCTCGAAATCGCCCTCGATTTAGCCGTTGAATGTAATTACCATAAGGAAGTGGGTATCCTTTTACGTCTTAAAGGGCTTAATATGATTATGCAAGGTGATTTCGAAGAAGCAGAACGCTTGCTTAATGAGTCCATTGCTACCTTTATGGTGACCCAGACTGTGGCTCGTCGTTATGCGTTAAACATTGCGGCTGCTTATAATTACATTGGTGAAATTCGCCGTGGTCGTGGTCAGTTTGAAGAAGCCATTGAATACTATGATAAGGCACTAGCGATTTGTAATGATCAACAAGCCTATAGTTCTTGGGTCGTGTTCTCTTGTAATGCAGGCATTGCCGCCTATAATTTAGGACAATTTGAAAAAGCACAAATTTATTTTGAACAAGCCTACGAATTTTTCAATCGTTATGATTTTTATTGGCGTCGGCCTATTGTAGAATCTTACTTAGCTTTGTTGGCTATGCGCGAAGGGCAGGAAACGGCGGCTATGCAATACATTGACGATGCTATGGCTAAATTGACTATGATGAATAATCCACAAGAAGTGGGCTATGTGAATATGGCCATTGCTCTAGTAAAAGCAGCCTATCCACAGTCAGAAATTAGTAAGCACTATCGGGGGAGTATTGCTATGTATAGTGGTCGTGCGTTGCGGTATCTTGATATATACCGCGATACATATGAACGGGCGCAATTAGAAGCTTTAAATGAAGCCTAATATAAATTATATATATAAGAGATAGGTTCTTTGAGCCTATCTCTTTTTTACTTTCTCAATTTAGCGGAATAGAGAAGTAGCTTGTTACTTGGTTAAAAAACGTCTGTAAAAGGTCTATTTATCAAGTAGCATTTTATCATTCTTATAAGTAATATTTTTTATCTTTTTATTGAAATTTGATGACAAATTATTTATAATTGAAAAAGTTTGACTATTTTGCGACAAAGTAAAGGTATACTATAAAAAAGTAAATATTTACTAAGGCCGGACATTTTTTATTCTAAGCATGTAATAAAGGAGTTGAAACTGTATGGATATTTTATTGAACCCCATAGTGGTATCAGTTATCGTCATGTCTGTCATTTGTTTAATGAAGATGAACGTATTGTTAGCTGTTATCATTGCTGCCCTTGTAGCGGGTACTATTGGTGGCATGTCAGTGGGTGACACCGTAGGGTCCCTAATTAATGGGATGGGTGGTAACTCTGAAACCGCTTTAAGCTATATTTTACTCGGTGCCTTAGCGGTAGCTATTGGTCAATCTGGTTTAGCTTCTGTAGTATCTCGTAAAATTACGCAAGTCGTAGGGAGTAAAAAAATTGCATTTACTTTCTTAATTGCCTTTGTGGCTTGCTTCTCTCAAAACTTAATTCCTGTACATATTGCGTTCATTCCTATTTTGATTCCACCATTATTAACCTTGATGAATCATATGAAATTAGACCGTCGTGCAGTAGCTTGTGCTTTGACTTTCGGTTTAAAAGCACCTTATGTTAGTTTACCAGTTGGTTTTGGTCTGTTATTTATGACTATTCTTAAAGACCAAATGGTAGCTAATGGGGTTGATGTATCTATTAGTGATATTTCCTCCGTTATGTGGATTGGTGGTCTTTCTATGTTAGTAGGCTTGATTTTAGCCGTATTCTTCTATGCGAAAGATCGTCATTATGAAGATTTACCAGTTATTGGTTCTGATGACAATCCAGATGATGTAACGATGACTAAAGAATGTTGGTTAGCATTATTCGGTGCAGCTGTAGCCTTTGTAGCACAGTTATATTTCGAATCCTTACCAATTGGTGCTATGTGCGGTTTAGCCGTTATGATTCTTACTGGCGGCATTAAATGGAATAATATGGATAATATCATGGATGGTGGCGTTCGCATGATGGGCTTTATTGCCTTCGTAATGCTTGTAGCAGCAGGCTATGCGAATGTACTTCGTGAAACTCAATCTGTACAAAGCTTAGTAGAGGCTACTACTTCTATCATTGATAGTAAATTTGCTGGTGCTTTACTTATGTTATTAGTTGGTTTATTAATTACTATGGGGATTGGCACTTCTTTTGGTACGATTCCAGTTATTGCCTCTATTTACATTCCAATGGGCTTACAATTAGGCTTTGGTATTCCTGCTATTATCCTTCTTATTGGTATTGCAGCTGCTTTAGGTGATGCAGGCTCCCCAGCATCTGACTCCACTTTAGGGCCAACTTCGGGGCTGAATGCCGATGGACAGCACAACCATATTTGGGATACTTGTGTACCAACTTTCATATTCTATGATATTACCTTAATTATTGGTGGTATGATTGGTGCGTTAATGCTTGGTTAAGTAGTTAAACGTAACTTTTCATTCGTTAGGAGATATTCGTGATGATTAAAACTGTAAAAGCAATAAAAGAAGTAGTACTAACTGGCAATGATTTAACGTTAGCTGAATTGATGGCGGTAGCCCGCTATGACGCTAAGGTTGTATTACCAGAATCTACTATTGAAAATATTAAAGCCTCGCGAGCTATTGTAGATAAAATTGTTAATAGTAATGCTGTAGTATATGGTATCACTACCGGTTTTGGTTCTTTATGTCGCGTGCATATTTCAAAAGAAGATTGCTCTCAATTGCAGGAAAATTTAATTCGTACCCATGCTTGTGGCTTTGGTAAACCTTTTAGTCGTGAAGCAACGCGTGCTATGATGCTAATTCGTGCTAATGCATTGGTTAAAGGCTATTCGGGTATACGTCTTGAAACGTTAGAAACGTTAATTGCTATGATTAATAAAGGGGTACATCCATATATTCCTGAAAAAGGTTCTTTAGGGGCTTCTGGTGATTTGGCACCATTGTCACATATGGTATTGCCTATGCTTGGCTTAGGCGATGCTGAATTTGAAGGACAAGTAGTACCAGGTAAAGAAGCCATGGCTAAAGCGGGGATTCCTATTATTGCTTTAGAAGCAAAAGAAGGGTTAGCCCTTATTAATGGTACTCCAGTGCTAACGGCCGCTGGCGCGTTAGCTCTTTGGGAAGGTTTATGCCTCTTAAAATTAAGCGACATTGCGGCGGCTTTATCAGCGGAAGCTATGCGTGGCATTATTAATGCTTATGACGAACGGATTCATACGATTCGTCCGCATAAAGGTCAGTTAGATACTGCTCGCAATATGCGTGAATTATTAAAAGGTAGTACCTCTATTACACAACAAGGGGAATTACGCGTACAAGATCCATATTCCTTACGTTGCGTACCTCAAGTACATGGTGCTTCTAAAGATGCCTTGGCCTTTGTAAAAGAAAAAGTAGATATTGAGATTAACTCTGTTACAGATAATCCAATTATCTTACCAGATGGGGATGTCATTTCTGGCGGTAACTTCCATGGTCAACCTATGGCTTTACCATTTGACTTCTTAGGGATTGGTTTAGCTGAAATTGCTGATATTTCAGAGCGTCGTTTAGAACGTTTATTAAACAACTCTTTAAGTGGGTTCCCATCTTTCTTAGTAAAACATTCTGGTCTAAATTCAGGCTTTATGATTACCCAATATGCAGCGGCCGCTTTAGTAAGTGAAAATAAAGTATTAGCTCATCCAGCTTCGGTTGATTCTATTCCTTCGTGTGAAAACCAAGAAGACTTGGTAAGTATGGGGGCTCATGCAGCACGCAAAGCAGGGGAAATTGCCGATAATGTACGGCGTGTAGTTGCTACTGAAATCTTAGCCGCTTGCCAAGCTATTGATCTTCGGGACGATGAATTTACGCTAGGTGTTGGCACAGCTGCTGCTTATAAAGCCGTGCGGGCTAGCAATAAATTTATTGACTATGATAAAGATATTGAAATGTTCAAAGAATTAGAAAAAATTACTGCTATTGTCGCAGATGGTACCTTATTAGAAGCAGTAGAAGCAGTCGTGCCACTTGAAATTTAATATAAGTTTTCGTATTTCTTAATGTGCTTGCTTATCTCTTGCCCTCAAGCAAGGTAAAAAGAGACTCCTTAGTCGTCGCTATTATTGTTAGGACCGTAGCGTGATTGACTAGGGAGTTCTTTATTTATAACTATCGATATGATATAATAAATCTGTAATTGATTATGGTTATTGATTGTAAGTATTAATTGCAATTAATTTTCATGAGTATTGTTATAATTGACGTTACCATGTTTGGCAGCTAGTATTTACATTCAATTGATGAATATTTTTTGATGTATATATTATTTGGAGGAATCATAGATGAAAACATATGATATTATTGTAGTGGGCACTGGTGGTGCTACCATTGTAGCCGATGCCGCTATTAGTAAGGGCAAACGAGTTGCTATCATTGAAAAGGGAAAATTTGGTGGTACTTGTTTGACTCGTGGTTGTATTCCCACTAAAGTTATGGTAACTGTAGCTGATGCAGTTCGTGAGATTGAAGAATTGCCTAAAATTGGGGTTAAAGTACAGCCCGCTACTATTGATTGGGATTTAATGTCTAAGCGTGTATGGCAAAAAATTGATGAAAGTAAAGGGGTAGAAGCGTATTACGATAAATTCGATAATGTTGATGTATATCGTGGGGCCGCTACCTTCGTAAAAGATAAAGTTTTAACTGTTACTATGAATACTGGGGACGTAACGGAAGAAATGACAGCTCCTATCATTGTTCTTGGTGTAGGCGGGCATACGAAAGTAAATCCAATTAAGGGGTTAGAAGAAGCCGGTTATATGAGCAGTGAAAGCTTATTTGGCCATAAATATCCTCAAAAGCCTTTGAAATCCTTAGTGGTAATGGGTGGTGGCCCTATTGGCACAGAGTTTGCTCATGTCTTTGCTGCAGCTGGTACTAAGGTTACTTTGATTCAACATAATGTACGTTTATTGCCAAAAGAAGATGCTGAAATTTCAGCGCAAATTTATAAAGATATTACACGGCTAGGGATTGATGTTATTTTAAATCAAGAGCCGGAAGAAGTACGCGTTGAAAATGGTGAAAAAGTAGTTGTCATTCGCGATCGTAAAACAGGTGAAGTTCGTGAAGTACGAGGCGAAGAGATTTTAATGGCCTCTGGGATTCAACCAGCTACAGAAGAGCTTAAATTGGAGAACACATCTATTAAAACCAAACGTGGTGGGTGGATTGTAACCAATGAATTTTTAGAAACGTCAGTTGATGGTGTATATGCCTTAGGGGATGTAAATGGGGAAGCACCTTTCCGTCATAAAGCAAACTATGAAGCGGATATTTTAGCCCATAATTTATATCACGCAGCTAGTCCTCAAGAGTTTCGTTGGGCACGTTATGATTTAGTGCCGGCCGTAACCTTTACATATCCACAAGTAGGGCATGTAGGCTTAACGGAGCAAGAAGCTATTGATAAAGGCTATGCCGTTAAAACTGGTAAGAATTTCTATTCCTCGTCTGCCAAAGGCTTTGCCATGGGTTTTGATCCTGGCGATGATAACGATGGTTTTGTAAAAATTGTTGTAGATACTAAGACAAACCATATTTTGGGGGTTCATGTAATTGGCCCACAAGCATCGATTTTATTCCAGCCATTTGTTAACTTGCTTAATAGTGGAGATACACCGTTAGTCCCAATTAATGAGGAAATCGGTTCTACTTTGACAAAACAACTTCGTCAAGAAGGTTTAGTGCGCAAAATGGATCCTCATTCAGTCATTACAGTTGGTGAAACTATGTCACCACATCCAACCTTATCTGAGGTTATTATGTGGACGCAAGTTTATTATGAGCATCGCTGGTAAGAGCCTAGCTGTAAAATATTAGTAAAATTTTAAATACTATAAATACCTTTCTCAATTCGTTTGATTCTTTATGTTGCTTAGATTATGGCGATATATCAGAAAATATAAGAACTGAGAGAGGTATTTTTTTACAATTCTATATATTGATAATCATTGAGAGAAGATGTATACTAGGTATACTGAAATAATGATTATTGTTTGAGAGTGTGAAATATATAGTAGGTGAACAGTATGCAAGAACAATTAATTCGCTGGTTTGTTAAAGATTATGATTGTATTAAAGCACCAGCAGTGCGTACTCGCTATGGCCATTTAACAAGTATAGTGGGGATTGTGACGAATTTAATCATTTCATTAGGAGAATTGATAGTAGGCCTTTTGATAGGTTCTATTGCCATGGTCAGCGATGCTATCCATGATTTAGCGGATGCAGGCGGTTCTACTATATCGCTACTGAGTTTTAGTTTTTCCGCTAAGAAGGCTGACCAAGAACATCCCTATGGCCATGGTCGTATAGAGTATTTATTGTCCATTGGCTTTTCTATTTTGTTATTTGTAGTAGCAATTCAATTACTGATTGAATCGGTGGGGCGTATACTTAAGCCTGAGATTATTGAGTTTTCTATATGGGCATTAGTTGTAATGCTTTGTGCTATGGGGCTGAAAGTTTGGCTATATACGTTTTTTAAATCCATTGGGGAACGCATCAATTCGCCTATCTTACAAGCTAATGGTTTAGAGTATTTGTCTGATGTGTGGGCTACCTTAGGTATTACCCTTGGCTTAGTAGCAGGGGGTCTTTTTCAAATTCCGGTGGATGGCTATTTAGGGGCTATCGTTTCGCTTATGATAGGACGAGCTGGGTATCATGTGTTAGCTGATGCCATAAGTCGTTTGTTAGGAAATGAACCTAGTCCAGAGATGGTAAAAGATATTGCTAATTTTGTAAAATCTTATCCGGGCGTATTGGGGGTTCATGATTTAATGATTCACGATTATGGTCCTGGCCATGTATTTGCTAGTATTCATGTAGAGGTGGATGCTAAAGAAGATGTGATTAAAAGCCATAGTTTAATAGATAGAATTGAACGAGATGCTCAAAAGGAATTGTATCTTCAGTTGACGATTCATATGGATCCACTTTTAATTATGAAGGAATCTATGGCACTATATGACAAAATTCATACTGTAGTTAAAGCGTATGATGAAAAACTAAGTCTTCATGATTTACGAGCGGTGAAAAGTGACGATAAGACGCATATTATTTTTGATTTAGTAGTGCCTTATTCAGATAGACATCGTATGGATGAAATTGCAAAAGCAATTAAGAAAATTTTAGAAGCTATGGATCCTAGCTTTGAAATTACAATTACAGCAGAACATAGCTATACTGGTGATGAAAATATTCATGATTATCAGTAGCCTGTTATAGAGTCATTGCCAATGAGTTTATGACAGGAGAAAGCCCCGCTACTTCGGTAGCGGGGCTTTCTTTAGATACATATTTTGTTATATGCCTAAGGTTGTTCAGCACATTTGATAGTTTTATGTAGTTTAATTTATTCAGCTAATTCTGCTTTAATTGTTTCTACACGA
Source organism: Veillonella sp. R32 (assembly GCF_010093125.1). Taxonomy (GTDB): domain Bacteria; phylum Bacillota; class Negativicutes; order Veillonellales; family Veillonellaceae; genus Veillonella_A. The sequence goes on from NZ_NMZQ01000019.1 coordinate 24,119, forward strand.
CCTACACTTAAGTCTTCTGGATACCCGTTTTTAGCAAAGTCAGCAGCTGCTACAAAGAGAATATCTGTAGAGGAGTTAAGCGCCGTTTCAGTGGAGTCTTGAAGAACCCCAATAATGAAACCTACCCCAACAACTTGCATAGCGATATCATTGGAAATACCGAATAAGCTACATGCTAGTGGGATTAATAAGAGGGAACCACCAGCAACGCCCGAAGCACCACAAGAACCGATAGTGGCAATAATACTTAACAAAATAGCTGTGCTAAAGTCAACTGGAATATGTAAAGTGTTAACAGCAGCTAAGGTCATAATTGTGATGGTAATAGCAGCCCCAGCCATGTTAATGGTAGCACCTAGAGGAATAGCAATTGAATATAAATCAGGGGAGAGTCCTAAACGTTTAGCCATGTTCATATTAACGGGAATATTGGCAGCGGAACTACGAGTGAAGAACGCTGTAATACCAGATTCGCGTAAGCATTTAAATGTAAGTGGGAATGGATTCCGTTTCATAACAGCAAACACGATGATTGGGTTAACGATTAAGGCTACGAAGAACATACTACCTAGTAATGTACCTAATAAAACGGCGTATTCGAGTAAGGCTTCAATACCATTAGTAGCAATTGATTCAGCTACTAAACCCATGATACCAAAAGGTGCTAAGCGAATAACCCATTGTACAACAGTGGTGATAGCATCAGAGATACCTACGAAGACATCTTTAATTTCTTCTTTCGCATGGCGAAGGGCGAAACCGATGACTACAGACCAGCCAAGGATACCAATATAGTTACCTGTCATGATAGCGTGAAGTGGATTATCTACAATGTTTTTAAGTAGCGTAATTAATACTTCAGCAATCCCTTGCGGTGCTTTCGTATCCTGAGTTACATTTGCTAAATGCAAGGTTGTAGGGAATAAGTAACTAACGAATACAGCTAGTAGCGCTGATAAGAACATGCCAATCATGTACATGGCAATAATTTTTTTCATGCCAGAACTTTGCCCTGCTTTATGACGGCAAACAGCGGCAATAACTAGGAAAAATACTAGTAGGGGAGCAATCCCTTTTAAAGCACCTACGAAAATAATCCCTAATAGGGATAAATCTTTCCCTATATCAGGACTGAATAGGGAAATGCAAATCCCGATTACTAAACCTACCATAATTTGATAAATCAGTGGGACTCGGTTAAAAACCTGCAATATCTGTTTCATAATCATCTCTCCTCACATGTGGAAAATATTTCTTTCTCAATGGACATATGTCATTATAATACGGACAAAGAATAATAGCAAGAGGAAATTTAAAAAAATTTTAGTATTTGGAATAGGCAGTATTAAGTATTTGAAATAGGTAGTATAATAATATATATAGACAATATTGTATTCAAAGTGCACATCGTAACTTTACGGTAGTGTAAATAATTTTG
>NZ_NMZQ01000002.1 GCF_010093125.1 Veillonella sp. R32
TTTTACCAACACATTTTGTCTAACCTTTAAATATTATGTATAAATTTAAAACAGCTATAACACCAGATAATTACTGATACTATAGCTGTTTTTACCAACACGTTTTGTCCTATAACCCGAATTCTGGCAAAATAGAGGGTAAGAGACGTAGAGCTCTAACATGGCTGGCGCCAAATCTTAAAGTGCCACGGATATCTTCATTATAATCGGTAAATATATTTTTGATAGCAGTATTTTGCTTCAGAATTGAGTCAGCAAAGTTAAGAAATTCTCTGCCCGCTTCTGTTAATTCTAATTTAGGCGTACGGTTAAAGAGTTTTATACTATAATATTTTTCAACGCGTTGTATATAATTACTTAGAGTTTGTTGTGAAATGAATAGACGATTAGCTGTCTGGGTCATATTCATATCTTTTACAAGCTCTTTAAAGTAATATAAGTAGTCTATTTTCATAATTCACCAATTAGTGTAATAGAATAAATTTTTACTATCATAGTGTAGCTGGATTTATTTAAATTTACTTATCCAACTGCCACAAATTTAAGTCAGCCTCTTTATCATAGCCACGATGAATATCTTTAGGCAATAAGGTTAGTATCATTTCAGCTGTAACGCTAATAATTGCACTTGTTAAATGACCACCATGAGAATGACCTTCTTGATCTGCAATGGTGATATGAAGATGGGAATAGTAATCGTCATTTAGTACATCAATAGTACCGGTGATGGATGTAATTTCAAAGTCGCCCGTTAAACGATGGTGATAATATTTCTTTTCATAGGCGTGATAGGTTTCAAGCACAATATCATTGGTAGCGCCTAGACCTTGAATCATGGCAGTGGTCACGTTTTCTTGACGGGCAATTTTTTCAATCGATTCGACTAGTTCTTCGCCTGGATTAAGGCGGAAGGCGATATGAGTATTACCAAGACGTTTGTATTGCATAGTTAAGACTCCTTTTAGATATATTGGATAATTAAAATGTATAAATAATTTTGAAAAGTGATTAATATATTAAGCTATAACTGATATATTTTATAGTGCAAAATTAAGACCAATACTTGATTTACATGCTTACTAGAAAAAATGAATGTAGATTTAGAAAATCAATTTGTACTTTAATAGTGAACAAGCGTATAATCGAAGTATGATTAAATTTTTGTGAAGTATACAAGTTAGTATTTGGCTAAAAAAAAACTCGACTCCTAAGAGTCGAGTAAAGTTCAGATAAAAGGCTCACACCGAGCCGCCCGAAGGCATTGTAGATAAATCTTTATTTGAACTCGTAGTGTAATACTAGTGTGGTCTAATCCACTAGTTACATGTATATAGTAATCGTAATTAAAAATTTTGTCAATTGTCAAATTATAAAATTCCTATGGAAATAGACTTTGAAAATAGAAAAGAGAAGTTCAATATTGTGAAATATGGTAAATGTATTGAGGAGGTAAACAATGAAGACACGTGGTAAAGAGGAGTTTAAGCAAGTAAAGGATTATTTTGTAGGCCTTGATATAGGGACGAATTCTGTAGGATGGGCTGTTACTAATGAAGTATATGAGGTGTTGCGGGCAAAAGGCTACAGAATGTGGGGGAGCCGACTATTTGAAGAAGGGCAAACCGCAGCTGAGAGGAGAAATTATAGAGCTGGACGACGTCGATTGGATAGACGAAATGATAGACTTGCAATTTTAGAGGAATTATTTGCTTCGGAAATATCTAAAGTGGATCCAGCATTTTATCAACGATTACATGAAAGTCAATATCATCAAGAAGATAAAAGTACTGTTGGACAGTATTTTTTATTTAATGATGCAGAGTATACGGATAAAACTTATCATAAGGAGTATCCAACTATATATCATTTGCGCAGTTCATTAATGAAAGAGCCTGCAAAAGATATTCGATTACTTTTTTTAGCAGTTCATCATATTATAAAATATCGTGGGAATTTTTTACTTGAAGGTGAAACGATAAAAACCTCAGGTGGTGTAATGGATATTTTACATCAAGTATTAAGCTGTATGGAGTTTTCTCGCTTACATGATCAAATTGATGAACAAGTATTTGTTGACTTATTGACTAGTACAGGGCGTACTCGCAGTGATATTGCAAAAGCTGTGAGTGATAGTGTGGTCGATAAAGAGCTTAAAAAACAGGCTAAGGCATTTGCATCAATAGTTTTAGGTTTAAAGGGGAATTTAGATGAATTATTTATTGAACCCGAATATAAAAATTTAGATGCAGATGTAAGAAGCGTAGAGTTTTCTGGCAAAGATTATTGGGAAGAGCGAGAAAAATATGAAAGCGTCTTAGGGGAAAGTATTTTAGCGTTAGATGGTTGTAAAGCGTTGTATGATAGTCGTTTGTTATCCACAATCAAGCCTGATGGGAAGTATTTATCAGAAGCTAAGGTTGAAGTATTTAATGAGCATCAGGAACACTTAGTAAAGCTGAAAAAGTTGTTAAAAGATGAAAAAGCCCTTTATAATAGTGTTTTTCGTGATGATACAAAAGATAGCGCTAATTATATAGCTTATATAGGTAAGAGCCAAAGTGGTAAAAATTGTTCGAGAGAGGATTTTTATAAATTTTTGAAAAAAGTACTTGAAGTTCTGCCGGAGAGTATTTTAAAAAGTGAAATATTGCAATTAATTGATTTAGATGTATTTTTACCACTGCTACGTGTCCGTGAAAATGGAGTAATACATTATCAAATCCATGAAGAAGAATTGGAACAAATATTAGCAGTTGCTAGTAAAAAGTATGAATTTCTAAATAGTTGTGATGAATCTGGATTTACTGTAGCTAAGAAAATTTTAAAATTGCTAACATTTAGAATTCCTTATTTTGTAGGACCATTAAATCCGGCACATAAAGACAGTAGTGGATTTGCGTGGGTAGTACGTAAAGAAGCCGGCAAAGTATATCCTTGGGATTCTGAGAAGAAGGTAGATATAAATGCGTCTGCACAAGCATTTATAGAAAACTTGACGAATAAGTGTACTTATTTGATTGGTGAAGATGTATTACCTAAATATTCATTGGCATATTCTAAATTTATGTTACTCAATGAACTTAATAATTTAAAATACAATGGGCAACCTTTATCCTATGAAGTTAAAATGGCGCTTATTACAGAATGTTTTCAAGCAGAGCATAAAAAAATGACGGAAAAAGCAATTAAGAGCTTTTTGAAGTTGAAAGGCTTCACTGATGGGACAGGGGAATTAACAGGTTTGGATATTGACATAAAGAGTGATTTGAAGTCATATCGAGACATGGTGAGAATTTTAGGTGAAGGCTTTGATGAGCAATTAGCTGAACGAATTATTCGCTATGTTACATTATTTGGTGATGCAAAAAAAATATTGGCTGATGTGTTGAAAAAAGAGTTTAAGGATACAATCAGTGAAGTGCAAGTAAAACAAATACAAAAATTAAAGTATAAAGAATGGGGACGGTTGTCAGAAGCATTTTTGAAGAAAATTGTCGGTGTAGCTGGAGATGGCCCAGAATGCAATATTTTGACTTGTATGGAAACACAGTCACTGACTTTAATGGAAGTATTGAGTTCTCATAATTCGTATTTTGCAGCTATTGAGGAATTTAATGCTAAGCGCACGGAAGTGGTTGAACGGGGGAGTTATGATTTAGTTGATGAATTATATATATCCCCAGCTGTAAAACGTTCCGTTTGGCAAACTTTACGGATTTTAGAGGAAATTACACAACTGCGCAGAGGGATACCAAAGAAAATTTTTGTTGAAGTAGCTCGAACAAATCGTGCGGAGAAGAAACGAACAAACTCTAGACAGGCTAAACTATTATATCTTTATAAAAATATTAAAGATGAAGCTCGTAATTGGTCTAAGGAAATCAAAGAAACTGAAGCCGGAAAATTTCAATCTAAAAAATTATATTTATATTATACGCAACAGGGACGTTGTATGTATTCGGGAGAGCCTATTGATTTAGGTGACTTATTTACATCTAAATATGATATAGATCATATTTATCCTCAAAGTGTTACAAAGGATAATAGTTGGGATAATTTAGTACTAGTTAAATCTATACTAAATCGTGAGAAAACAGATAATTATCCTATTGAAATGGAAACGCAGAAAAAGTGTGAGGGATTGTGGAAACGTTTATTAAAATACAACTTAATTAGTGAGAAAAAATATGAACGGTTAATCCGTACGACTCCATTGACTGCTGATGAGTTGGCTGATTTTGTAAATAGACAATTAGTAGAAACAAATCAAGCAGTTAAGGCGGTAACTAATTTATTGAAGCGGCTGTATCCGGATACGACAATTTGTTATGTAAAAGCTGAAAATGTTTCAGATTTCCGGCAAAAAAATGAATTTGTTAAATTGCGTAGTTTGAATGCGCACCATCATGCGAAAGATGCTTATTTAAACATTGTAGTAGGTAATGTTTATCATGAGAAATTTACTAATAACCCTCGTAACTTTATAAAAAAAGCTAGAGCAGAGAAAAAACGTCCATATAGTTTGAGTAAAATGTTTGATTTTCCTCTGAAAGTAGGGCAACGTGTAATTTGGAATCCCAATGATAGCTATCTAGTAGTAAAGAAAATGATGGCCAATAATGATGTGCAAGTGACAAAAAAATTAATTGAGCAAAAAGGGGCTTTGTATGATGCTACCATATATAAAGCTAGTGTTGCTAAACGTGAAGGTTATGAACCACTCAAGACGAGTAATTCTATTTTAGCAGATGTAACGAAGTATGGTGGTTTTACTAAAATTAAAAATGCATATTATAGTATATTCAAGATGCGTAATAAGAGAAGCAACACTTATGAAGTCCATATTATTGCTATTCCAATATTAGTAGCCAATAAAATGAAGGAGGAAAGTGATTACATTGATTATGCTATGATGGTAATTGATAATATGAAATATGATGAGGTGCAGTTAGTATATAAAAAATTATGTATAAATGCATTAGTTAGAATCAATGGCTTTTTATATTATATAGGGGGGAAAACAAATAATCGAATTTGTATTGACTCTGCAGAATCAGTTTTATTGGATAATAATATGGTGAAAAGAATTAAGGAAATAGAAAAATATCTTGTACGTTTAAAAGATAATAATAGATATTTACCTAATGATGAATATATAAATAAGCAAATTAATATCGATATATATAAAACATTGGTAAGTAAGATGAAAAAACCTCTATTTCAATTAATGAAAATGAATAAAGCAGAATCTCTTGAAAAAGAATCGATTTTACAGAAATTTAACGCGCTAGAACTAGAAAAACAATGTACTTTAATTTTGGAGATGTTAAATTTATTAACACATCAAAAAACAACATTTGATATAAAATCTATTGGTCTATCGGCTTCGCGTTGTATCATAAGTATGAATATAACCAATTTAGATGAATTTGTTATTATTACTAATTCTATTACAGGAATATATAGAAAAGAGGTAAAAATTATATAAGATTTATGTAAATCGTAGCGAGGAAATATTCTATGGGCTGGCGTGTAGTTGTAGTAGATAATCGGGCAAAATTAGATTTTAAAATGAATTATATGGTTGTTCGTAAGGAATGTGGTTGTAATAGAGTATATATTAATGAGATTCAGGTTTTAGTAATAGCATCAACGGCGGTTAGTTTAACCGCCGCTTTGCTTAATCAATTAATAAAAGCAAAAGTAAAGATTATTTTTTGTGATGAAAAATTTAACCCTACTAGTGAATTAGTTTCTTTATATGGCAGTCACAATACAAGTAAGCGATGTAGAGAACAAATTGAATGGGCGGAGGATATTAAGCAGTCTGTTTGGACTACATTAGTTAAGCAAAAAATTAGGAATCAAGCAAGGTTACTTAAATCAATGAACAAGCCTGAATATAGTTTGTTAGATTCTTATGTAGATGAACTACAATTTAATGATGAATCGCAACGTGAAGGGCATGCAGCAAAAGTTTATTTTAATTCTTTATTTGGTAAACTTTTTACTCGTGATGATGATAATAACATAAATGCTGCTCTTGATTATGGATACTCTATTTTATTATCTGCCATTAATCGGGAAATTGTAGCTATGGGATACTTAACTCAATTAGGTCTAAATCATTGTAATCAATTTAATCCTTTTAATTTAAGTTGTGATATTATTGAACCATTACGAGGCATTGTTGATAGATATGTAGTGGGAATAAATCATACTAATTTTACAAGAAAGGAACGATTAGAGTTAATTGATTTATTAAATTCAGAAGTGAAAATTGAGGGGACTAATCAGTATTTAAGCGCGGCTATTAAGGTATATTGTAAAAGTATATTTGATGCACTTAAAGAAAATGATATTAGCTTAATAAGGTTTGTGGAGTATGAGTTATAGATTTATGAGAGTAATGGTTATGTTTGATCTACCTGTGGAATCTTCGGCCAATCGTAAAGCTTATAGAGTTTTTAGAAAATTTTTACTATCCACGGGATTTTATATGATGCAAGAATCAATATATGCTAAGTTGGTGCTGAATCAAACAGAAGCTAATAAGGTTATGGCGTATGTTAGATGTCAGAAGCCACCTGAAGGGTTAGTACAAATGCTTGTGATTACAGAAAAACAATTTGCAAAAATGGAGACGCTGGTTGGTGAAGTAGCAACTGAAGTTGTAACGTCTACAGATCGGCTATTAGTATTATGAAACTAACTTATTTAACATTGGATTTAGAACTTGATTTATCTGATGAAATGATTACGACTTTAATAGTTGAAGAAAGGCGTGTCTTTAGAAAGCTAGTAAAGGACTTTTTTCAAGCTGGCAGTGGAGAAGACAGTGAGTGGGTACTATCATTAGCTAATAAAATATTGGATATAAAAAAGGATGTGTATTTTATTAGTGATTTCTTTAAATTAGATATTAATAATAAGACTTTACTATCTAAATTACATCAAAGATTGTCTGGAATTGCTACAGAAGAGGTTGAGCTATTGTATGAGATTAATCAAAAAATACAACAGCTTTTATTATCGTTAGAAAGCAGTCTTTCTATTGATGTTTTTCACAATGAATTAATTGCAGTACAAGATATTGTCAAGCTAGGCAATTTTCTAATTAGAGATGATGAGTTTGATGATATTGGTAAAGTTGCTAATTTTATTGATGTAGTTATAGAGTTACTAAATCCCAAATTGGTGATTTTATTAAATCCTCGTGCCTATATGGAGCATGAAGAAATAACTCTGTTTTTTGAAACAATGCTTTGTAAAAAGATTCCAGTACTATGTATAGAACGAGTATGTAAAGATGATATATCAGTTGTAAAAAATAAGGAGATAATTTATACTTTAGATAAAGATTTATGTGTATTTTAGATTAAAATACTAGTATTGCACTTGGCTCGTCACCGGAAAATTCTCTTGAACTTTAAATTCATAAAATTTTGTAAATATGCAATTTGGGTGTTTGAGAGTAGTGTAATACTAGTGTGGTCTAAAACAACTGGATATTTTCAATGCATCACTGGTTAGTTTGAGAGTAGTGTAATACTAGTGTGGTCTAAAACGTAGAGATTGATGCTAAAGCTGTGCGGTCAGTTTGAGAGTAGTGTAATACTAGTGTGGTCTAAAACGCGGAAGAAAACAAAGCGTGGACAGTGCCTGTTTGAGAGTAGTGTAATACTAGTGTGGTCTAAAACTAGACATCGTTTTAATAGCATCGCTCATCTGTTTGAGAGTAGTGTAATACTAGTGTGGTCTAAAACAACACCTTTTACAATTGTTATACTGCTGTTGTTTGAGAGTAGTGTAATACTAGTGTGGTCTAAAACTAATGGTTACCCTCAATGCGTGTTATGTGGCGTTTGAGAGTAGTGTAATACTAGTGTGGTCTAAAACCAGAGCAATCCTCGGACATAAAAATGGAGAGTTTGAGAGTAGTGTAATACTAGTGTGGTCTAAAACGAACGTGAACCCGTAGTCGATGTCAATGAAGTTTGAGAGTAGTGTAATACTAGTGTGGTCTAAAACAAATTACTTTTAGTAGATGCATCCGCTAGTGTTTGAGAGTAGTGTAATACTAGTGTGGTCTAAAACCGCTCGCATTTAGAGGGTATTGTATTTGTAGTTTGAGAGTAGTGTAATACTAGTGTGGTCTAAAACTTCCATCTTTTAAAATTTCTACGCAATCAAGTTTGAGAGTAGTGTAATACTAGTGTGGTCTAAAACGTAGGTGCTTTAACTAAAGGTGCTTCTACCGTTTGAGAGTAGTGTAATACTAGTGTGGTCTAAAACTCCATGATGAAAAGTCAGAAGCGGAACGTAGTTTGAGAGTAGTGTAATACTAGTGTGGTCTAAAACTGTTTTTTGGTATAAAAAAAGCACCTCGCAGTTTGAGAGTAGTGTAATACTAGTGTGGTCTAAAACAACGCTATTTTTTAGCAGTTTTGTAACCTAGTTTGAGAGTAGTGTAATACTAGTGTGGTCTAAAACACGCTCGTACGTGTTACCGTTTTTAGCAAAGTTTGAGAGTAGTGTAATACTAGTGTGGTCTAAAACACGCTCGTACGTGTTACCGTTTTTAGCAAAGTTTGAGAGTAGTGTAATACTAGTGTGGTCTAAAACTATACGGACATGGCTGTATACCGCCTAGCGGTTTGAGAGTAGTGTAATACTAGTGTGGTCTAAAACCTCTCGTAAATTTTCGCTCATTATGATTTAGTTTGAGAGTAGTGTAATACTAGTGTGGTCTAAAACTGCACCTCGTTTTACTAGTCCGCAGGTACAAGTTTGAGAGTAGTGTAATACTAGTGTGGTCTAAAACGATGAATTAGAGGGGTACACTTATTACTCTGTTTGAGAGTAGTGTAATACTAGTGTGGTCTAAAACATCCACAATTACCACCTACGCCTTTACCTCGTTTGAGAGTAGTGTAATACTAGTGTGGTCTAAAACCACTGTATCTTTTGCAACTCATTGTCGCTAGTTTGAGAGTAGTGTAATACTAGTGTGGTCTAAAACTTATCACCAGGTTTTATTAACACCTCAACAGTTTGAGAGTAGTGTAATACTAGTGTGGTCTAAAACTTGTACCTGCGCTGATAGGGCTAATGCACGGTTTGAGAGTAGTGTAAGACTAGTGTGGTCTAAAACTCGTGTAGGGGTAAGACACTGACTCATACTGTTTGAGAGTAGTGTAATACTAGTGTGGTTTAATCTAATATATTTATACCTTAATTATTTCATACGATAGTATAAAATATTTTGTGTAAACAGTTCTCATATGGTTGAAAAGAGAACCAAACT
>NZ_NMZQ01000020.1 GCF_010093125.1 Veillonella sp. R32
ATCTACCAACGATTTAACGAAAGGGAGAAAGTAGATTATTCTATTCCTCAATGGGGAGATGGGCTTGCATGGAATGAACTTCATCGGAGCACAGAGTTTCCTACTTATTGGGATTAAAAACCAACACGTTTTGTCCTATAACCCTAAATATAGCAATAATGCGGCTTGAAGATGCTTATATATCTTCAAGCCGCATTAATAGTTTTAGGAGTTGTATTTCGTTACAGCCCCTTTTCTTATTCGTTGCAAACAGTAAATTGTAACCTTACCTTACATTTAATGTTCTTAACCGAATACCTATTTAATTTTATTTTTGAACTACTAATGCTTCTAACTTAGCCAAACGATCTTTTAAGGTTTCAATTTCTTCATTTTGTTTTTCTAAGGTATTCGCCATTTCAGATTTGCTCATGTTAGTATATGGCGAAGAATCACCAAAGCGGAAGGATACACCAGCATTATATTGATCATTGGAGTTACCAATTGTTGCCCCTAAACTGAACATTAAATCGTCATTTGCACGGTAAAACGCACCAAGAGCTGCTGCATGTTCGCCTTTGTAACCGCCAAAACCTACCGCAAAGTTCAGTTTATCATCAGAATCGAAATCCAATGGATGTAAAGCAGCAAGAGCAGCAGAGCCAGCAGCTACTTTATCTACACGGTTACTCAAACGATTCACAGCAGAACCTACGGAGTTAACTTTCTGGTCCACTGCATATAATTGACTACCATTAACAGCATCCATACTATCTGGCGCCATACGACCAGGTGCTACATTAGTAATCGTCTGATTATTAGCATTAATACCATCTTTGGTAATATATGTGTTACCACCCACTACAAGATTTTCAGTATTTACTGTATTAGTAGTGATGGAATCCCCCGTAATGGTGGTAGTATTACCAGTTTTTGGATTATTAATAGTAATGCCACCTTTATTGATAGTGGTGTTGCCACCAATAGTTGCTTCATCGGTGTTTAGATTTTTACCATTATTTTCAATAGCTTTATTAAGCTCTTCTAGGTCGCCCGCAATGCTTTCCGTAAGTTTACTTAATTGACCTTCGGTAGCCGCACGATCGTCTTTGATATCATAATTAGGATTATTAGTAATCCAATCGGTATTAGTAAGCCCTGAAATTTCACCTAATTTAGTACCATCATTAGCGGTGGTGCCATCAATTGTAATATTACCAACTTTTGCGTTTTCACCTAAACTTACTTTAGTAGAGCCATCAGCTTGAGCCTCTACTTTTACACCAGTTTTTTCATCGCCAACAATATTTAAACGAGCATTGCTACCATTTTCATCAGTAGTGATAAATTTATTGACATTTTCAATTGCTTTAGTCGCTGTAGCGTCTAAGCCGATGGTAACATTAGTTTCAGTTTCATTTCCTTGAACTGTTACCTCAGTAAAAGAGCCACCAATAAAGTTAACTTTTGACTGTGGTTTTACAGTGTTACTACCTATAATTTTTTTATCAGCATCCACACTTTGCAAAGTCCAAGATCCGGATGTAGCTAATAATTTATCAAATGCTGTTTTATCCAAGGACAACTTAATTCCATTATTACTAGCTTCAGTTACAATTGTGCCATCACCATTAATAGCTAATGTTCCATCAGATAGTTTAATGCTTCCTTTTGAATTTTCAGTTTTATCTTTTGGAATATCCCCAGAAATATTTAATGTAATATTATCAGCCGCATTACTAGCATTTTCTGCAAGAGATCTAACTGCCCTTAATTGTGCTACGTTAACTGCATCAGTCATTTCTGTACCAGCCGCTACATGAGTAATTTGACGAGTTACTTCACTATTAATTTTTTTACCGTCTTGTGATGCATCACGACCTACCGAAACCGCTCCATCAGTAGATACAAAGGCTGATACAATATGATTAATCGTTGCATCTATATTATTTAATTGAACCATAGACGCATCTAACTTATCACCTGCAGCATTTTTAGCATTTCTCGCCGCCTTATTAGAAGGATCTTGCTCATAAATGGCATTCAATCGATCATATTCAGCTTGTTGAGTAGCTACTGTTGTGGCCATCGTATCACGTTGCACCTTTAATCCATTGTATTGATCGCTCAAACCTACAACTTTTGCCACTTCATCAAGAGAAGTAAATTGAGAGCCAGTTAATGGATTATACCCTAACACCTTTCCTTCTGTAACCGCTTCAGACTTAGCCCCTAAAGCAACACCATTAGCAACAGTAACAGAGGTTGACGCGCCTAAACCAACACCATAATCCGCTTCTACACTCGCATCACTACCCATTGTAATGCCATAATTGCCTTTATCAACCTTAGCTCGATACCCCATAGCGATAGAGTTATTGGCAGCCTCTATACTAGATTTAAAACCTAGTGCTAAGCCATATTCCGAATTATTAACCTTTATGTCATAACCAAAAGCAGCACTCTCTTTAGAGTTTATTACTTTCGTCTGTCTACCAACTATTATCCCTGTATTAGAATTATTCATCTCATTTTCAGAACCTATAGCTACACCAGATACAGAGCCTATTACCTTAGAATTATAACCAATAGCTATGCCATGTTGTGAACTAGGTCCATTTTCTTTACCTGGCAACGGTTCACCTGGAACAACCGCCGCCTTAGGACCAATAGCTATAGCACGGTCTGACTGAGCACCAGAATTATCCTTATTTTCTGCTTCAGTGGAATTTACTGAAAAATATTTTACCGCCCCTAATTTATCTGTTACAGCTTTAGATAATGTAAGGTTTACAGACTGACCATCTTTAGCTACAGTAGTTGTAATATTACTATCACCGTTGATAGCCAATTGTTGAGTTACTAAATTTATCTTGCCAATAGCTGTCGCATCAGTTTTTAAATTGTCACCAACGAAGTTTAATGTAACCCCTTTTAATTGAGCTACGTTAACTGCATCTGTATCCTGTGTACCAGCGGCAACATCAGTAATTTGACGGGTAATACGAGCTTCTGTAATTTTACCATTTTTAACAACTGCATCGCGACCTACACTGACTGCGCCAGAAGTAGCTTTAAAGGCGGCTAGGGCATTGTCACGTTCTAAAATGGCATCGGTTAAACCTGGATTATCGTTACGCAATTTAATGATTTCATCAGATAGATCAGAGCGACGTTGACTAATTTCTTGAAGAGTTGCATTAACCGTTGCATCGCCTGTATATTTTGGATCACTATATTTGTATAATGCTTGTTCGTATTCTGCTTCTAATGCATTAGCTAGCATTGTTTTTTCTAAATAGATTGTATAAGCTGTGCCATAGTTACTGTAGAAGTTATCTACAATCGTTACAGCGGTACCACCAATGGCCGCTGCTAAGGCTTTATCATTGGCTTCACTAGTCCCTACAGCAGTAAAATCAGCTTTTGTTGGTACATAGCCATAACCATAACGCTCACGATTAGCAATGGAGCCATCACCAAGGGCTACTGCACCATGACTTTCTTCAGTGCCATAATAGCCAGCATTAATTTTTACGGATGCACCATTACCAATAGCGGTGCCACCACCAGCTACCGAGTTTTGACCAAGAACGACACCCGATAGAATTGAGTCGGATGAACCGCCAACCACAATACCTGATGTACTATGGGCTTTATTACCTAAGGCTACGCCATCATCGGACTGAAAAAGTCCACTCGGTTGTTTAAAGTCGGTAAGTCCACGCACGCCTACCATACTACCAACTACAGAACCAGTACCGATGGCAATACCGCCATCGGCTCTAGCATTCATGCCGATAGCTGTGCCATACCCAATGCCAACACTTTGTTTACCCATCGCTAGGGCCGTAGCATTGGCGAAGTTACTTACACCAATTGCTGTACCACTAAGGCGGGCTGTATTATATGCACCAATGGCTGTATTTAAATGCATCGTAAGACCATTTGTATCCGAAATTTGATTCCCTTTACCAATAGTAATGGCCGCACCTTTTTCAGGGGCTTTATCGTTAGCTGTAGGTACCGTTAAAATGATATCATCAATCCCTGTCGTATTATCGGTGCCTCTATTGGCCGCTAACACATCACTTACCCACGTAGATGATCCTACTAAAGCAGCTACTGCTGCTAGCACTACAAACTTTTGCTTTTTGCTTTTCACTTTCATAAGACAAGACTCCTTTGAACATAAAATCACAATAACCATTACACCACACAACCAATGTGTAATTATTATGCCTCTAACTATCAAAATAATACTGCCATTAATCAAGAGGCGTTGATTCCTTACATTAAAGTTCATATAAAACTCAATTCAGCAATCAACAGGCATAAAGCTATCCAATATATGCTTTATAAAAAAAGCATATCATAAAAGTCCCCCCCCACAAGACATTGAGTTTAAATATTTTAATCTTATCTTCATATTTGATTTTTGCAAAATCAGTTTCAAAATCTATATATTTAAATATATAGGCAATCGCTAAGTATGTGCTTTATTGCTCACTTAATTAGCCAACCTTCGACCATATAATTCCTATATAAAAAATGCAGCCAAGCCTTATTTTTATTTAGTAATAAAGATAAGTATTGACTGCATATTTCATCATGCTTATTTAGTTTTCAATTATAACGATTTAATAATGTTTTAATCGTTAAACGACTTAAAAGACTTAAACAAATTAACCTTTAATTAATGCTTCTAACTTAGCCAAACGTGCTTTCAAATCTTCGTTATCAGCTTGTAAAGATGCTACATTGTTTTTCAAAGTATTATTATCAGCCTTCAATGTATTCATTTCTTTATCTTGGCTTTCTAATTTAGT
Organism: Veillonella sp. R32; assembly: GCF_010093125.1. GTDB lineage: Bacteria > Bacillota > Negativicutes > Veillonellales > Veillonellaceae > Veillonella_A. The sequence goes on from NZ_NMZQ01000020.1 coordinate 4,809, forward strand.
AGCCATAGCAGATTTGCTCATACGAGTGTATGGAGAGGATTCACCAAATTTGAAGGATACACCTGCATTGTACTGGTTGTCAGAGTTACCAATAGCAGCCCCAATATTGAACATTACGTTTTCGTTAGGACGATAGAACGCACCAAGTGCTGCTGCTTGTTCACCTTTATAAGCACCAAAGCCTACTGCGAAGGATACTTTGTCATCCGCATCGAAATCCAATGGATGTAACGCAGCAAGAGCAGCAGAGCCAGCAGCTACTTTATCTACTCGGTTGCTCAAACGATTTACAGCAGAACCTACATTGTTAACACCTTGTGCAACTTCATTTAATTGATTCATGTTAACTGCATCTGTGCCATTAACACCAGGTGCTACGTCAGTAATCGTTTTATTACCAGCATTTAAACCATTTTCAGAGATGTAGGTATTACCACCAACTACTACTTTATCAGCATTTACTGTACCTGTAGTAACAGAGTCGCCAGTAATCTTTGTAGAACCTTCGCCATTAGGGTTCTTTACTGTAATGCCATCTTTATTAATAGTTGTATTGCCACCGATTGTTGCTTCTTCTGTATTTAAGCTTGTGCCAATACCAGATACAGTATCAGCTAAGCCCTTTAATTGGCCTTCAGTAGCAGCACGGTCTGCTTGAATGTTGCTTGGATCCCAAGTTGTATTGGTTAAACCTGTAATAGCGCCCTTGCCATCTTTACCGTCAATAGCGACTTGACCTACCGATACTTTATCATCTAAACCAACAACTGTGTTGCCATCTTTGTCAGTACGTACGGAAATACCGTCTTCGCTCTTAACATTTAGCTTTAAGTTACCATTTGGATCCATGATTTTATCAATCTTATCAAGTTTGTCGCCTACAGCGCCTGTAATAGCGTCAGTAAGTTTAGCAGAATCAAGACTTAAGCTAATTCCTGCATCAGTCGCTTTCGTGACAATAGTGCCATCACCAGTAATCGCTAATGGTGTATCTTTTAATTTAATAGCTCCAGTAGAAGAATTATCACCATTAATATTTAATGTTACATCCCCTGCTGCAGCGGCTGCACCATTCGCCAATGAAACAACTTTCTTTAACTGTGCCACGTTCACCGCATCCGTATCTGCAGTACCAGCTGCCACATTGATAATCTGACGAGTCAATTGACCAGCTTGACCAGATTGACCAACAGAAACTGCACCGCCCACAGACTTCCAAGTTGCGGATGTTAAGTTAGAGCTTTGACCTGTCAATGGGTCGTAACCAACAGAACCAGCAGCACGATCAGCTACAGATTCCCAGCCTAATGCTACAGAGCTAACAGCTGAAGCTTTTGCTGCTGCACCTATCGCCATGGACACATCACCTGTAGTTGTTGCTTGATCGCCTATAGCAATAGAGCTTCTAATCTTAGCATTGGCCTGACTACCAATGGCAATGGTTTGCGGCCCTTCAGCTTTTGCGTTAGTACCAAGGGCTACGGATTTAGTATCAGATGCTGAGGTATTATCCCCAATAGCTACTGCATAACCATTAGCATACGCATTTTGCCCTATCGATATACTTAAGCTACCATGAGATACAGTGTTTGTACCGATTGCTATGGCATCCTTCTCATCAGTGAATGCATTATTACCAATAGCAACCGCATTCATAGCATCCGCCTTTGCGTCAGTGCCAATAGCAACAGCAGCATTACCAGCTACATGGCTACTTTTACCAATTGCGATGGACTGATTATACGCTGCCCGAGCGTCTTCACCGATAGCGATAGAATCTTCTGAAGAAACCGATGCATTCGAGCCCTTTCCAAGAGCTACACCTCTACCGTCACCAACTACATTCGCGGCAGCCGCCCAAACAGATGTTGTTAATCCACCAGTCACTGCTGTTACTGCTAATACTAAACCTAATTTTTTTAAATTCTTTAAATTTTGAGACATAAAGAGCCCCTTTCCGACTAAATCACTACATTTCGTCACACAATACTGCTAATTTCTCATTGTTTTCCGCTAAAATAAAATCTTTATTTTAGCAATAATACTTAAGGCCTTAACCAACTTAATTAATTCAGATTCAATTAAGCTAATTAAATATTCATATAAACCTCAATTTAGCAATTAACATCCTTAAAGTTGACCAATGCATGCCTTATAAAAGAATCATATCACAAAAGTCCCCCCCACAAGACATTATATTTAATTTTTTTAATATTATCTTCATGTTTGATTTTTATCTAGGCCATTTCAAAATCTATATATTTAAGTATATAGATAATAGCTAATCATTTGCTTTAGTATCCAGTAATTTAATCTAAAATATAGTAATATAATCCTTATATAAAAAATGCAGCCAAGCCTTATCTTCATTTATATAATAAAGATAAGTATTGACTGCATATTTCATCATGCTTATTTAGTTTTCAATTATAACGATTTAAGAATGTTTTAATCGTTAAACGACTTAAAGGACTTAAACGAATTAGCCTTTAATTAATGCTTCTAACTTAGCCAAACAAGCTTTTAAATTTTCATTATAGGCTTATAAAGAAAACAGTCAAAATGCACTCAATAACCCAAAATAGTCTTTTTATAGTGGACAATGTCAAATTTTGTACTTTCTCCGTGTAAAACCCTTTCAAAATAGTATGTTTTTAAATTTGACGCAATCCACGCTCCGTGTACTTGCATTTATTTTTTACACGAATCGTGTAATCGCATAATTAGATTATAAAGAAAAACTGCCACTTTGCATTATCTAATGCAAAGCAGCAGTTCTTATATCTGTTCAAATGATTCTCTTCTCTTTTTTATCAACCCCTCAGGTCTAAGGCCCCGCTAAGTCCTGAGGGTATTTCACCCAATATATGACGACTTAGGTCGTTTCATCTAAAACGAGATTGTCACATCCACATATATTATACATATATTACATATATTACATATATTATACATTATGCCTACACTATATATAGCCAACAAAAGCAACACGAGCCTTGTGTTAATAGCAGTATTAAGTAAACAAGGTTACCCGCCTCATTATTATTTATATATAGGTAAAATATATTGTTTTAAATGAACCAAGCCATATCGTCGGTCATGTCTTTTGGGGTGAAGGCTACTTTATGGCGCGGCATGTGCTTACGCGTATGACTGTCTACCAAATGAATAGTAGAACGAATCTTACGAACCACAATGTTTTCCGGTTCTGTTTCATAAATAACCACATTCTCAGGTACATCTCGTTTAATAACAAGATTACAACCTATCCGGCTACCACTACCGACCATAATGTCGCCTAGTACTTTCGTACCCGCACCAATGAGTACATCATTGCCCACGGTAGGATGCCGCTTCACTCGCTTCGAACTCATACCACCAAGGGTTACGCCATGGAATAACGTTACATTATCGCCTACAATGGCAGTTTCACCAATCACGACACCCATGCCATGATCGATAAATAACCCTTTGCCAATTTGAGCACCTGGATGTATTTCAATCCCCGTTACGTGGCGGGAATGCAAAGCAATCCGTCGCGCTAATAATTTATAGCCGCGCTTATATAAACGATGCGCAAAGAAATGCCAGAACAAGGCCGTAATATGTGGATAGGTCCACAGTACCATCAATACCGAAGTCGCTGCCGGATCTGACTCCATTACGCGCTTAATATTATAGCGAATCGATTGCCAAACTTCTTTCATACATCCTCCTAGCCAGTGAAACCCCTAGCCCCTAAAACTATACACAACCTTATGTATGGTCTGACTCTCTCTCAATCAAACCTATCATTAGGCTTTTACATATTCTACATCATCAAATTCAAGCATAGATAAGTATTTTTCAACGCCATCTGGAGCAATCGCTACTACTGGTACGCCAGGATTTTTAGCAGCTAAGTCTTTTGCTACTTTAATAGCTGCGCCAGCAGAAATACCAATGCTAATACCGCTTTCACGCATGAATGTCTGTACTTGCGCAATAGCGTCATCATCCATTACAGTTACTACTTCATCCATAAGGGATTTATCAAAGTTTTCTGGAATGAAGCCAGCCCCAATCCCTTGGATTTTATGAGCGCCACCTTTACCTTCAGAAATCATTGGCGAACCAGCTGGTTCAACAGCAACTGCTTTTACATTTGCATTGTGTTCTTTTAATTTACGAGCTACCCCTGTGAAAGTACCACCAGTACCTACACCAGCTACCACAATACCTACATTAGGTACTTGTTCAATAATTTCAGTAGCCGTTGTTTCATAGTGAATACCAGGGTTAGCTGGGTTGACGAACTGACCTAAGGTAACAGCACTTGGGTTAGCATCTAAAATTTCTTGTGCTTTAGCTAGCGCACCTTTCATACCCGTTGCTTTTGGTGTCAAAATAAGTTGAGCCCCATAAGCTTTTACTAATTCACGACGTTCTTTACTCATACTTTCAGGCATTAAAATCACTACTTTAATGCCTAAAACAGCCCCTAACATAGCTAAGGCAATCCCTGTATTACCAGATGTTGCTTCCACTAAAATTGTATCTGGTTTAATTAAACCTTTTTCCTGCGCATCACGTAACATGCCATATACAGCACGGTCTTTAACACTACCGCCAGCATTGTATTTTTCTAATTTTACAAATACATTAGAATTGCCAATCTGGTACACTGGTGTGTTACCAATTAATTGTAATGTGTCATTTACAGGTTTTGTACTCATGTTAATCATCGTTCCTTTCTCTTAGAGTATCTCTCAGCTCTAATAAAAAAAGCCCTTGGTCACTTCGTGACCAAGGGCGATATATCGCGGTTCCACCTTGTTTTATTTGATCGTGCGCACAACCAAACCTCTACTGTACAGGTCAAACAATGTTCTCCAGAAATCTATTTCTCATTGATCAACTGTATACAGATTCGCTGTAACGGGCGACACCCGAAAAGGACTCCCCTAGCAAACTAGCTTTGCCCTTATAGCTCCGAGATGCACTTCCACATACTTTCTATGACCCGCTTCCACCATCCGGGCTCGCTGCACATAAAGCAATATGTGTACTTTTCTCTTCCTCACTATGATTCCTATTCAAATCATATGCCTACTATAACACTATGAATTAAAAGTGTCAACTGCGAAATATAACTTTTTGATTTTATTACAATATTAACTGACTGGCACCAAGCTTTTTGATAAAACCTGCTTAAGAAAGAACAGTCTATTTTCATAGACTGCTTTCCTGTTATACATATATAAATTTATGCTCGGTATAACCAATCGTAAGTAATATCCCTGCCGGACATAAATAAAGCAAGACTACAGGGCCTGTAATTCCCGGTCAATAGCATAGCTAACTACTGGCTCTTCACAGGCCAAAGCCTCACTGTAAGCTATCCCCTAACATACCGCGTATGCTGTATTACACTCTCCGAAATAATCTTACCTACCATCTATTCGTGCTGGTCTAATACAAGAACTGATAGCTTTGAAATCTAAATCAATTATAGCAAACCTTTTGTGTATAAGGAATATCAAAAATGAATTTTCTACATAAATAGTCGTATCAATTCTGCATAATACAAGGCTAAAATAGCTCTTTCTCGTAAAAATTAAAGTTCATTTTCTCATTTAGAGCGCTTTCAAATTCCTAGTAAATTACTTCCTGCTCTACGACTAAAGCATTACTAAGGTATATCTAACATTTTCAAAACGTCCTAAAAAGGTCAAAAATAGCGATTCTAGAGCATTTTTTCTTACATTGTTATTAGACGTTATACAAATTTTTTCAGGCAGTCCACTGACGGTCACACAGAGTATGACTATCAATACACATATATTACTTAAACTCATACTATACTTGACTTTGCATATCATGCTTGGCTTCGCATATCATGTTTAACTTTGCATATCATGCTCGACTTTACATAGCATGATTGACTTTGACAACCTGTCTATTCGTTAGTCCTTCCGTATCCTAAGTATGCGCTTGCCACAAATAAAAAGGGCTACTGTCCAGAATTAGCCTGTTACCGCTGATTCTGTAGTAGCCCTTTATAGCATTGTAGTTTGTAAAGTACTCACGAATTACTGTACGTACTAAATAATATATACTCTCTATTTAATGGAATGTGTATTTTATTTGTGTTAAGCACTGTTAAGTACTATGTTTTATGTGTGTGTTAAGTATTGTGTGTTGTGTGTATTTTAGTATTGTGTGTTGTGTGTTGGTGTTTAGTTTACTGTGTGTATCTGTGAGTGGTCTATTTACAATGAGGATTGTAAATTAAGCAAAGATACCAGTTTGATGTGGTTTTTCAGGATTTACAGGTGCTGGTTTATTAGTTTCTTTTTTAGGTGGTAATGGTTTCTTATCTTCTGGCTTTACCTTTTTGACTTCGCTAGCTTTTCGTTGCTCATAATCTTTAGCTAACGCCACTTTACGTTTTTCCTTTGTATCAGCTGTTACTTTTTGCTGATTATTATCTTTTACTACATTAACCGGTTGTGCCCCTGGTTCATTACCAGGCTTCACTTGATCTTGTTGGTTATTAGTAGGTGCTACTACATGTTGATTATTAGTAGGTTCTGCTACATGTTGGTAATTAATAGGTGCTGCTACATTAGGACGATTGGCTTGGTTAGCCTTTGTCTGATTGTCTTTGTTTTGATCTGCTTGTTGCCAAATAGCACCATTAACTTGACCTTTAACTTCGTTAAAATCTTGAGCATTTACTAATACGCCGAAAGAGTTGGCCCATAAAGTGACCGCCGCGATAGGCACCATTAATACAAATTTACGTTTCATAACTATACCTCCTAGTACAAAAATATGCATAATTTTACAATCATATAGGGTAACTTACATCCCTAAACAGTCTCTATATTTCGTTGTCATTTGCTAACCAATGTTTAGCATGTGTACATATTAACGCCATTTTGTGAGGTCTATGTGAATTTTCTCATGAACTTTTTGTGAACTTCTTCATAATTCTAATTCTAAAGGCAAGATGAATAATTATACTAAAACTAAAAAAATCTAATAGCTTATAACTATCAGATTTGGCTTATAACTATTAGATGTAAGACTTAGAACTCGGCTCCATATATCACATCATACCCTATGTAATTATTGTTACAAATCACTACATTCTGCACTAAATCATCTATAAAAAGAAAAGTGCCGTTGCCCTTAGGGAGGAGGCAACGGCAAGTTGTTCGTACATATCTGTACTCACGATTAGGTATAGGTATTTAGAGGTTTAACAAGTGGACTCACTCATAAACAGTTCCGGGATAAAGAATTGCTTTGAGCTGTAACGCCAGTTCTGAATAACTTTTAGTTACTGTTCCCTTGTTATGAACCCATTATAGCATGTAAATCTAAAAAGTTCAATACATAAAATTTATTTTTTTCGATTTAATTTAAATTTTTCCATATACATTATATATATCTTACCTAAAAAAGGCTTAACCATAGGCTTACTAAGTGTGTTTATCCCCTTTTCAACTTAGGCTTACTAACCGTATTTATCCCCTTTTTAACTTAGGCACCAATACGGCTAACGCCGTTTCAAACATATACCGATACCCTAATTCATTAGGATGTACATCCCCTGCATAGAGCAATTCGCCTCGCTCATCAGCCGCTGCAATGGTCGCATAAAAATCGAAGTACGCTAGGCTTTGACTTTCACAATACGCCTTTAACGCCGTATTATATGCCACCAACACCGCATCATCCCCCTCTGGATCGCAGTCAATCTGCGGTGCCAAGCCAAGGATAACTTCAGCACCCGTCTTTTGAATCCGTTTCACCGACCGTAGTAAATTAAAATAACAATCTTCCGCCGTGCGGCCATGCAAAATATCATTAGTCCCGCCCATAAGACATACTATATCATAGGACTGAGCTGTCAAAGCGCGGTCTACATGATTAAAAATGGCCTGCAAGGTAGCACCATCAACCCCTGCATTTACAAATTTTGCCGCCTGGCCCCAATGAGCCTGCAATAATTCTACCCAACCTTTGCCGTAAGGCACATCATAACCACGAGTTAAACTATCACCAATACATAATATATTCTTCATCGTATCACCTGCTTCGTTTCACCTGTTCCAGTCTTTGTTTCTCCTAGACCATCTTTCGTTTTCCCACTTCTCCTCTTCCTTCCCCTTGTCAGTGTACCTAACATCGCCCCTTACATCTTAGCGCCTTTCAAAAGAGGATCTACAGTGCCATTGAGTTCAAAGGCTTTAATGCGGTCAATGCAAGTACCACAAGTGCCACAAGGCGTGTCGCCCCCTTCATAGCAACTCCAAGTCAACTCATACGGCACCTTAAGTTCCAAACCGACCTTCACTAATTGTGCCTTATTCTTAGCTGCAAAAGGAGCTACTACCTGCACCTTATCATAGGTACCAATAGAAATCGCTTTTGCCATAGTATTGACGAATTCTTCACTGCAATCGGCATAGGCGTTACCAGCCGCATCATCGGCATGAGCGCCTAAATAAATCTGCACTGTATCGTCTGGAAACAGGCTCATACCCAAACTAGCCACAGCAGATAGCATCAAGCCATTGCGAAACGGCACATACGTATTTACCATGCCTTCCCCTTGTTCTTCAATTTGCTCAGCATAGCTCTTGTGAATAATCTCCTCGGTAGAGCCTTGTAACAAGGAGCAATTAGAATATTTTAAAATCTGTGATACATCTAATTCATAATGAGGCACCTCATAATAAGTAGCAATATTACGCGCACACTGCAATTCTTTATCATGTTTTTGCCCATAAAAAATAGACACCGCCGCCACATTTTCTTTGCCCAACTGATCAATGGCTAGCGCCAAGCAAGTGGTAGAATCAACGCCACCACTAGACAATACAATCGCTTTCATAATAACATCCTTCCCAGCTATCGCTTACAGTCTTCCTAGCTATCACTTACAAGCTTTTCAGCTATCCCTTGCCATATTGATTAACCATTAGTTAACTATTAGTTAGCTATTAATTACTTATTACTTACTATTAGTTAGCTATTAATTACTTATTACTTACTATTAGTCAACTATCCTTACGCCCACTAATATATACAATAAAAGTAAAAAGTAGCTAAAATAAGGGCGAATCTTCTTCGATTGCCCTTATCTATTACTCTATTATTATCATATCACATGGTGCAAGTCCCTAAAAACTGTCCCAATAATTGTTGCATCGCTTTACAATCCTCAGCTTGGCCAATAGTAATACGTAGCCATTGAGGTCTAAGTCCCATGCGGACTTGGTAGCCAGCCCGTAGCCACATATCAGCCACAGCCTTCGCCTCTTCTGGGGACTTAAATTCTACAAATAAAAAGTTTGCTTCACTAGCATAATAATGGAGTCCCCACTGCATAAGACAAGCTTCCCAGCTATCGCGCGCTACTGCATTAGCCGCCACTACGTGACGAATAAACGCTTGATCGCCTAACGCCGCTTCCGCCGCCACTTGTGAAACGCTATTTAAGTTATATGGCAAACGAATGGTCTGCACATAATTCACCAGTCCTTGTCCTAATACTAAATACCCCACGCGGTAATTAGCTAAACCATAGGCTTTGGAAAAGGTACGCATAATCCCTATATTTTCAAATTCAGCCAATAAAGGGAGCGCACTTGGTGCTTCAACAGAGGTAACAAATTCAATATAGGCCTCATCTATAAGCACCAAAACCTCCTTAGGTATTTGCTTCATAAATTTACGAATAGCCTCCACAGATACATAGGTACCTGTTGGATTATTAGGATTGCAAAGCCACACTAATTTTGTCGTTTCATCAATAGCGGCTACCATTCCGTCTAAATCAGTAGCCCCCGTCACTTCATTACAAGGTACGCCTTTTATAATCGCCCCTTCTAACTGACCATTGAGAGCGTATTCTGAAAAGGTCGGCGTACTAATAACGATAGAGTCGCCGGCAGTCAAAAAGGCACGACTTAATAAAGTAATCACTTCATCCAGCCCTACACCAATGACTAAAGATTCGGCTGGCACTTTAATAAAATCGGCAATAGCCGTGCGGAGCGAAGCAGCATAGCTATCAGGATATTGACTGCTGTCATGACTGCACACATACGCTAAGACAGCCTCTTTTACCTGTGGCGATGTGCCATAAGGATTTTCATTGGCCGAAAAACGAACCAATTTCGTTAACCCTAACCGTTCTTTTAAACGACTAATTGGTTCCTCTGGAATATAAGGTTTTAATTGTTGAATACTCTCTTTCATAGCCAATCCTTTCTAGCACGTACATTATCTATATACCTATAGCTTATAAATTTTCAATTTTAGGGCGATCGGTGGTCTTGCTTACCAACCCTTCGCGACGCGCTAATTCTTCAGTAATCGCTTCATAAGGAACCCCTTTTTCAACTAACAATACGAGCAAATGATAGAGTAAATCCGCCGTTTCACTCACCAACTCATCGGTCCCCTCATTCTTAGCTGCAATCACTACTTCGGTCGCTTCTTCGCCAACTTTTTTTAGAATTTTATCCAACCCTTTAGTAAATAAATAATTGGTATAAGACCCTTCTTTAGGCGCTTCTTTGCGGTTTTGAATAATATCATATAATTCAACTAATTCTTGTGCCATTCTTAGTTCTCTCCTTCCAAAGGGATTGTGTTAAAAAAACAACTCCTAGCCCCAGTATGACAAGCAGGCCCCTTAGGAATCACTTCTAGTAACAGGGTATCGCCATCACAATCTAAGGCGGCTCGAACTACTTGTTGCGTATGCCCACTAGTGCCACCTTTGTGCCATAATTCTTGACGGGAACGGGACCAAAACCAGGTTTCTTTAGTCTGTAAAGTTCGCTCATAACTGGCTTCATTCATCCAGGCCACCATGAGCACTTCTTTCGTATTCGCGTCAACCACTACGGTGGGCAATAGGCCTTGTCCTTTTGCAAAATCAGGTGTCACCCATCTTACTCCTATCAAATTATACTTTTCAAATCGTACGCTTCCTATCGTATTCTTCATAGCATACTCTTCATCTCGTACTTTTCCGATTATACCATTCATACTATATAACTTAACGGACTGGTATATTATGAGCGCGCAAGGCCTCTTTCACATCCTCAATCGTTAATTCTTGGAAGTGAAAAATAGATGCTGCTAAGGCTCCTGTCACTTTAGTTTGTTGAAACACGTCTACAAAGTGTGCCACCGTGCCAGCCCCACCAGAGGCAATAATCGGTACCTGCACTAAATCACCTAAGTGTTTATATAAATCAATGTCAAAACCCGATTTAGTGCCATCTTTATCCATGCTAGTTACAAGCAATTCACCAGCCCCTAGCCGAACCGCTTCCTGCGCCCATTCATAAGCCAATTTATCTGTTTTCTTACGGCCACCATGCGTATAAGCATAGCGTTTACCCGTTTCAGGATCAGTTTTAACATCAATAGCAACGACAATGCATTGATTGCCAAATTTTTCAGCCCCTTCGCGGATAAGTTCTGGATTCGCTAGAGCCGCGGAATTCAAAGAAATTTTATCTGCCCCTGCTTGCAATAAGCGTTGCATATCGTCGACAGTACGAATGCCACCGCCAACAGTAAGTGGCATAAATACTTCTCTAGATATAGCGGAAATCACATCCTTAAAAGTACCTCGCCCTTCCGTCGTAGCCGTAATATCTAAAAATACTTGCTCATCAGCACCCTGCGTTTCATAGGATGCGGCTATAGCCACTGGATCACCTACATCCACAAGATTCACAAAGTTTACGCCCTTTTTTACGCGCCCATTATCCACATCTAAGCAAGGAATAATTCGTTTTGCTAACATAATTCCTCCTCTAGCGCTACTACATCCGCCAAGGTTAAAGGCCCTTCATAGAGGGCTTTTCCTACAATACAATCCGTAAGCCCTTTAGCTCTTAAGCTGATAATATCTTCCTTATGTCGAATCCCACCAGAGGCAATGATAACTGCTTCAGGAAACAACCTTTGTAAATCAGCGAGTAGTGTTTCATTAGCCCCTGACATAGTGCCATCACGGCTAATATCAGTGACAATAAAGTAAATGGCCCCTGCCGTTATCATTTCACGAATTAATTCAACCATAGTCACTTCTGATTGTTCTAGCCAGCCTTCAGTTGCCACTTTACCGTCAATACCATCAACGCCAATAACAATGCGTTCAGCCCCGTAAGTCTTAAGCATACGTTTTGTAAAATCTGCCTGTTTCAGTGCCACCGAGCCTAAAATAATCCGATTAACCCCCGCCTCCAAATAGGCCTGAATAGTTGCTTCATCACGGATACCGCCCCCTACTTCCATAACACCCGTGAAAACTTGACGAATGCCTACAATGGTATCATAATTGACAGGTTTACCCGCTTTAGCCCCATCTAAATCAACTACATGAATGGCCTTAATGCCCGCTTTTTCATAGGAAGTGGCTTGATCGACTGGATTGGAGTTAATCACGACTTCTTGATTAAAATCCCCTTTAAATAGGCGCACACTTCGTTTATTTTGTATATCAATGGCAGGAAATATCATGTAAACCTCCTCAATAACTCCTACAACTTTATACGGCACCACATAAACTACCAAACTGTTTTAACAAACGAAGCCCAATGGCCGCACTCTTTTCAGGGTGAAACTGCATGCCATAAATCGAGTCTCGTCCCACAATCGCTGGTATCGTAATTCCATAATCAGCGGTGGCTACTATATATTCGTCATCACAACAGGCATAATAGGAATGAACAAAATAGGTATATTCTTTGTCCACAAAGCTAAACGGACTGGCGGATTTATATACTTGGTTCTGATTCCAACCCGTATGTGGCACCATAAGGCCCAAATCGGTAGGAATGGCTTCCACCGTGCCGGGAATTAAACCTAATCCCACTGTCTTGCCATATTCCGTAGACGATTCAAAGAGAATCTGCATACCTAAACAAATTCCTAAAAGGGGTATACCTTTAGTCGCTACGTCTTGTAATACAGGTACTAAGCCTCTTTGAGTTAATGTTTCCATAGCCTGTTTAAAAGCACCCACACCCGGCACAACTACTCCATCAGCCGCAAGGATTATCTCCTTATCGGCCGTCAATACAGTAGGAATGCCTAAATGGGTGAACGCCTTCTGCACATTAAATGTATTCCCTGCGTCATAATCAACTATTGCAATCATATCTATCCTTTACTCTACACAGTTAAGCTACCCTTGGTGGAATTAATACCTACAATATCTGTATTAAGTGTAACCGCCTGTCGCAACGCACGGCCTGTAGCCTTAAACATACTTTCAATAATGTGATGGGTATTACGACCATACTCATTGCGCACATGAAGGTTCATTAAGCCATTCATAGCTAAGGCTTGGAAAAAATCTTCCACCAATTCCGTTTCAAAATTACCGCCTAATACAGGCGTGCTAAGTGCCGCTTGATATACCAAATAAGGGCGACCACTTAAATCAATAACAACCTGCGTCAACGATTCGTCCATCGGTACCCACGCATTGCCATATCGTTCAATTTGCTCTTTAGCCCCTAGGGCTTGCGTTAAGGCTTGCCCCAAAGCTAAGGCTACATCCTCTACCGTGTGATGTGCATCAATATAGGTATCTCCTTTGGCCCTAACAATCAAACCGAAGCGGCCATGTTTGGCTAATAAGGTAAGCATATGGTCTAAGAAGCCAATGCCCGTTGCAATGTCTACCCCAGTCTGCTCATCTAAATTAAGACTAACTTCAATATTGGTTTCGGCGGTCACTCGTTTTACTACGGCACAGCGCCCCGCACACTGACTAACCGCATCAGCCACAGCCAAACTATTAGCATCAGCCGTAGCTAAACTATTAGCATCAGCTATAGCCAGCCCTTTCGTATCCGTGGAGCCCCCTTTGATATTACCTAGTGGTATCTCTTTATTCTTAGTGTCCATAGGAACCTCTCGCTTCCTCATCATCAAATGTAAACTGATCAGCTGTTTCATCAAACCGAATTTCAATAGAACGCGCATGCCCTTCTAAACCTTCGGTGCGCGCTAAGGTTGCAATGTGAGGCGCTAATTCTTGTAAACGAGCTTTGGAGAACTGCATGAAAGAGGTACGTTTCACAAAGTCATACACACCAAGGGGCGAAGAAAAACGAGCCGTACCACTGGTAGGTAATACGTGATTAGGGCCACCCATATAATCGCCCACTGGTTCAGCCGTATAAGGACCTAAGAATACAGAGCCGGCATTTTCAACTAAACTCATATATTCCACAGCATTCGCCAATTGAATTTCTAAATGTTCTGGCGCCACTTCATTCATCAAGGTGAACATGTCTTCAATAGAATCAATAATAGCAATGAAACTCCGCTCTTCAATCGCTGTTCGAGCAATCGCTTCACGCGGTAATTCCTTGAGTTGCCGTTCTACTTCCTTAGCTACCGCATTGGCTAATAATTCGCTATTCGTAATTAAAATAGAACGTGCTCGTTTGTCATGTTCTGCCTGTGATAATAAGTCCGCCGCAATGTGAATAGGATTCGCCGTTTCATCAGCTAAAATACCAATTTCAGAAGGGCCCGCAATCATATCAATGGATACTTGCCCAAATACTTGGCGTTTAGCGGTAGCCACATAAATATTACCAGGCCCTACAATTTTATCCACTTTTGGCACTGATTCCGTACCATAAGCTAAGGCAGCTACTGCTTGGGCTCCGCCCACTTGATACACCGCATCAACACCAGCCAATTTAGCGGCACCCAATACGATAGGAGCAATGCCATCTTTCTGCGGTGGCGTCACCATGATAACTTCTTTCACGCCTGCAATTTTTGCCGGTAAGGCACACATTAAAATGGTGGAGGGATAGGCAGCTGTGCCACCAGGTACATAAATCCCTACTCGTTTCAAAGGCGTCACTTTTTGCCCACGTAATACACCCGTCGTATCTAAATCAATAAAACTTTGATCAATTTCTCGTTTATGAAAGGCTTCAATATTCGCTTTAGCTACCGTAAGGGCTTCTACTAATTCAGCGGGTAAACTATTATAGGCCGCCTCAATGGCTTCCTGGGGCACACGCAACCCCTCAAGAGTAACACCATCGAATTCTTTGCTGTACTGCCGAAGGGCCTCATCCCCACCAGCAATCACGGTTTCAATAATAGTCCGTACTTGTTGCTCAATGGTCATATCCGTCGTTTGCGCCGTATATTCATTGACTAAATTCATCATCTTCTCTAAGGGTTCTCTATATATCTTCATGGTTCTCTCCTCTATGTCTCTATACTAGGCAATCAGGCTTGCGCCGTCTTTAACTTGTCTACAAATGTAAAAATTTCACTGCGCTTTTGTTTCAAAGCCAATGGATTTGCCACCAAACGCGTAGATATAGGCATCAGCCAATCAAAAATTTGCAAGTTATTTTCTCGCAAGGTCGTACCTGTTTCGGTAATATCTACAATGGCATCGGCTAAGCCAATTAAAGGGGCTAGCTCTACAGAGCCTTCAATCTTAATAATTTCTACGTCCTTACCACTACTGGCAAAATAGGCCTTAGTAATGTTAGGATATTTAGTCCCAATCGTATGTCGTCGTGGCTCATTCATGTCATAGCCTGCTAAAGAGGCTAAAATAAATTGGCAACGCCCTGTCTGAAGGTCTAATAATTCATAACTGGTATTTTGCTGTTCCTCTAAAATATCACTACCTACAATGCCGATGTCCACGACACCATTATTAAGGTAAGTCAAAACGTCGCCACCTTTAACTAAAATCACTTCTAAGCTATCGCCTAGCTGAATTACGAGTTTACGTTTCTTATTGCGTAAAGGTTCACAATCAATGTCACAAGCCTCCAGAAGGGGAATGACCTGCTCCTCTACACGGCCTTTTGTTAGGGCTATACTAAGCATCTTCACTCACTCCTTCTTCCGTGACTACATATAACACAGCATTTTCACGCGCAGCCTGACGTCGTGCGTCCTCCAAACTATCGGCTAGCACTAAGCTATACGCTGGGTGATTCACTAAATACGCAGCTGCTTTAGGCCAGGCAGTTGGCTCATAATACACTAACACTGGTTTAGCTTTCGGCACTTCCATATCAGCCACTTGAGCTAGCACATCTAAGTCAAAAGCCATGCCTACCGCACAGGTAGGTTCTTTCTGAAAATTAGCTAACAAACGATCATAACGGCCACCACTGACAATATAGCTAGCCACTTCATCCACATAGCCTCTAAAGGTCAAGCCTGTATAATAGGGTTGTGGTGGTCGGCTACTTAAATCTAGGCGAACCTGCTGATTTGACATATGTTGCACCGTTTTCGCTAAATCCATCAATTGATTGACAATTCGTTGGGCTAACATAGGTAAAATCACTTGATTTAATTCTTGCTGTACTTCTTCTACCGAGCCAAATAAACGAGGCCAAACCACTAACAGTGGATATAAGGCATTTTCGGCATAACTTTCAATAATCGTTTCATACCGCGGCAAATTCTTATTGAATAAAGCATCAAACAAGGTCTCTTCCTCATCAGCCGTTAAGCCTAAGGCTTCCACAATCGTCGGTGCAAAACGAGCATCACTTAACTCCAAATACAATCGATTGTTTAGTAACAATCGATTCACTTGATTGATAACTAGCATACATTCCAGCTCGGCTCGATTCGACTCATAACCAACTAATTCAATGCCCGCCTGTGTCACTTGATTGGCCCAACCACGATGGGCCTGATTCATAGCCAACACGTCACCAATATAGTAAAACTTAGTAGGCAAGCTTACTTGTATGTTGGATAAAAATCGTGCAATAGGTAAGGTTAAATCAGGACGCACGACTAAGCGCTCTTGCGAGCTATCTACCAATTCATACAGCTTCTGTTGAATGGCTAAATCATAATCATCAAAAACATTTTTATATTCAATTAACGGTGTTATAATTTTTGTATAGCCTCGTTTGTAGAAGCATTTCGATAATAAATTGCTAAGGAGCGCCTTCTTCTGCGCTTCCTCACCAAACTCATCACGAAAGCCTTGTGGCAAGCGTTTTTGTTTCATATCCCCAACCCTCTCTTTACTCGTACTTCCTATCTATCTATACATCACCCAATAGAATGGATGCTGTAGCTACTTCTTAATTTTGAATCTTGCATTTAACTCTTTATCACTTCATCTAACTAAAGCGTTAAAGATATAATACACCGTAAGGCACACTTCGTCAATATATTATTACGCATAGGTTTTATGCTTTACGGTCATATAACCAAATATAATCTAATCTATGTTCTTACACCCTTATGCCCCTATACCCTAACATCTCCTAGCTCTATAAAGGAAAACATAGGTGCGTAGGACAAAACATCCTAAAGTCATATATACAAAAACATCCTTTACTATATGTCATCACGTATTCAACGTGAACTTCATGACAATAGTTAAAGGATGTCTTTTATGTATTGTTATCTCTATATGTTAATGTTCTCTCAATCTAAACCAGGTAGGCTACGCTATACTAATCCTAAACCCAAGCCGTTTCAAAAGCGCTTACCCCGTGAGAATCTGAACCCATCATATACGGCACGCCCAACGCATAGGCCATCCCTTGAATAAAGGAACTAGGGTACATTTCACGACAATTTGACTTAAATAAGCCCGCTATATTGTAATCGAGCGTGCGATTCTGGAAACGCAACGTTTCAAGAATCTGCCGAATTACTTGCTGTGTAGCACTATCATAGGTATTTTTAAAATTAAAATGGTGCTGATATTTTTTAATCAAGTCTAAATGACCGATGCGCACCGGTGTATGAGGACCAAAATCAGTCTGCACGCCCTCTAAAACCAGTTGGAAATATCGCCGATACAGCACATCTTGCTTAGTGAGCCACGGTCCAAAACCTTTCTGAAACTCCGCTTCACTGTAATCTACACACCAAAAGCCATCGTCCACACCGGGCATAAAATGAACCGACAACAAATTATCCCCCGTATAAGGCCCTACCAAATCTAGGAATTCGCGAGTCGCTTCCTCAAAGCCAGGCAAATAATCCACTTCAAAACCAACAGATAGATTAATATGCTGGCCATACTCTCTTTGTAGTTCAGTACCTAAGGCTAAATAGGGTTCCACTTGATCCATACGAATCGATGCCGTATCATAGGCTTCCTTGTCCCCTTTATACCGCCGGACAAAACCATTAGGCAACGGGGCATGTTCTGTTAAACACAATTTATAAAACCCTAGGCCAATGGCCTTTTCAATCAAAAGCGCCACCTTTTCACCCGTCCCATGGGGACATAATTCAGTGTGTAAATGACCATCAACCAATTGCCCCTCATATTGATTGTGACCTACGATGGAATATTGTTTGCTCATGAACGGCTCCTACTTGCTAACAACAAGGCCTAATGTTTTCACACTTGCACAGTAGGCCACTTAGATAACGAATTCTTACCTATAGTGTACAACAATCTGTTAGAAAGCGCCACGCACATACATAATAATCGCTGCGGTTAAAAGGACTAATACAGCGACTATGACATAATCAAGACTACGCATGCCAACGGTGGCAACAAAGCTATGATCTTTATTACCAAAGCCCCGTAATTCTAGGGAAAGAGCCATCGTTTCAGAACGGCCTAAGGATTTAAGTAATAAGGGTTGAATGACAGACCCATAGGATGCAAACCGTTTGAAAATATTCCCTTCTAACGCTAAGCCACGACAAGCCTGTGCCTCTTGTACGGCTTTACTTTCGGCAATAAAATCAGGCACAAAGCGAAGGGCCGCGGTAAACATAAACGCATATTCATAAGGAATTTTACATTGTGTCACCAAAGCTGCCGTTAAATCCTGCAATTTAGTGGTGGCCAAAAGCATAATGAATACCATCGTCATACAAAGCATGCGCAACCCGGTTACATAGGCAGAGTCTAACGTGCCACCACCCAAGTATTGCACGACGGCTAGGAATACAGCAAAAATAGCTAAGACTAAAACAGCTTTGATCTGTTTGCCCAAAAGGCCCGTTACTAATAAAATAATAAGCTCTAAGGCTAGTAATAACGTTAATTCGTAAGGAGTTTGAAATAGAACAGCCCATACGGAAAACGCAATAGTCATTAATATTTTGGTAAAAGGTACTAATCGTTTCATAGGGTTCCTCCTAACTGCGACCCTTACGGGCTAGCATTTTTGTTTCAAATTCCTTCATAGACTTACAATAACCAAGGCCTGGTACCGCCTCGGCTAATTCCACGCAAGGTGGCTTCGTAAGTCCTAAATCAAATAAATCTTCACGAGCAGTAAATAATTCTTCTGGCGTACCATCAAACGCTTTGGTGCCATAGCCAATAATGATAGCCCGTGTACAATGAGACGCCATAATTTCCATATCATGCGTTACCAACAAAATGGTAAGTCCTGTAGCGCGCAAGGTTTCTAATAACTCTAGTAATTCCCGTGTTTCTTTGCCATCTTGGCCACTCGTTGGCTCATCTAAAATTAAAATCTTAGACTTCATAGCTAACGCCGATGCAATCGCGACCCGCTGTTTTTCCCCACGGCGAAGCGTTGGTGGATAGGCATCTCGCAAATGGCTAATCCCTGTGGCTGCCAAGGCTTTCGACGTAATATCGGCTACTTCTGCTTTCGTATAGCCTAATTGTTCAGGGCCAAAGCCTACTTCTTCGGCTACAGTGGGGCGAAACATTTGACGGTCTGGTTGTTGAAACACATACCCGATGAAACGCCCCCGATCAGCCGGGGATAAATTAGTAATATCTTCCCCATCATAGTACATCTTGCCACTTCGTGGCTTTTCAAGACCCATCAGCAAACGGGTAACTGTTGTTTTACCACAACCATTACGACCACCAACGGCAATAAATTCACCTTCACCAATCGTAAAATCTACATTATCTATAATATCTTGCCCTAGGACATAGCCAAAGCGCAAGCCTTTAACTTCTAGCATAGTAACCTCCTTATGATACGCGTAAACCAGATTTAGCAGCGGTCACACTGAGCCATGGCTGTTCAAATTCATAACCAGCTGCTTCTAAGCGCATATAGGTTGTAAAGATAGATGGCAAGGCATCTACATAAATGTTATGGTTATACATATAACGCAACGTGTTTGCAGGCACATCATCACAGCGAAGTTCCCCATCCACCATAAGGGCCATCCGATTAGCATACGGTAATACAGCATGTAAATCATGATCAATAACCACAACGGTAATGCCATAGTCTTTATTCAAAGAACCTACTAAGCGATATAATTCATCGGTACCTTCTGGATCAAGTGAGCTGGTTGGTTCATCCAACACCAAAATAGAAGGATTCGTAGCTAACACCGAGGCAATCGCCAAGCGTTGACGTTGGCCACCAGAAAGACTTGTAATCTTACGCTGTTCCATGCCTTCAAGGCCGACTTGTTTAAACACAATAGCACTGCGTTCTTTAATCTGTTCTGGCGTATACCCACGATTTTCCATAGCAAAGGCCACTTCTTCCGCTACGGTCATTGTCACAAGTTGTGTGTCGTAGTCGGCTAACACAACGCCGATTTCAGTAGCCAATTCGGAAATTTCCGCTTGCGTTGTCGCCTTGCCATTAACATAGACCATGCCTTCCATGCGCCCACCATAGAATTTAGGTACGGCCCCAATCATAGCCATACACAAAGTGGATTTACCACAACCTGCAGGTCCCGTAATTACTAGAAAATCGCCATCATTAACAACTAAGTTAATATCTTTAATAGCGGGTTTCGTTTGTTTACCATAGTAATAGGAAAAATGTTCAATGGAAATTTTAGCCTCATTGGTTGGCACTAATTCATATTGACTATGATCACTAGAAATGACTTCATCTGCATTTGGTAAATAGCCACGACGAGCAAACAAACGTTGGGCTGGCACATAGAGTAGTGGCGTTACTACGGCATTACAAAGTGCTACGATTAAAACTAACGGCCACATCCCTTTAAGATATACATCAAGCGGTAAAGCTAATACATAAAATAAAATAGTTACAAAAATACCACCAGATACTAAGGTACTAAAAAAGCCGGACACAACAGGGGGAATCATATTTCCACCAATTTTCACCTTGCTAAACATATGCACAACGAAAGCACAAGTTAACGCACCAGCTGGTTCGCTTAATAAGTTGGCATAGGGAAAGGCTGATTTAGATGTCATCAAATTGATGAGCGCTGCTACTAAGCCAATCCCTAAAGACTGACGATAATTAGGCCGTGTCAAATGAATGGCTACACAATACGTAGCAATCATCCAGTTTGGTGTAATCCCTGCTACACTAGGGCTAACTAAGTGCAAAATCGTACCCAAAGCCAACATTAACGTGCTCACGGTAACCCAACGAAATTGACCGCCTTGCACATGTGTATATACTAATTTTGAAACATCTTGAATTCGCTCCATACTTCTTTCCTCCTAAAAATGGGTATAAAAAAAACCTTTCAATCCCAGAAAATCTAGGGACGAAGGTTATCCGCGGTGCCACCCCAATTGGTCATAAAGACCCGGCTCACTACGTACGGCCTACCCATAGGCGATACGCGCTCCTTTGTTAACGGTCGGAGATGACCGGTGGCGCCTACCAAAGTTCGGGCCACGTCTCCCAGGTCCATTCATTATAAACTCTTGCATCAGGCTCCCACCATTCCCGACTCGCTGTAGCCGAACTCTTATAATTACTCTTCCTGTTCGTCGACGATATCTTTATGTTTTTCTCAATTATACACAGGTAGGGAAAAGAAGTCAATATATACATGGATATTTTATAAACTTTATATTCGTCTAACATTAAATATTACTCCGAGCAAAAAAATTATTATAATGAAAAATTACAACCCACTCATTAGTAAATTCATCTTTACCTGTAATCTTACTTTTTTTCATTATTGGTTCTGCTATAAAAAAATATTGATTATTATAAGCACTAAAGTCTTTATATTTTATACCAATTTCACTAATCACCCACCCCATTCGCTCAAACTGTTCAATTAATTCATTTAATATTATATCCGGAGAATCATTAGTATGTACTATAAAGCTTATTTTCTTCTCAATCTGCAAATAACCTTTAACTTTCATTTCACTATGCTCATATTTTTGAACAAACTCTATTTGTTCTGCTGCCTGCTTCAAGAGTTCCACTCTCTGATTAATATAAGAATAAAAAACAATTTGATACAAGCAGCCCAATAAAAATACAGAAATTAAAACACCTCCATATATATACCCTAATTTACGAATAAATTTTCTCATTTTACAAATCTCCTTTATCCATTAAAAAATATCCCCTTCTGTTGTAGTCGCGCCCTGCTGCCATACTGGCGTGTAACGCACTCGCTGTATGGCTTTGGTAATATTCATATTTATAAGCTAATGCTAGATACCTAAAAAGCACCTTGGGATTTATATGCATTTTTGTGACTCTTTAAATACTCATAGTTATAACGTATTTTATAAGGCATTTCTTCTAATGATTTAAAAATAATTGTATTATATTTATTTTTTATAAGTTCTATTTTATAACTATTTTGATATTCCATCTCATCTAAATATAAATAGATATCATCATTATCATCAGAAAATATAATATAAATTCCCTTTTTATAGGCATAATAAGTTCCATCTTCTTTAAGTAAAGATTGTCCTTTATCAATTAACTCTATTTGCTTTTTTTTATCAAAAATACTATTATACTTTTCCATAATAACATATCGATATGTATAATATTCATATTGATGCCATAAAAATAAACCTATTATTTGAAAAAAAAGCTGTAGAAACTAGAATTAGAATCAAGATGCTTATAATTTTTATACTATTTTTAAATAAATTCTTCATAATACTATACACCAGCCCCATATAGAGCTTTAAATATCATAATTAAATAACTGTTATTCAATAAGTAGTAATATTTTAAACTAAATAGAAAATTAAAAACCAAATCACTGTAATCCTTATTAATTGTTTATCAATTTTCTTCTGATTCATATGCCACCATAAATTATAATCACCACCATGTCGCTCTTTTACTTTTGAATAAATACTATTTAAATACAATTTAGCTATTATATCACCTATAAAAAATACTATTATAATTAGCAAAACCCAATATGCTCTTCGAAATAAATTTAAATATAGACAAGTATCTCTTATAGTGTTTAATCCAAAAAAACTATATACATTAACTGCAATATTAGATTCATATTCGCTTATTATACCATTAATTAATCTACTCAATGAGCTTCTATTATGAAGTAAATAAACTAACGCACCATGATCCCAATACACAATACCCATATTAGTAAAAATAAATGCTGACACTCTCCCCGATAACTTTTGAAACACAGTTTGATTCTTTAATAGAAAATATATATTCAGAAAAATCAACAATAAAAAGTTAGTATATATTTCCCATGCTCTATTTGATAAAACATACATATAAACAAGTAATAAGACAAAAAGTAATACAAATTTAAAATATTTTATCTTACATGATGAAAAAAACATACTGGCCCTCCCATTTTTCTTTTACAATAAATATAAATGCTTCGCCTGCTCATCATCATATACATAAGAAAACCCTTTAGATTTTGAGGTATATTCCGCTACATTATGAATATCTTCCATCACCAAGGTACCGGTCTTAACTACATTCTTAGATGGTGTAGCTTCACTATGTAATACAGCCCTGTTATAACATTTTGTATTAGAGCAAATTGTTATTCACATTCACTAACATCTTCTCCACGTTAAAACTCGTTCTAAGAGTAAAAGTGCTATAAAAGGAATAAAAAACCTCATAATAAAATGTAACAAAGGAAATAATAATGCATTAATAATTGTGTATGCATGAAAATAAGGATAAAAAACTAATTCAACATATTTATCTCTAATAATCACATCAAAAACAAATAAATATAAAGGCATAGAAGCTATATATAAACTCATAAACTGTTTAATAGAAAATATAGGAAAAAGATATTTATTACTATATCGCACACGCCAATAATAGATCCAATAGCTGCAAATTAACCCATTAAGAATAAGTAAAAAAACACGATTACTTTCTGTTATAAAACCTCGTAATGCATCCCAGGTAATATAGTATGCTAAAGAAATAAGAAAAAATTTAAGAATTTCATTTCCTATCCTTCCTACTAAAAATAAATTTCTCATACCTATCTCCTAATAATACTTTGATTCTAATATATTTAGATACGGTAGCCACAAGGACGTACGATGAATTTGTAAATAATCATATATGGCTTTTTCTGCTTGGGGAATATTTTTTATCCCCTTATGTATTAGTATTTTCTTACTATATTCATTATCTTCATGCTGTTGTCGATGAAATTCTATCAACCCTTTATTTTCAAGAAATAAATTATAACTATTTACTATATGTGTCTCTAGATTAAATGTAATCAGTTCCTGATTTTTAATCAAGTATACTCTATCTTTTTTGATTATAAACGACTCAACTTCACTTACTACTATCGGAGTATCACTTGTAAAATCTTTATGAAATTCCGCTCCATCTCCAAAAAAATCAACAAAATAATACCTTATCTCATAAGACCGTCCTAAATAAAACATAGATATTATAGTAAATAACCAAAGTAAACAATAGCTAAATTTTTTCTTTGCTTTTACCATTTATTTATCCTCAATGTATAAACCTATTTGTCTAATATATACATTATATTTCACACCGATTTCTTATATTTGAATAAAAAATATTTAATACAGAAAGCCAAAATATAAATAAGCTCTCAAATTTTAAAGTGCCTAATAATACTTTGCTTCTAATACATTTAGATACGGTAACCACAAACCTATATAACGATGCTTTAATGATTCATAGACTTTTCTATCTTCAGTTGGCATAGCATTTATATCCTTATAAACAAAAATGTATTTCCTATATGCTTTTGTATCCCTATAAATGCCCATTAAAGTACTGACTGAATTATAAACATTATAAGAGAAGATCTTTTCATCCATTTTATCTAAAACTATAAATTCCTTATTCGTCATTAAATAAATTTTGTTATTAACAATGTTAAAAGACTGGATTCTACTAATTACTACATCATCCATATCATTATCAAAATTTCTATAAAAAACAACTCCATCACCCCAATAGTTAGTAATTTCATATTTAATTGGAGCTTTATTGTAAAAGAATATTATTGTTACAAATATTAACCATATTCCTAAGTATCTCAACATATATTGTGCTTTTATCATGAATTCTCACTTTCTATATATAAATCTATTGGTGCGATATATATAGTTTTACATTAACTTCTTATATTTGAATAAAAAAGTATTTAACACAGAAAGCCAAAATATAAGTTGGCTTTCAAATTTTAAAAAACCTAATAAAGCCACAATAAAATAAAAACTATCTGCTAAATAAACACAGTCATTCTTATAAAAAAAGAAAATCATTGTCATCAATAATTTATTTATTAAATTATATATACAAAAATAAATAACGTCATAATACAATATAAAATTGCTTATGCTATCTAAAATGCTATTCCAAAGGCTAATAAAATTATAACCTCTATAAAGCTCAAAAAAACTACTAGTATAACTATTTATATTTACTATGTTAAATAAAAGCCATAAACTAATAATTATTACTTTATTCTCTATAAATATAGTCCTATATTTATAGAGAATAAAACTTCCTACCACCATAGCAATAAGACCTACTGGAATAGATATTAAGAATGATAAAACCATAGATAAAAACATAATAGCATATAAAGAGATTATACTTTTTAAAAATATAGTAAAATATTTCAATCTATTTCAACCTCCTTATTTTCCAATCCATCTAAGAATTTACCTTTAGCTCGCTCTCGCAAAAGACTATAATTATCTCTACCACTTTCTTGTAAATTTTTACAAGAATAATAATTTTGTATCATCATCCACTCGTAGCCGTAATGGATATTTGACTATCTTTCGAAATGACATTACCACCCGTATACGTTACCGAATGAAGTGATTGCAATTGTGATGAGATATAAGCGCCCCTAAACTAACTGTTAGACCTGAACTAGAGCGTTTAACATAATATGTTACATCTGCTGTACTTCTAAAGTCGTCGCTAAAAAGTATCCATACTATAAAAAATAATGTAAACTTTAAAACCATATAATATTATGATAAAAACTCTCAAAATATGACATATTACATAAAAAAGACGCCTAATATTTCTACTATATTTATTCCAGACCATCCCTAATTTATAATATCTAATAATTATAGAAAAACAACTCCAGCCTAAAATACCTAATCCAAATTCAAATAAAACATCGCCTATATAAGATAAAGATAGCAAAGAAGCCATAATAAAAACTATACCTAATGGTAAAAATAAAAATGTATACCATATTTTTTTATTTATATTTTTTCGCTCTCCACGTCTAGAATAATAAAAAATTAAAAAACAAGAAATAGCTATAAAAAAACCTCCTGGATTTATCATCTTATTACTTACCGCCCTTCGATAACTTAGTTTTAGAAACCGTGATTTCACCATTTAACTATTACTAAGTACTTTTTATTTGCTACTCCACCCTAATTTTTCTCTTTATAGATTATGCCTTGAAAAAAGTGCCATTGGCTCAGAATGCTGAGATATATTAGTTAATGAAAAACTTTTTAACTGATTACTTAAGGTATTAGAACGTTCGTTAATATACCGAGAACCAAATATTTGATACATAATACAACTAATTATATAAATAAACAAAAGGCTAATTAAGAATTTTCTAATTATCTTCAGTATAAATTTCCATTTATTCATTTTCTAATTCCCGTATATTTCTGACAAAGAAAACGTACTCAATTCACATCCCCCAGTTCAACTTGAGTAATAAAAAAGAAGGCTCCGTTTCATCTAATGCACTGTCTGTGTCAGTGGACGTACGGATACCTTCTATCTCTACTCGCTTTGTCTGGTTTCGTTCATTACAAGCCTGCTTCATAGTAACACTCCTAACCTCTTGCTTAATAAATATATTTTCTACATATATTTATTCTATTTATGACAATTTTATCTTATATGCGGACATTTGTCCATCATTCTTTTTTCATAAAAATCAAGCTATAACGGCTTCGTCTTCAGTTCTAAGGAATTATTCAATTCCAATAGCCTATAAAAATTCCAAGAGCCAATAAATAAACATACACAACATATTGACAACCCTCCTCCCCTATACTACTATGAACGTATACTAGGATTTCATGAGATTCGGCATTTTTATGGCTCATCAGTCTGTGAATGGTATCTCCCCAGAACCATATCGCTTCGTTACTGCCAGAGCAAACCTATCGCTAGGCTTAGTTGCCTTCCATGAAACAACGGTATCTTGTCATATTCGCTTGGATCTATGAGACCGGGACGAGACGCTACACAGGATATTTAGGCGCATTTCGTGGTCGAAGTGCGCCTTTTTTGCGCCAAGTCTCCAGAAAGGAGTTCTATGAAACTATGAAAATCGGTATTATCGGTGGTGGTAAAGTAGGGCAAAGTATAGCCACCGCCCTAGCCAGCCAAGTCGTAGGTCTAGTCAGTGCTTCACCTGAAACGACAGCTCAATTGGCGCAACGATTTCAGACCCCTACTTACAATCTAATAGAATTAGTGCAACAAAGTGATGTTATCTTCTTAACCGTACCAGACAGAGTAATTTCTACGGTGGCCTCTAAAATAGCTAGGCTATGCCAAAATAGGCCTAACCTAAGAGGCAAAATTTTCTTACACTGTAGCGGAAGTTTAGGCCTCGAACCATTAGCGCCCCTAGCCAAACTAGGCGCGTCTGTTGGTAGTTTACATCCCCTTCAAACCTTTGCTCATACACAAACTTCCTTACAGGGCGTGTATATGGCCATTGATGGAGATGAAAACGCCCTAACCGTAACACGTAAAATAGCCACCCAATTGCAAGGGCAAGCGTTTCACGTGCCCCCTGAAGAACGAGCGGCCTACCATGCGGCTGCCTGTATATGTTCCAATTATACGGTAACGTTACAAGCCTTAAGTCAACAACTTTTCAGTCATTGGCTACCCGCTGAGGCGGCCTGGCAGGCGCTCTTACCTTTGTTTCAGGGAACGGCCCATAATCTAAGCCACGCAACGAACCCGCAAACGGTCTTAACCGGGCCTATCGCGCGTGGTGATATAGCAACCATACGCCAACATCTAACGGTCTTACCGCCTGAATATGTGCCTAGCTATTGTCATTTAGGGCTTATGACCGCCCAGTTGGCCGTACAAAATGGTACTATCACTAGCACGCAAGCTAACGAATTAACTGACTTATTTACTAAAACGTTAACGCATTAAACGGAAAACATCCCACAAAGGAGTCTTACCATGAATACAGAAACGAATCTCACCCCAAAGAAACCCGTTACAATTACTACGATTAAAGATATGAAACAAAAGGGCGAACCGATTACTATGATTACAGCCTACGATGTAGCTATGGCCCACAATGTAAACGAAGCGGGTATCGACATGATTTTAGTAGGCGATTCTCTAGGCAACGTAATCCTCGGTTACCCCTCTACAATCCCGGTTACGATGGACGATATGGTGCATCATACCAAAGCAGTCATGCGCGGTAATAGTACGGCCCTCGTTGTAGCAGACATGCCATTCATGAGCTACCAAGCCAACATCACCGATGCACTGTATAATGCAGGTCGTTTACTAAAAGAGACAGGCTGTACGGCAGTGAAACTAGAAGGGGGCCAGGAAGTGTGCGAATTAGTTCACAAATTAACGACCGCTGGCATTCCTGTAGTAGCTCATATTGGCCTAACGCCTCAATCGGTCAATCAATTAGGTGGTTTTAAAGTACAGGGTAAAGAAGTGGCGGCTGCGCAACAATTACTGGCCGATGCCAAAGCCCTAGAAGCGGCTGGCGCTTTTGCATGTGTCTTAGAATGTGTACCCGCCGCACTAGCTACCAAGATTACGGCTGAACTCACCACTATGGCCACCATTGGTATTGGTGCTGGCAACGGCTGTGATGGGCAGGTCCTTGTCTGCAATGACTTACTAGGTGTCAGCACTGGTTTCACCCCTAAGTTTGTGAAACGATATGCCAATGTTCACGATATAACAATCAACGCCGTAAAAGACTACATTAAAGATGTAAAAGAAAGGAGCTTTCCTGCTCCAGAACACACCTTTAAAATTGATGATTCTGTGTTAGAAAAGCTCTACTAAATGCTTAGTTATAGGCTTATAATCGCTATTTTATACCATACTTGCTATTAAATATCCATTTTAATAGCATAATAGCTATTTAATATATTGTAAAATAGCCTCCGTCATGCCTTCGGTATTTACTTTTTTCATGCCCGCCTTGTAAATATCGCCCGTACGATAGCCTGCTGCTAGCACGTCTTCCACGGCCTTTTCAATCGCCGCTGCCGCGTTAGGAGCCTCTAGCGAATGGCGACACATCATAGCCGCTGATAAAATCGTTCCTAACGGATTGGCAATGCCCTGACCCGCAATATCTGGCGCTGATCCATGAATAGGTTCATAAAGGGCAGTGCCCGTACCAATCGAAGCTGATGGCAATAAGCCAAGGGATCCTGAAACGACGGCCCCTTCGTCACTTAGAATATCCCCGAATAGATTCGTCGTCACAATCACGTCAAACTGACCAGGATTAACGACTAATTGCATGGCCGTGTTATCTACATACAAATAATCAAAAGCCACTGTTGGATTCGCAGTGGCTTTTTCTTGTGCCACTTTACGCCACAGACGAGAGGAGGCCAATACATTGGCCTTATCTACGCTCGTAACCTTCCCTTTGCGCTGTTTAGCCGTATTAATAGCTACCTCCATGATTCGTTCAATCTCATAGCGATGATACGTTTCTTTATCCCACGCCACTTCATCCGCCCCTTCACCGGTAGCTTCCAAACGTTCACCGAAATAAATGCCCCCAGTCAGCTCACGAACAATAACAAAGTCTACATCCTGCACTAATTCAGGTTTTAATGGGGAATAATCCTGCAAGGCTTTGAAAATACGGACTGGCCGTAAATTACAGAATAAACCTAGCGCTTTGCGAAGGCCAAGAATAGCCTTTTCTGGTCGAATGGCTGGATTTACTGCATCCCATTTAGGACCACCAACAGCGCCTAAGAGCACCGCATCTGCTACTTTACAAGCGTCAATGGTCGATTGTGGTAGAGGCTCACCATAGGTATCAATGGCTTCGCCACCCGCCTTATGCTCCGCCCAATGAATTACGATATTATCTTTAGCGACCGCTTTGTCCACAACACGACGCGCGGCACTAACAATTTCACGCCCTATACCATCGCCATTAATGGCGACTACTCGTTTCTCTATACTCATATAAATGCTCTCTTTCTCTTTTCTATTTCATGCTTTCTTTTAAGCGTATACCTTACTTAGCCCCGTTGTTTCGCAAAGTTTACGAGGCCACCTGCTTTGGCAATAGCTTGCACGAAAGGAGGCAACGCCGTACCTTGGTACGTTTCACCAGTGGTCAAATTATGTACTTCACCAGAGCTCATATCGACCCCAATTTCATGATTTGCCTTAATATGTTCAACGGCATCACCAATTTCAATCACCGGCAAACCAATGTTAATGGCATTACGGAAAAAAATTCGTGCAAAGCTATGGGCAATAATGCAAGGCACCCCGCTTGCTTTAATGACGGCTGGCGCATGCTCACGGGATGAACCACAGCCAAAATTCTTGCCCGCTACCATCAAATCACCAGCTTGCACATTAGGGGCAAAAGTCGTATCAATATCTTCCATCGCATGGGTAGCTAGCTCCGCCATATCAGCAATCGCCAAATATCGAGCGGGAATAATTACATCCGTATCTACATTGTCGCCGTAGCGCCAAATTTTACCTTGAAAATCCATATTAAACCTCCTCTGGCCCAGCAATACGTCCAAGTACAGCACTGGCTGCTGCCACATATGGACTAGCCAAATATACTTCACTATCTACATGGCCCATGCGCCCTCTAAAATTACGATTCGTTGTGGACACGGTTCGCTCCCCTGCGGCCATAATGCCCATATAACCACCTAAACAAGGGCCACAAGTTGGCGTACTAACAGCACAGCCCGCTTCAATAAAGATATCTACCAAACCTGTTTTTATGGCTTGATCATACACATCTTGACTGCCTGGAACTACAATACAACGCACAAAGTCCGCCACTTTTCTATCTTTAAAAATGGACGCCGCTGCCTCTAAATCTTCATAACGGCCATTGGTACAAGAACCAATAACTACTTGGTCGATGGCAATATCGTTAGCAATATCTGTAATGTAGTGCGTATTCGATGGCAAATGAGGGAACGCTACCACTGGCTGTAAAGTAGCTAAGTCGATAACTACCGTTTCACTATATACAGCATCTTCATCCGCTACCACTGGCGTATAAGCCCGTTTCACACGGCCTGACACATAGGCCTCCGTCACTTCATCATAAGGGAAAACACCACATTTGCCACCTGCTTCAATCGCCATATTGCAAATAGTTAAGCGGTCGGCCATAGTCAAATGGGCAATGCCATCACCACAAAATTCAATCGCTTTATAACGTGCCCCATCAACGCCAATGCGGCCGATGAGTTCAAGAACAATGTCCTTACCTGTTACCCACTGATTAGGCTTACCCGTCAACTCCACTTTAATGGCTTCTGGTACTTTAAACCAGGTCTGACCCATGGCCATCGCCACGCCCGCATCAGTAGAACCAACGCCCGTAGCAAACGCGCCTAGCGCACCATATGTACAGGTGTGGGAATCGGCACCAATAATCATATCACCTGGCGCCACTAGCCCTTGCTCTGGTAATAGGACATGTTCAATGCCCATACGGCCTACTTCAAAGTAATGAGTAATTTTCTCTTGCCGTACAAAATCACGCATAACTTTTGCTTGTTCCGCTGATTTAATATCTTTATTCGGTGTAAAATGATCTGGCACTAGGTAAATTTTCTCTCTATCAAAAACAGGTTTACCAATCTTTTTAAATTCTTTTAAGGCTGGTGGAAAGGTAATATCATTCATTAACACAGCGTCTACTTTACATTCTATAATCTCCCCAGCCTTCACCGTTGCTACGCCTGCATGGCGCGCCATATTCTTCTCTGTCATCGTCATCCCCATAACGAATGCCTCCTTATGTTACTCTCACTACTTCTTCTTAATTTAATTCCCTTGCTGTTCAAATTCTTTTTCAATTTCTTCCGTTAAATACACATAGTTAACAGCATTAATATAAGCTAACACACTAGATGAAATAACATCGGTACTTACACCGCGACCATTATATTGGCGCCCTTGATAGGCAATAGTTACTTGTACTTCACCAAGAGCGTCTTGACCAGCCGTTACCGCTCGCACCTGATAGTCGATAAGCTCTATAGGTAAACCAATGACGCGCTGTGCTGCTTTAAGGGAGGCATCAACGGAGCCATCCCCTACAGCGGCATCTTCACGAATGCCCTGTGGGGTTTTAAGACGCACATCAGCATATGCATAGCCACGCTCATTGGATTTATAGTGATGATGCACTAATTCAATAGCTTTCACATGGTCAATATTATCGATAACCAACGCTAAAATATCTTCATCAAAAATCTCTTTCTTGCGATCTGCTAAGGCTTTAAATTTTGCAAATAAATCGTTTACTTTTTCAGCTGTAAAATGGAAACCCATCGTTTCCAAATGGCTTTCAAAAGCATGGCGACCAGAATGTTTGCCGAGGACGATACTCGTTTTTTCAGCCCCTACGCTCTCTGGGGTCATAATTTCATAGGTGGTAGGATTATTTAACATACCATGTTGATGAATACCTGACTCATGAGCAAACGCATTGCGCCCCACAATGGCTTTATTCGGCGGCACGACCATACCGGTTAGCTTACTCACTAACTTACTGACCCGTGTGAACTGCTTCGTATCAATAGCCGTAGTAACACCATACACATCTTGTCGTGTTTTAAGAGCCATCGTCACTTCTTCAATACCCACATTGCCAGCCCGTTCGCCAAGGCCATTAATAGTCCCTTCTACTTGACGCGCCCCTGCTTGAATGGCCGCTAAGGTGTTAGCATTAGCCATACCTAAGTCATCATGACAATGAACACTAATGATAGCCTTATCAATGTTTTTCACATGCTCCTTGATGTAGCGAATTTTATAAGCAAATTCATCCGGTGTCATATAGCCCACCGTGTCAGGTACATTAAGTATAGTAGCGCCACCAGCAATGGCAACTTCAAAGACTTCACATAAATAATCTAAATCTGTGCGGGATGCATCTTCTGCTGAAAATTCAATTTCATCAAACTTCCCCGCTGCAAAGGCCAAGCACTCTTTCACGATAGCAATCACTTCTTCACGAGTCTTTTTCAATTTATATTCTAGATGAATATCGCTAGTAGCAATGAATACGTGAAGGCGACTGCGTTCAGCTTGCTGTAATGCTTCTGCGGTTCGCTCAATATCCGCCTTATTGGCTCTTGCTAAGCCACAAATAGTCGCTCCTTTCACTTGTTCAGCAATGGTTTTCACTGCTTCAAAATCACCAGGCGACGCCGCTGGAAACCCTGCTTCAATAACATCAATGCCAAGTCGCACTAGATTCTGGGCGATTTCAATTTTTTCCGGAGTCTGTAAAGATACACCAGGGCTCTGTTCGCCATCACGTAAAGTAGTATCGAAAAAATACACTCGATTCACATCTTGTTTGTTAGTTATTGCTTGTACTTGGCTCATAAGATTACCTCTCTTCTCACTCAACATAGGCCCCTATTTTGCTAAGAAATGACGCTCTCTCCTTCGTCTTTCTTAATGGCTCTCTCTTCTTTCTCAATAATTACTCTTAGACTTAACTAATTCACACTATTACTAACACGTATCAAATAAATGACCCGTACTACTAGATGTAATACTGATACTAAAAAACGCCCCTGGAAGCACAGCATAACTGCACGTCCAGGGGCGTTATAAGTTTATAGATATAGCTGATACAATTAATGAATACCATAATATAGAAGAATAATTATGTATATTCTTCTTAATCATCGTATCAAATGAAAGTATCAAAAAAGCCCCTGGAATCACATTACTGTGTTCCAGGGGCATCATAAACTATAACACGGTACCACCCTAGTTGGTTCTCTCATAGTTATAACGGAACTACCGTCATGGCTTACTGCTATTCAGCCACAAAGCTCACAGGAGAGTTTCGATACTATTTGTCCTATTGCCTCACACCAACCGACAACTCTCTGTAAGCCACTAAATAGTTCTTTATACCTGCTCATCGCTTATTTCATTTGATGGTTATTATTCTCTCACAAACACATATGCTTTGTCAAGAGATATTTTGCATATTTGACTTAATTTCAGAATTATCGTACTATAAATATAGAGATAGTCATACGTTTGGTAGCGTCAGACTCGTCTCTCAAAGAATATGTAATTGAAGAAACGGTCTGATTTAAAATCAGATCGTTTTTTTATTTTCAGAATAATCAGGTAATGGCCCATATTCATTAGGACCTAGTTGGCTTGGCAATAAGGTAAAAATAAAGCAAACCATGCTACCGCCTGGTATTAAATGCAAAAGAAACCACCAACCACTAAAACCGGCATCATGAAACCGACGGATTTCACAACTTATATTAGGTGGTATAAAAGCTATAAAAAGTACGACTAACAACAGAAAAAACAGCCCCATAGACAGATCATGTCCTACCGTATCACCTAACATAATGGCAACAAATAGGCAGGGCCCCACAATTAAGACCCAAAGGGCGACTAATAATAATTGGAATTTCCAATATTCACCGCGAGTGGCCCGTCCCTGTACTGACCAATATTTTTTAGTCATACACAGTTTAAAATTATCTATTAAATCTAAAGAGCCCACACGATTCGCTAAAACAGGCACTGATGTAAGGATATTTTCTTGACCACAATGAGGGCAAAAACGAGTACCCCCTTCTATAGGCTCACCACAATGAGAACAAAACATATAACTTCCTACTCTCCTCTATAATATGTATAATCAGGTAAAAGGCCATATTTATTTTCTCGTTTATTACTCGGAATACAACCAATAACAATCGTTGCCATAAGTCCAATAACGGCCAACGCACCTACTAGCATCATACTGACTACCAAAGGCATAGCTGTTGCCGAATCTAAAGTAAACGTATTAGTACTTAGTAGTAGCCAATACGGCCCTATGCGGCTAATGAAAAAGATTATGCCAGCCCCAAATAGGGCCCAATACGCAGCAACCCACTTACCACTAACATTAAAATCATGGAGTCGCCTTACAATTAGACAATTTTCAATCACTAAGCTAAATAAAGCCAATATGGTAGTTACCCAAGATAACACCTCTATAACCACATTCGTTTCCTCAAACCAACTGACTGGTAGATTAATAATATGTAAAATTAAAGACTGCAATAACATGAAACGCCAAAATTCAGCGCGCGTAGCACGCCCTTGTATAGTAAATGGCTTTTTCAATAAGCACATTTTATAATTAGCAAATATATCCAAAGAGCCTTTCCAACTGACCATGGCGGATCCTTCTTGAATATGATTACCACAGTCTGTACAATAACTATCACCTTCAATAATTGGGTGACCGCAATATTTGCAAAACATTCATTTCCTCCCGTTACTGACTATCCCATATTAAAACTTCCATTGAAAGGAAAAGGAAGATGACAAAATAAAATAAAGCACGGCACAAATAATAATATATGTTTCATCCTTCCGTTCATAAGGAACTAATCGCTTTGCTGTGCCATTATCAGCTAATGAACTTCCACAATGACCACAAAAATGACCGCACTGCTGTTCATGACCACATTGTTTACATTGCATACACTCACTCCTCTAATACCAACTACTATAAGATACTTTTTATTATACATGATTTTTATCAAAGTAACAGTCCTTATACAACAAAGGGGCTGTAACGAAAT
>NZ_NMZQ01000021.1 GCF_010093125.1 Veillonella sp. R32
CATAAATATATTAAAAAAGCGTTGTTAAAGGCTTTATTTAGGTGCGCCTAAAAACTAAAATAAGGACTTCTTTGAGAGTTATGATATCTCAAAGAAGTCCTTATTTTAAAAAGAAAAGAGAGCTGTAACTTAAATGACGGAGAAAATCCGTATTTCGTTACAGCCCCTTTTTGTTTAGTATTATAGATTACAAATTTTTGTTTAGTATCATAGACTATTGATTTTGGCTTATTGTAATAGAGCCTTTAAGAATAGAACATTCAAGGGTAGACTATAATTCGACTTGAGCAGAGAATAATTTGCCTGGAGAGACTATAAATTGCTAGGGGGGAGGCTATCATTAGCAATTTTTACAACATCCTTTACCCCTTTTTATAGGTCTTCACCAAGTAATCAATAGCCTGGCTATAGCCAGCTACGCCTTGCCCCATAATGACTTTTTCCGCATATTCGCTTACGAAGGAATGATGACGGAAGGTTTCACGCTCTTTAGGATTGGAGATATGGACTTCCACTGTAGGGAGGTGAACCGCTTTTAAGGCATCTAAAATAGCAATAGAGGTGTGGCTGTAGGCGGCGGGGTTGATGATGATAGCATCAATATCAAAACGGGCAGCTTGAATCCGATCCACTAAGCTACCTTCATGATTACTTTGGTATAAGCTTACGGAGATACCAAGGGATTCCGCGTAGTCTCGCAGTTGATGAACTAAATCTTCATAGGTTGTGGAGCCATAAATATCAGGTTCACGGAGGCCCAGTAGATTAATGTTAGGTCCATTAAGAATTAAAATGTGCATAATATTCCTCCTCAATGCGTTGCGCGCCTTCGTCAGGTGTTGCAAAGTCAAGACTATACTGTGAAAATGTTTCATACAGAGGCTGGCGAATGGTATACAGTTCTTCTAATCGTTGCAAACCGCCTTGGGATAGGGGGCGATTGTCAGTAGCTAAGCGTTCCAGTGGGCGACGAATCCAGTAAATACGACCATTTTGTCGCAAAATGGGATAGTTTTCAGGTCGAGTTACAATACCACCGCCTGTGGCGATAATGGCCCCTGTAGTTTTGCAAAGTTCTTGTAAGAGGGCGGTTTCCTTTTCACGAAAAGCAGGCTCGCCATAGGTGGCAATGTAGTCCCCAGGATGGCTATAACGTTTTTCAAATTCTTCATCACAGTCGATGAGGGGGCGCTTAAAGCGAGCCGCTAATGCTTGACCTACCGTCGTTTTACCAACGCCAGGCATACCGATGAGGATGATATTTTCTTGTTGTTGCCGTAGCTTAGTAATGATAGTGTCTGCTTCCTCAGGGCCAAAGGTCTTATTTTGAAATAAGGTGGCCGCTGCTACGGCTTGGCCAACGAGCATAGGTAAACCATCACTATAAGGAATTCCGCGTTGTTCCGCTTCGATGAGAAGGGCGGTGCGATACGGATTATATACCACATCTACAACGCCACTCAGTTTGGTAAAATCAGCTAAAGTTATGAGCTGATTTGGGCAGTGGGGATACATGCCTACCGGGGTTGTATTAATGATGATGTCTGTATCCTCGCTATGTTGCGGAGCATCCTCATAAAAAGGGGCCGTTTTGCGGGACAAATGAATGATTTCACGAGCACCTAAATCTTCCAGGGCAATGTGAACCGTATGGGATGTAGCACCGTCACCAAGGATGAGGACTTTTTTATGTGCCACGGTAATATGAGCGCGCTGTAATAGAAAGATGAAACCATCGTAGTCTGTATTATGGCCATACCAGCTATTATCGGCTTGACGAACCATAGTGTTGACACAACCAATACGTTTAGCCGCGTCGGATAAGCGTTGACAAGCACTCATTACAGTTTGTTTATAAGGAATAGTTACATTGAGGCCTTTTAAATCAGGTTGTGCCAGAAATTGAGCGAGTTCATGGGGGAAACGCTCAAAGAGAGTATAGGCGGCATTGCCTAGGGCCTTATGAATTTCAGGCGAATAGCTGTGCCCCAAGGTTTTGCCAAGAAGACCGTAAGGGCTGAGCAAAGGGGTTTGACTCATAGAGATGTCCTTTCTGTATGGTTTGGGGTAAATTGTACATTATTATCGAGTAAAAAGTCTAATAGAACTAGGGCTGTGACAGCTTCAGTTACAGGCACGGCTCGTATGGCAATACAAGGGTCATGGCGGCCTTTAATTTGGAGGTCCACATTGGCTTGTTTTTCATAACTGAAACTTGGCTGTACTTTAGCAATAGAGGCGGTTGGCTTCATGCCTACTTGCAGGATTAGCGGCATGCCATTGGTAATACCGCCTTGAATACCACCACTATTATTATTTAACGTGCGGACGGTGCCTTCCTCTAATAGGAAAGGATCATTTTGTTCCGCCCCCGTGCTAAGACAACCTTCAAAGCCACTGCCAAAGGCGACGCCTTTTACACCAGGAATACCAAAGATAGCTTGAGATAGGCGATTTTCAATGCCGTCAAAATTTGGATTACCTAGACCAGCGGGCAAGCCCGTTACGAATACTTCGATAATACCACCAGTGGAATTGCCCGCTTGGCGCAATTCATCAATGTAGGTAATGGCCCGCAAACGTTCCTGGGGTGATACCATGGCGATGGTTTCAAAGGCTACTTTTTGTAAATCTTCCATAGCCGGCTTGGTGAAACTGATGGGTTTGTCTTTAATGGGGCCAATCTGGCGTAAGTGAGCTGCTACTTCGATACCGTTAGCCTTTAAAATTTGTAACGCTATACCACCAGCACAGCAGAGGGGGGCCGTTAAACGACCGGAGAAATGGCCACCACCACGCATGTCTACGGCATCACCATAACGCATGCGGGCTGTATAATCAGCATGGGACGGACGGGGTACATCTCGGAGATTGTTGTAATCTTTGGAGTGTTGATTGGTGTTTTCAATATAAAAGGCTAACGGTGAGCCACTGAGTTGACCATCTACTAAGCCTGCTAAAAAATGAGGCTGGTCCGCTTCTTTGCGTTGTGTGGTGACTAGACTTTGACCAGGGGCACGGCGTTTCATAAAGCGTAACAGGGCCGTTTCATCAATGGTGAGGCCACAAGGTAAGCCATCCACTACGGCGCCAATGGCTGTGCCATGAGAGGCACCAAATACAGAAATTTTTAAATTTTTACCAAAACTAGAGCTCATATTGCCCTCCCAGTTGCTTCCAATGTTTGAAAAATAGAGGATAGGATTTATTAATAGCGTCGCTGTCAGTAATGGTAACAGGGGTTTCACTAATAAGCGCCATTAAGGTAGCTGCCATTACTAGGCGATGATCGTTATGAGAGTGGACCGTACCTCCTAGAAGTTGCCCTGTGCCAGTAATGTAGAGGTTATCCCCTTCTACACGAGCTTGACCGCCTAAGGTAGCTACTAATTCCTCGACAGCGGCTAAGCGATCCGATTCTTTTAAACGAAGGCGTTCGCCATTCATAAACCAGCTTTCCCCTTCAATACTACAAGCGAGTGCCGCTAGAACAGGCAGTAAATCAGGACATTGTTCTAAGTCTACCGTGATGGGTGTGTGCGCACGGCCACTACAATGTAGCATTGTTTGCTTAGGGGCATCATTTGAACTAGACCAGCTTACGGTGGCACCTGCCGCTGTAATAATGTCTAAAATTCGTTTATCTGCTTGGGTGGAATCGGCTTGTAAATTGGTAATTGTCAGTGGTTGGCCCGTCATGGCCGTCGCTACGAGCCAGATGGCACTATTGGACCAATCCCCTTCGATAGCATATTGTTGGCGTCCTTCATAGTGTTGGTTAGGTGGGACTGTAAAGGTATTGCCGTCGTGGCTGGTCGTTGTGATTACGCCAAAGTCGGCCATAACTTTGCGCGTAAGTTCTACATAATCTCGCGATTGTAGGGCCGTGGTGCTATGAATAGTCACGGGCGCTATGCTAGGGGCCGCTAATAATAGACCTGAGAAGAATTGACTGCTTACGTTACCTACCATTTCAAAGGTGCCCCCTGTAAGCTTACCAGTCATAGTAAACGGTGGTTTAGGGGCTGAAAAACTAATGCCATGAGCTTCCAGTTGGCTTTTTAAGGGTTCTAAGGGACGCTCTGGTAAACGGCCTGCCGCTGTTACGTCAGTGGCTTCGCTGATGACCGAGGCGACAGGTAAGAGTAAACGCAAGGTAGTGCCGGATTCATGAGCATTAATAGCTCTTTTTTGAGTAGTCTTTGATGGCGGAATCTGGGGGATAGGGATTACCGTTACACCAGTGGCTGTCTTAGTTATGGTAGCCCCTAGACCTTGTAACGAGGCAATAGTGGCATCAATGTCTTCCGAATAATGGGCAATAATAAGGGACGACGGGCTTTGTGCTAAGGCCGCTGCAATGAGCGCACGATGGGCGTGGGCTTTAGCGGGAATGGCGGCGATTGTGCCATGGGGAATGGCTCGTTTTACCGTTATGGATGTGGACATGTTATACCTCCTTAACTACATAGTGGGCTAGGTCTTGGTGAGGAATGGTGAGTAGGTCACAATGGCCCCAGCTAATGGGCCGAATAATCGTAATGGTATCACCCTGGCTTTTCTTATCGTGCAAAGCGGCTTGGCATAAGTCAGCGGTGGCAACGTCGGTATGAATCGGCAAGTGATGTGTAGTAAGCAATTGTAAAAAGGCTGTTAATTCCTGCTCACTAATGCGATTAGCTTGGTAGGCGGCGCGCATCATGAGGGCCATGCCAATACTGACGGCCATGCCGTGTTTGACTGTGAAATGGCTTAATTGTTCAATGCTATGGCCAAAGGTGTGGCCAAAATTGAGTAAGGCGCGAAGGCTCCTTTCCCGTTCATCTTGGCTGACAATGGCCGCTTTGGCTTTTACGCAAAGGGCAATAACTTCTTCAATATGCGGTAAATCGCTTTGGCGCAATGGGTGAGTTTGTAAATCTTGTAATAATTCAGGATAGCCTAGCATGCCGTATTTTATAATTTCACCACAGCCATTGGCGAATTCTTCAGCCGGCAAGGTCTGTAATGTCATAGGATCACAGAGGACAAGAATCGGCTGTTTGAAAGCACCCCATAGGTTTTTGCCGGCCGATAAATTAACGGCTGTTTTCCCGCCTACCGAAGAATCTACGGCGGCTAATAAAGAGGTAGGAATTTGCACATAATCGATGCCTCGTAAATAGGTGGCTGCGGCAAAGCCGGCCATATCGCCAACGACACCACCGCCAAGGGCGATGAGTAAGTCTTTACGGGTTAGGGCTTTTTGTGCCATAAATTCCACTAAATCTAGTAAGCGATGGGCGTTTTTTTCCGTTTCACCATGAGGAAATACATAGGTGTAGACGGTATAACCAGACTCTTCTAGTTGCTGTTTGATTATATCTAAATAAAGAGGCGCTACTTGATCGTCGCTAACGATAATGGTAGGGCGAGGGCTTTTTAAAGGCCCTAGATATGACACTAGGTGGTGTAAGGCCTGTTCTTCGATGATAACATCGTAGGAGGTGGAGGCATCGATGTGAATTCGTTCCATAGACTATCCTTTCTCATGCAATTGAATACCTATCTATTCTGAGTATACAATGATTAGTATAAAAAAGCCACGAGTTACCAACGTAGGCTATCGTGGCTTTGGTGAAGTTTACATACAGCGGCCCATTACTTACTTAATACGTCGCGCAAAGCGAACACTTCTTTAGTAAGGGATGCAAATTGATCAGGGCGCAAGGCTTGTGGACCGTCACAAAGGGCTTTCGCTGGGTCAATGTGAACTTCAATCATAAGGCCGTCCGCACCGCCACCAGTGGAAGCGAGCGATAAAGGTCGAACCATACGGCTCATGCCCGCTGCATGGCTAGGGTCCATGATGATTGGTAAATGGCTCAATTCGTGAATCA
Organism: Veillonella sp. R32; assembly: GCF_010093125.1. GTDB lineage: Bacteria > Bacillota > Negativicutes > Veillonellales > Veillonellaceae > Veillonella_A. The sequence continues at coordinate 5,880 of NZ_NMZQ01000021.1, forward strand.
TAGGAATGGCCGTTACATCGAGGGTATTGCGCGTTTTTGTTTCAAAAGTGCGGATCCCGCGTTCACAGAGGACGATTTGTGTATTGCCTTCGCTCATGATGTATTCAGCGGCCATTAACCATTCTTCGTAAGTCGCACTAAGACCGCGTTTTAAGAGGACGGGTTTATTTAATTTACCCACTTCTTTAAGCAAGGTGAAGTTTTGCATGTTACGGGCGCCAATTTGAAGCATGTCTACTTCATCGAAGTATTGTAGTTGTGATGGATCCATGACTTCTGAAACGATAGGTAGCCCTGTTTCTTTTTTTGCCAGGACGAGTAATTCAAGACCTTCAGGACCCATGCCTTGGAACGAGTATGGAGAGGTACGAGGTTTGAAGGCGCCACCACGAAGAATAGTAGCACCTGCTTCTTTGACTGCTTTAGCAGTGGCAATTACTTGTTCTGGTGTTTCAACGGAACAAGGACCCGCCATGATGGCGAAGTGGCCACCACCGATTTTTACGCCACTTACATCAACGATAGTATCTTCGGGATGGAACTTACGGTTGGCTTTTTTGAAAGGCTCTTGAATGCGGGTTACTTTCTCCACAATGTCAAGGGATTCAATTTGTCGTTTATCGAGTAAGGAAGTATCGCCAATTAAGCCAATAAGGGAGTAGTTGCTCCCTTGGACCGGATGTAAGATAATGCCTTGGGCCTCTAATTTGGCGGATAATTCTTGAATCTTCTCTGGTGTTGCGTTTTCTTTCAATGTAATAATCATAGTAATCTCTCCTCTTTTTTCTGTAATGAATATTTGAAAATGTGTTTCGTCCATAATACTATCCTTCTATCTATCAAACATCATATTATTATCAAGTATACAAAAAAGGAGCCACCCGCGTGCACTACGGGTAGCTCCCTAACTATACTAAGCCATCAATGATACCTAAATCAGCGTAGCCCAAATAGTCCTTTACCCGTAGACTGGATAAAGAACCAAAAATAGAAGTATTGGCTGTTTAACGTGCTGATTTGCGTACTCATTATATTGGCTCCTTTCTAAAAGTGATTGCCAACATTATAAACCCATGTTTTTCATTTGGCAAGTCTTTTTTACAAAACATTTTCAAAATGTGTGAAATCTTTTTTATTCCAAGTCATCAAAATCGAAGGCTGCCGCCTTAGTATAGTTTGTTACTTTTGCTTCGAAGAAGTCTGTTTTCGTGCTGTTAAGATTGGAGAAACTTTCAATCCAAGCCATTGGATTTTCCTTGATTTCCGGATAGAGCGGTTTAAGACCAATCGCATCTAGACGAAGGTTCGCTAAGTATTTAATGTAACGTTCGATGAGAACATTATTAATACCGAGAATTTTGTCATCAGTAATATATTGGCCCCAAGCGATTTCATTTTCAGTTCCTTGACGAAGCATGTCTGTTAATTCTTCTTCTAATTCTTGGGTAAATAACTCAGGTCGTTCTTGACGAAGTTCACGAATAATGTTCTGGAATAATACAAGATGGGTTACTTCATCACGATTGATATATTTGAAAATCGTGCTAGTAGCGGTCATTTTACCTTGGCGTGCTAAGGTATAGAAGAAGCTGAAACCGGAGTAGAAGTAAATCCCTTCTAGGATGTAGTTCGCCATGATTGTGCGAATTAAGTTATGTTCCGAAGGATCATCGCTGAAACGTTGGTAAATGTCAGCAATGAAGCGGTTCCGAGCCAATAGATGTTCATCAGTACGCCATTCGTCATAAATGCGGTCACGAGTAATCGGATTGGTTACGGTGTCCAAAATATAGGAATAACTTTGGGCGTGAATTTCTTCTTGGAAGGCCTGAATATTAAGTAGTGACGCTACTTCAGCGGCCGTTACATAACGACTTAGGTTGGGTAAATTTTCACTTTGAATGGAGTCAAGGAAGTTGAGGAAAGAAATAATTTTATCGAAAGCGCGACGTTCGCTGTCAGTAAGGAATGGGAACTGTTTAATATCTTCGTTAAGTGAGATTTCTTCTGGAATCCAGAAGTTGTTAAGCATGGTGCGATAGAGGGTGGTAGCCCAATCATACTTAATGCGGTTCCATTCACGTAAATTGGTAGTGTTACCGCCAATCATACTTTCTGTACCACGTTCGCCGTGTTCGTTAAAAATTAATTTTTTTTTCATAATGGTATTCACCCTTTCTAGATTCAGTGATAAGCCCTCTGTAAGAGGGCCTTTTCTTTAGTATAGCATGACTGTTTGTGAAACGTCTGAAATATTTTAGTATCAGGAAGAACAGCTAGTGCATTCATCCATTTCAAGGGATTGGTTACGAATATAGTAAATCGTTTTAACCCCTTGTTTGTACGCTTCCACATATAAGTTAAGAATTTCTTTGGCTTTCATCTGTGGTGTAATGTACAAGTTAAAAGATTGTGCCTGGTCGATGTGACGTTGACGGGCCGCGCACGCTCGAATGCTCCATTGTTGGTCGATGGTATGCGCTTCTTTGTAGAGCCAGAACGTAGAGTTGTCAAGATCGGGCGCTGTTTTAGGAGTGAAGCTACCTTTTTTCTCTTCAATGAAGAATTTTTTGAAAATAGGGTCAATACCAGCGGTTGTGTTGGCAATATTGGAGGTACTACCAGTAGGAGCAATGGCCATAAGGTAACCGTTGCGAAGGCCGTATTTAGCTACATCTTTGCGAAGTTGTTGCCAACGTTCAGACGTATAACCACGGCGTTCAAAGTAAGCACCAGTTTCCCATTCGGAGCCTTTAAAGGCTGGGTAAGCGCCTTTTTCTTTTGCCAGTTCCATGGATGCTTTGATAGCATAGTAAGCAATGTTTTCAAATAATTTGTCCGCAGTTTCAATATGTTCTTCCGTTTCCCATTGAATTTGATGACGCACTAAGTAGTGGTGGTAGCCACTTGTACCAAGGCCGATGGCACGGTATTTTTCGCTGGTCATTTTAGCTTCTGGTACAGGGAATTGATTAATGGAAATAACATTGTCTAACATGCGAATCTGAAGAGCTACGTTTTCTTCTAATTCTTCGTCAGTAATTTTACCAAGGTTAATGGAATTTAAGTTACAAGTTACCATGTCGCCAGTGATTGTTTTGGTCGTAATGGAGCCGTCTGGGTGAATGGTTTCATCAGAAAGATTAGTAAAACCAACGTTCTGAGCGATTTCGTGACAGAGGTTAGACGCGTAAATCATGCCCGCATGTTTGTTAGGGTTGGTGCGGTTGGCAGTGTCACGGAAGAAGATGAATGGTGTACCTGTTTCTACCGCACTGCGCATGATTTTTTTCATCATGTCTAAAGCACTTACTTGAATGGCATGAAGTTCTGGGTTGTTTTCACAGAGTAGATAATGTTCCGTGAAGGCCTTTTTATCATCGTCATCATAGAAATCTTCTAAGTTAAAGCCCATCACTTGTTGTACTTCGTGAGGGTCAAAGAGGCTGAAGTTTTCACGAGCTAAGAGGCGTTCCATGAAAATATCTGGAATAGCAACTGCTGGGAAAATATCATGTGCTTTACGACGATCATCGCCGTTATTTGTACGAAGTTCTACAAATTCATAGAAGTCTTTGTGCCAAATATCAAGGGTTACAGTGGCACCGCCTTTACGTTTACCCAATTGGTCAACGGCCACGGCGGTATCATTATATAAACGAATCCAAGGAATAACGCCACCAGAGGAGTTTTTGTAGCCACGAATATCACTGTTTAAAGCACGGACACGGCCCATGTAAATCCCAAGAGCACCACCATGTTTAGATACGCGGGAGAACTTACTGTTTACATCATAAATAGACCATAAATTGTCGTCTACCCCAGAGATAAAGCAGCTGCTGAGCTGATGAAATGGCGTACCAGCATTGGCCAAGGTTGGCGTAGCGGTAGTCATTTTTAAAGTACTCATTAAGTCGTAGAATTTCTTAGCAAATTCTACTTTGCGGTCCCCTTCGATGAGGGCTAGATGCATAGCAATCGCCATGAAACGTTCTTGTGGTAATTCGAATACTTCTTTGTTGTAGCCTTTTACTAGGTAACGATCGGCTAATAATTTAATGCCTTCGTAGTTAAATAAATAGTCGCGTTTCGGTTTAATATAGTCGCCCAATTCTTCTAATTCTTCTGGCGTATATTTAGTGAGGAAGAAATCAGCGTAGCGATTAGCTTCAACCAAGGTTTTAACTAGGGCTGGGAAATTGCCGTAGCCAAAGGCTTTGTATTTGCGTTGGATAGCTGCTTCTTTGTATAAGTCAAATAAGAAGAGACGAGCCGCTACATATTGCCAGTCTTGGTTCATGCGATTTACCATGTTACCAAAACCGTCGTCTGCTTTTTGGATTACCTTTTCGATGGCCGTTTGCACGAGAATTTTTTGAATTTCTTTCGTGCTCATGCCATCTACGAATTGGAGCTTGGAGTCCATTTCTAGTTCGATAGGATCGCAACTGTCCAGTCCTAAGCAAGCAAAAGCAATCATTTTTTTGGTTTTTTCTACAGAGAGCGGTTCATAGTGGCCGTCTCGTTTTTTAATCATAATAGCCATGAAATACGGTTCCTTCCCTTTACAAAGTGTTAATAAATTAGTTTAAAAAACTCGATTCCTCTAAATACATGGATTATTTTTGAGTTATTTTATGAAGTATTATAAATCAATATCTTGTATATGATATTACTTATCATATACAAGATACACCTCATTATACTATTTTTCACCGTATAAAAGAAAGAGGGAAATACGAATGTAAATTGAAAATTTTGCATATGGACAATGGATGGACATTTATTTTAGATTTTTTGACTTGACAGAGGACCTAATGGGGAATGTATAGGGGTGTAAGCGGGCTTACGAAGTAAGACGAATCGCTTATGGCGTTTGCAAACGGTCAATGAGAATGTTGAGAAATTCAGAGTACATGTACTTTTTACATAGGGTAAATTTTATTTTGATTTAGATAATGTATGCTTTTTAGTCATGAATGACGAAAAGTAACATAGATTGGGAGGCAATTATGGCAACAGGCAATGCAAATATTTTAAAACATGAATTACAACTTGTATTTTTAGATGACGACAGTAAGGAAACAACGGTGCGTATTTCAGTACCAAAAGCAGATGTTACCTTGGGGGCCGTTAAAACTGTGGCTGATATGGTGTTGGCTAAACATTTGATGACCAGTGCTAAAGGTAAGGTGTTAACCGCTTTTAAAGGGGCTTATATGGTAGAAAATACTAGTGCGCCTATTGTGGCATAGGAGGATTAGAAGTACCGACTGATTCTAGGTGAGTTAGAGGTAACGATTGATTGAGGTTGTTTTGTGTACTATATAGATTTATTTAGTGCATGCGTATTGTAAGTAGTGTGATGAAAATTTTTAGGAGGTCAATTATGGCAGATGTAGCAGTAAAAGAAGTGGTAAAAATTCAGATTCGTTTAGATTTAGGGGATAAAAAGGTAAAAAATATTAGCATTGGCAATATCAATCCAGAATTGACCAATGATGATTTTGAAGAAGTAGGTCAAGCTATGGCAACTCTTTGTGCCTATCCGTATAAAGATGTAGTTCGTGTAGAAACTACTACCGTAGCGCCACAGGCTTAACGGCGTAAAATAAAGGCTACGTGCTCGTGAACCGACGAGTACGTAGCTTTTTTTATTGTATTTTTGTGGATCTTCTATTGCTTCTTTATGGTCCTTCTATGCTTTTCTGTAGTTCTTCTATGGTATTTTTAATGGAGCGTTTATAAATTGCTTTACAAATTGAAGCGTAATCGGTAAGATATATCTAATTAGATGTGTAAAAAGCGAGGGGCGATAGTTTGACACCGACAGAAATGAAAATATTAATTGGTTTGCACCGCAATGTTAATACACTTGATAAAAAGACGGCTGACTTAGCCGCTGAATATGGTTTGACCTTTAGCCAGTTTATGGTGTTGGAAGCATTATATAGTAAAGGCGATATGACTGTTGGCGAGGTACGTGAACGCATTCTAAGTACGGTTGGTACCATCTCATTAATTGTCAATAATTTGGTAAAGTTGAATTATATTGAGCGATTGGAGGATCCAAAGGATCGACGGGTGTGCATTTTACATTTAACAAAGGCGGGCTATGATATTATTAGTGAGTTGGCGCCTCGGAATGTGCAGGCCATTCAAGCAAGTATGGCTAAATTGGGGGCTGCTGAACAAGAAACATTATTGCATTTGTTAAAAAAGTTAAGTGAAAATCGATAAATCTAAAACGAATAGCTAACTTATAGAGGAGAGTTAGTTTTTACGCTATATTAGTCCATAATGGGCTATATCTAAAATAGTATGGAGCGTAGAAGCTGATTCTCCTTTTGTTATATAGGCAGGGTTCTTAAATTACGCTATAATAAAATAAGATAGAAACATAAGGAGGTTATGACCGATGGCTGTAAGTGTAATGCGTAAAAAATGGTTATTGTCTTTGTTAGGGACAGTGCTTGTTTCAGGAACTGCGTTGGGGGCTACGATTCCTACTAGTGGTTTACAGGATGTAGTTAATTATACAACGGCTGATACTGTAGTAGCTGGTTCGCCGTTAGCCGAACGAGGTGTGCCAAAACAGCTGTTAGAAGCGTATTTGCCAGCTTCAACGGCTAAAACGTCGGTTACCAATAGTAGCAATTCGTGGTATCGACAACAAGCTTTAAAGGTAGCGTTACCGATGACGGATGTAACACAATATAAGCAGATTCCTGCCTTTGATGGATTCCCAAAAGAAATTCCTAGTTTTGCTAAGGACGTGCAAGTATTTTATGTACCTCAATTTGGTAAAGCTGGTGGTGAAGCACAAGTAGCGTTCAAGGGAACGGCCAATGAGTTGGCGTTGTATCGTGCAGAGGCGATGAAACTAGCTATTATGCAGACAAATTTAGCGGATAGCCGTTCTGTATATGTTAAAATGGAACCTAATTCAGACATGCAGTATGCTTATAGTTTACGGGAACTATTACCAGATTATCGTTTTAACATATCTAAGGAATTGAGTAATTTAGGCCCATGGCGTGATTTTTGGAGTGATAGTATTGACGCTAACGAGCAGACTTTACAAGTACAACCGACTACACAATTATTTGATGAAACAACTAATAAAGAGTTGCAACAAAGCTTGCTAGGCTATTATTCATATACGTATACGTCGCAACCTTTGGGCGATGCGTATGAGTATTATATTTTTAATGTGGGAACAACCTTTGATCACCCTTATGTAACAGGGGCTGCCTTTGCTAAAACGGGGACCGAAGTTATTTATTTTTATCGGCAGTTGTAAATATAAAAATCCGAATGTTGATTAATTTTAGCTTTTGAATGTTCGGTTATTTATATTGACCCCTTATAGGTCCTATGATAGAATGAAAGAAGAATATTCAGTCATTTTCCTGGAGGTTTAACACACATGATCCAACGGTATACAAGAGAAAAAATGGGCCACATTTGGAGCGAACGTAACGAATTTGAACAAATGTTGGAAGTTGAAATTTTAGCTTGTGAAGCACAAGCTGAATTGGGAACTATTCCTAAAGAAGCAGCTAAAGTGATTCGTGAAAAAGCTAATTTTGACGTAGAACGTATTCACGAAATCGAAAAAGAAACAAATCATGATATTATTTCCTTCGTAACTGCAGTTGGCGAATACGTAGGGGAAGAAGCTAAGTATATTCACCTTGGTTTAACTTCTACGGATGTAAAAGATACAGCGCTTGGGGCTATGATGAAACAAGCGTGTGACATCATTTTGGAAGACTTACATACTTTGCGCGATGTACTTCGTCGTCGAGCTGCTGAATTCAAATATACGCCAATGGTGGGGCGTACTCATGGGATTCATGGAGAACCAACTACGTTTGGTTTGAAACTTTGCCTTTGGATGGCTGAAATTGAACGAGATATTGAACGTTTAGAACATGCTAAGAAAAATGTAGCTGTTGGCAAGATGTCTGGTGCCGTAGGTACTTACTCAGTAAATGATCCATTTATTGAAAAATATGTATGTGAAAAACTTGGTTTGGAACCAGTTAAAATTGCGACTCAGGTTATTCAACGTGACCGTCATGCTGAACTTTGCAGTACATTAGCTATTATCGCTAGTACTTTGGATAAAATTGCTCTAGAAATTCGTCATTTACAACGTACGGAAGTGCGCGAAGCTGAAGAATATTTCAGCCCTAAACAAAAAGGTTCTTCCGCTATGCCTCATAAACGTAATCCAATTACTTGTGAACGTATTTGTGGCTTAGCCCGCGTGGTGCGTGGCAATGCACAAGCAGCTATGGAAGATGTGGCTTTGTGGCACGAACGTGATATTTCTCATAGTTCAGTAGAGCGTGTTATTTTGCCAGATAGCACGATTACAGTGGATTACATGTTATCCTTAACAATTAAAGTAATTGATAAATTGTTAGTATATCCAGAAAATATGATGAAAAACTTGGAATTAACGGGCGGTTTAATTTTCAGCCAACAAATTTTAACAGCTTTGGTTGATAAAGGGGCCATTCGTGACCAAGCCTATCGTTGGGTACAGCGTCATGCTATGGCTCGTTGGTTAGAAGGTAAAGATTTCAAAGCCGGCTTAAAAGGCGATGAAGATATTAAGAAATACTTAACAGACGAAGAAATTGATCATTTATTTGATCCACATCGCATGCTTCGTCATGTAGATACTATTATGGCTCGCTTTGGGTTATAATATAGACATACAATAGAATATAAATACATTAAAGGTGTATCTTGAAACTAGATGTTTTAGTTTCTAAGATGCACCTTTTTCTTGTGTTTATTGAAGAAATAGATTATGGTTGCTAACTCCCTAATGCATGCTTTTTAAAGGTGTGCTATAATGAGGTGTATGAATGCTCTGATTTAGAGTAGGCCATACCAACAACTGACACTATGTGAGATAAATGGAGGTTTAATATTATGGCAACCAGTATGGTTATCGGCACCCAATGGGGCGACGAAGGAAAAGGTAAAATCGTAGATTATTTAGCAGAACAGGCAGACGTGGTAGTACGCAGTCAAGGTGGCAATAATGCTGGACATACCGTAGTGGTTGACGATAAAGCATTTGCTCTTCGTTTATTACCTAGTGGTATTTTGTATGATGACAAAATCAATGTTGTAGGTACTGGTACGGTTATTGATCCTAAAGTATTGCTTGGTGAAATTGAAAACTTAGAACGAGAAGGAAAAAGTGCGAAAACTTTGCAGATTTCTAATCGTGCTCATGTAATTTTGCCATATCATAATCGTTTGGATGAAGCGGAAGAAGCATCTAAAGGAGCTCTTTCTATCGGCACTACTAAAAATGGTATCGGCCCATGCTATGCGGATAAAGTAAATCGTATCGGCATCCGTATTTGCGATTTGATGAATGAAGAAGTTTTCAAAGAAAAATTAACATATAATGTAAAACTTAAAAATAAAATTTTGCGTGATGTATATGGGGCAGAACCAGTAGATTACTATGAAATTCTCAAAGACTACTTAGGCTATGCAGACCGTTTGCGTCAATATGTAACGGATACAAACTACAATGTAGTATCCTATATCAAAGACGGTAAAAAAGTATTGTTTGAAGGGGCACAGGCTACTATGCTTGACCTTGACCATGGCACGTATCCATTCGTAACAAGCTCTCACCCAATTTCTGGTGGCGCTTCGGTTGGTGCTGGTGTAGGCCCTAACTATTTGAAAAATATCGTAGGGGTTGTTAAAGCATATGCTACTCGTGTAGGGGCTGGCCCATTCCCATCTGAATTATTAAATGAAACAGGCGATTTGCTTCGTGAAACAGGTCGTGAATTTGGTACTGTAACGGGCCGTCCTCGCCGTTGTGGTTGGTTAGACCTTGCTGTAGTTCGCTATGCCGCTGATTTGAACAGTCTTGATTACTTGGCAATTACTCGTCTTGATATTTTAGATAAATTGCCAGAATTAAAAATCTGTGTGGGTTATACTTTAAATGGCGAACCAGTAAAAGGCTTCCCCGCTGATTTACAAGAATTAGAAAAATGCGAACCAGTTTATGAAACCTTACCTGGTTGGCAGACAGATATTAGCCATATTCGCAACTACGAAGATTTGCCAGAAAATGCACGTCGTTATGTAGAACGTATTTCTGAAGTAACGGGTGTTCGTCTTGGTATTGTATCCGTTGGTCCTAATCGTAAACAGACCATCGTATTACAAGATGTATTTGGTGCTTAAGAAGTAAAGTAGAGTCGTGAAGCCATAGTGCTTTGCGACTCTTTTTATGTTTATCTTCTGCTAATAGACATGTTAATAAGGTTTTATGTCTAAAATGGTCAATTTATATTAATTTTCAGTAAAATATGGTAAAATTAAATTTAGTGTAGTATGTAATTTATAAAATATATATTTATTTTTGTGAGCGTACAGTATCTAGTGGTGGTTCGACGGTGTAGTCCATTCGTAGTGGAAGCTATGTTGACACTGCAGGCTCATAGGAATGAATATAATTGGTTAATGAATTTGTATTCGTAAAGGAGATTACAAAACGTGGAATATCTAATTTCATTTTTAGAAACTTATGGTTATGCGGCCATGTTTATTGCTATGGTGCTGGAAAATGCTAATATCCCAATCCCTAGTGAGATTGTCTTAGGGTTTTCTGGTTATCTTATTGCGCAAGGCGTATTTGAGATGAATATGACTATGCTTGTGGCTACCGCTGCTGGTGTAGTAGGTTCTATTTTATCGTATTGGATGGGCGAACATGGTGGTCGTCCTTTACTTAAACGATATGGCAAGTATATTTTCTTCAACGAGCATAAATTTGCTATGGCAGAAAAAATGTTCAATAAATATGGTGGTGCTGCTGTATTTTTTGGCCGTTTATTGCCAGGGATTCGTACGTTCATTTCTTTCCCTGCAGGGATTGCTCGCTATCCTATGGGGCGATTTGTCATTTGGACTTTGTTAGGCACGATTCCTTGGACGATTTTGCTCGTTTGGCTAGGTGTGAAATTAGGGGAACATTGGCAAGATTTAATTGAGTATAATCACGAATTCTTAGTGATTATGATTGCTGTCTTTGCTGTTGTTGCTCTATTCTTTGGTATTCGTTATTATCGCCATAAAAAGAACAAAGCGGCCGCTACGTCGTCTGATACTCAGGATAGCCAGCAAGACTAAGGAGGGATTTGATGCGGCTTCATCGTTTGACCGTTATTTGTTTTCTCATTGCCTTAGCCATGTATGCTATAGGGAATGGGGCTTTATCAGTGACTGATCCGGTAGAGTCTAATTATGCATTGACGGCAAAAGAAATGGCGGTAACTGGTGATTGGTTATCGCCACAGATTTATCATAATTATTGGTATGATAAACCCATTATGATTTATTGGCTCATAGGCCTAAGTTATAAATTATTTGGTTTTACCGATTTTGCAGCTCGCTTTCCGGCTGCTTTATTCGGGGCCTTGGCTATAGGCTTGTTTTATCAAGTGGTGCGTAGTATTTCAGGACGACGCTTACTATCCTTGTGGAGCGCTATGATTTTAGGGTCTTCCTTAGAATTTTGGCTCTTAGCTAGGGGGATTGTAACGGATATGGTACTCCTATGGGCTACGATTGGTACTTTTGCCTATGCCTATCGTGGTCTGACTGAGGGCAAGACACGCTTTATGGTATGGGCCTATATCTTTGCCGGCCTAGGGGTTCTTACTAAAGGGCCCGTAGCGTTGGTACTGCCAGGCATTTTATTGTTAGTGTATGCCTTGGTTATGCGTTCGTGGAGCATGGTGCGTTATATTTTTGCTTGGCAAGGGATTTTGGCATTTATTATTGTCGTTTTACCTTGGTATGGCTACATGTATTTGACTCATGGGCAAGACTTTATTAATGGGTTCTTGGGTCTACATAATGTAGTGCGCGCTACGCAATCAGAACATCCTGATGTAAATTATTGGTGGTACTATTTAGCTATGTTCCCGATTGCTTCCTTGCCTTGGACAGGTGCTATTCTTTATGGTATGTATTATGGTTGGCGTTTAAAACAGCCATTTTATATTTTTTCCATGGTCATGGGGTGGGGCACCTTGTTGTTCTATTCTCTTATGGCGACTAAATATCCGACATATACTTTTATTAGTTTGATTCCTTTTAGCTTCTTAGGCGCTTTTGGGGTGGTAAAATTATTGCGGCCTGGTGCGCCTTGCAAGGGCTGGTGGCGCCTTATGGGGCCGGCCTTTGCACTTTGGCTTATCCTAGGTATCGCTAGTTTCTTTGTGCCTTGGGGCTTTTGGTATTTGCTTTATGTATTTATCGTAGTAGGCATTATTGTAACAGTTCTTATGTATATCAATCGTAAGCGCTATATGCTTCCTGTGGTGATTGCCTTTGTTACCATGGCTATTGCAGGGCTTGTGATTCATGAAGGGGTGCAGCCATTGATTGAGCAACGTTCTTCTGAAACGTATGCACCGATAGTAGCTAACTATGAAGGTAATATTTATTTTTATGGCAATTATAGCGCATCCTTAGTGTATTACACGGATAAAGAAATTACGAAGATTGAGGATGACGCTATTCCGTCAATCCGTGAAAAACGGAGTGCTGCTTGGGACGGTAAAAATACGATGCCGACCAAAACAGTGGCTGAAGTGGTTAAACAATTTGAAGTGACTCAGTATAATGAAGAACGTATTTTACGGTCTGTTACGAATAATCAAGGGCGACCTACTCGTCTACCAATGGGCGATAAACCGACAGCGCCTATGCCTATAGACAATCCAGTGCCTTTGCAAGCTATGATTATTGTACCTGAGAAGTTACAACCGTATTTTGAAGCAACGCCATTATTTAAAATGGTGGAACTGAAACGATCCATTAATAAAGTGCTGATTTATGAAACCCCGTAATGTTGTTATGCCTAGGAGGTCTGACATTGTGAAAAACGCTGAAAGACAAGTTGAATTAGAAGTTAAGGTTGATCAGTTTATTGAGCGATTGGCTTCCTATGAAGGGTCGCCGCCGGTATTTAATCCTTGGCGTGATTATGAGCCTACTTTGGATATAAGTGAAGAGGCGCCAGCCATTCGGCGTGACCAATTGCGGCAATATTTAGTAGCGCGCTTAGGCGGTTGTCCCTATGTGATTATTGCTGAAGCCATGGGATACCAAGGAGGCCGGTTTTCAGGAATTGCTATTACCTGTGAACGCATGCTCTTAGGGTTTCATGAGGAAATAGAGGCATCCATGATTTTACCTCATGGCGAAGGTCAACGAACTAGTTTGGCTACAAGCCCTTTAATTACCAAAGCTAAAGTGCGCAAGGAAGGCTTCAATGAACCGACCGATACGGTGGTATGGACTACCTTACTCGATAATGAGATTGATCCCTATGAGGCCTTATTGTGGAATATTTTTCCGTTTCATCCTCATGAAGCAGATAATTTATTATCTAATCGCACACCTACAGAGGCAGAGCTGGCTATCGGTGGTACCTTTGCTAAGGAATTGCTAGTGTTAAATAACTTGGCCCTTCATGGGCAGGTGGAGCTCGCACAGGCCTTAGGGTCAGCAGCTACAGAGGAAAGGCCTAATAGTAGTGTCTTTGCTGTAGGGCGTAAAGCCTATGGTGTCTTGGAAGAGCAACGTATTTTTTCTTATTCGTTACGCCATCCTGCCAATGGTGGGGCACAACAGTATCGGGACCAATTTGCTGAGATTTATTCGTTTTTGCCAAACCGTGCATAATGAGCGTATCTGCGTTGAATAGAGCGTATAGGTAAGCTATAGTAAGAACCTCCGAGTATGACTCGGGGGTTCTTTGAGTTTTGCCCTATAATATGGTATACTATTAATTAAGATATTCGTTCGGCTTTGGGCAATGGATTTCATCGCTATGTTTATATAGTTCTTGTGAAGTGCTATATGCATAGCCATCGTTGATGAAAGGCCCTTTAACTTTACAAGTAGCAACATGCATAGGGAGAGGTGTGTCTGGCTATAGACCGTCCTTTCATTTGTGGTGCATGGATTGGCTCGTATACTGACAAGTTAATAATGAACGAGTTCCCTTGATAGGGTTATCGGGACAAGACAGAATGAGGACTGGCTTGACGGTAACGCCATTATAAGGGAATTTTGTTTATATGCTGACAATACGTTTGATAAGTCGTTATTTGTAGGCTCTAAGGGCTAGCGATTTATGTAGGTACATATAGGTTAATCATATGTTAAGTAAGATTTAGGAGGAGTATTTGACTCATGTTGAAAGAATTATTCAATAAAGTAACAGGTCAAAGCAGTGATACGTCTGCTAATGGACCTAAACATACAGCTACGGTAGTAGCTACTAATGAAGTAGGGAATAACGAGGCACCAAGCGAAGGGACCCCACGTCGCAACACACGCCGTACGACAAATCGTAATGAAGGGGGCCGTAATGAAGTGACTCGTGGTGAAACGAAACGAACCACTACTCGTCGTAGCACTACTAATGGAGAAGGGACTAAAACGAGCGCCCCTCGCCGTAAAACTACGAATGCAGCCGCTACTAATGAAGGGGCGCCTAAAGCACAGCGCACCACTAATCGCAATAATAACAGCGGTAAGAGTAATAACCGCTACAACGCACGCAACAATGGTAATGAAGGGTCTAAAACAGCGACTCGTCATGCTAATGGGGAAACAACGAAAGCGAATAATCATCATACAGCCAATAAAAAAGATAAGCTCATGATTATTCCTTTAGGTGGTCTTGGTGAAATCGGTAAAAATATGACGGTATTCCAATATGGCGATGATATTATCGTGTTGGATGCTGGTTTGGCGTTCCCAGAAAATGATATGCCTGGCGTAGATATTGTCATTCCTGACATGAGCTATTTGATTGAAAATAAAGATAAAGTACGAGCTGTTGTAATCACTCACGGTCATGAAGACCATATTGGTTCTTTGGCCTACTTACTTAAAGAAATCAATGTGCCTGTGTATGCCACTAATTTAGTATGTGGTCTAATTGAAGGTAAATTGAAAGAAAATAAAGTAGGCGGTGTGAAACTTAATGTAGTCAAAGCGGGCGATGAAATCCGTATTGGCACTTTTAAAGTTGGTTTTATTCAGACCAATCACTCCATTCCAGATGCCTGTGCGGTCTATTTTGAAACGCCAGTGGGCACCGTAGTTCATACAGGTGACTTCAAGGTGGATCAGACCCCAGTAGACGGCAAATTAATGGATGTACATAAATTTGCTGAACTTGGTAATAAAGGTGTATTAGCATTAATGTCTGATTCTACGAATGTGGAAAAACCAGGCTTTACACCATCTGAAAGTACTGTAGGCCCTGCTTTATTGAGGGCTGTAGGGGAAGCGCGAGGTCGTGTTGTCCTAGCTACCTTCGCTTCTAATGTATCTCGTTTACAACAAGCGGTAGATGCAGCCGTTGCGTTTAAGCGTAAAGTCATCGTTCTTGGTCGTAGTATGGTTAATGTTTCAGAAATCGCGCAAGAACGAGGCTATTTAAATGTGCCAGAAGGTACTATGATTGATGTGGATGAAATGAATCGGTATCGTGATGATGAAATCATGATTTTAACGACAGGTAGTCAAGGGGAACCTATGGCTGGCTTATCTCGTATGGCTACTAATAATCATCGTACAATCGAAATTACACCAAATGATACGATTATTATTTCCGCAACGCCAATTCCTGGTAATGAAGCGGCCGTAGGTCGTACAATTGATAATTTATTGCGCCTAGGGGCCGATGTTATCTATGGTCGTGACCGTGGTATTCACGTATCTGGTCATGGTAGCCAAGAAGACTTAAAAACCATGCTCAACTTGGTACGTCCTAAGTTCTTTATTCCTGTTCATGGTGAATACCGCATGCTCAAGAAACATGGCGAATTAGCTGTGTCCATGGGGATTGTAAAACCAAATCACGTATTAGTGGGCGATAATGGACAAATCTTTGAATTTACGAGCCGTACCGCACGTAAAGGTGGCCATGTAACGGCAGGTAAAGTCTTTGTGGATGGCCTTGGTGTTGGTGACGTAGGCAATATCGTTATTCGCGATCGTCAGCAATTAGCACAAGAAGGTATGGTAATTGTTGTTATGGCTATGGATCGTGGAAGCGGCCAAATTGTGGCAGGGCCAGATATTGTATCCCGTGGCTTTGTGTATGTTCGTGATGCGGAAGACCTTATGAATGAAGCACAAAAACGCATTGAACAAGTGATTGAAAAATGCGAAGCCAGTCAAATGAAGGACTGGGCTACCATTAAGCAACAAGTGCGCGATACGTTAGGCAAGTTCTTATATGAAAAAACGCGTCGTCGTCCAATGATTTTACCAATTATTCAAGACGTGTAAGTCACTAGGTCCTTAAAAAGTACTACTAAGCTAGGCCCTATAAGGAATAATGCGTAATTGCTACGGTTGATTTAGTGGTTAATGATATTCAAAAGCAATACAAAATGATATAATAGTCGTGTGGCTTTGGTCACACGACTATTTTCTTAGGAGTTACATATACATGAAATATTCAGATACACGGGCCGTTGTGGAAACAGGATTTTTGACGGCTCTTATTATGGTATTTACCTTTATTGGCTTAACCGTTCCAGCTATGGGCATTTTTGCTTCTATATTAATGCCGGCTGTATTGGTTGTTCTTGGGGCTCGACATGGGATTCGTTGGAGTATATTGGCTACGATTACCTCTGGCTTAGTTATGAGCGTTGTGATTACCCCCTTCATGGCCTTTATGCAGGTACTTACATCCGGTATACCGGGCCTTGTCTTAGCCTATGGTTATGAACGGCGTTGGTCTACGGCGCGTTTATTAACCTTGCCAGCGTTTACTATGATGGCTATGATTGCTGTCCAGCTTGGTATGGCTCAATACGTTATGCATGTGGACTTAGGGCAGATGTGGCAACAATTTCAACAAGAAACGATGCAGAGCATGGAAGTAGCTTATCGTGAACAAGGCTTATTAGAAGAACAAATCCAGCCTATGGTAGCGAATATGGCGAATTTGTTCAAACAAATGGCGTATGTTGCTATTGCCGCTTTATTTATGTCATCGGTTATTATTAGTTATGCCATTTGTAAAGTGGCGAATGTCATTGTTCGCCGTACAGGTGGTAAAGGTGTTACCCTACCTCCTATGGAACAGTGGCAAGTTCCACAATGGGCTGTTTATATCTTTGCGTTAGGTATTTTGTTGACCTATTGGGGGGAACAATACCAATCAGAATTAATTAATGTAATTGCTTATAATTTATATGCCTTGGGCACGTATATGTTGGTGCTACAAGGAGTGGGTTGTTTGTGGTCTATTTTTAAAAGTTATGGCCTATCCACGGGTTTTCGTTTAGTTCTAATATTTTTAACGTTAATAATGAATTTTGCCACGCTTTGGATTGGCATGTTAGATTTAATTTTTAACCTTCGTCGACGGTTAGCTAAAAAGTCGGCTGACGAAGAATAATGGGACAGGGAGCGAGATTATGAAAGGGAATCAAGGCTTTTTTGGGGCCTTTGAAAAGACAGCCATTGTCGTTATAGTAGCGTTGCTGTTAGTAATAGCTTGGCTCAATTGGCAACTGGCGCTCTTTGGTTTGTTGTTTGTTATTGTAGCGTATTTATATAGTAGTCGAGCGGTGTGTAAACAGCGTCGCCAGCTATATGAACAATTTGATACGATTGCGAAAGGGATTACGCAAGCCTCCAATTTTGCTTTACAAAATTTGCCAACCGCTATGGTTATTATTGACAGTAAAGCCAGGGTTTGCTGGTGCAACAGTGTGTTCCGTGATTGGATGCCTCAAGATCCTGATAAAACGCAACGTTTGAATGGCTTTATTCCTAGTTTGCGCCTTGATAAAATTTGGGGTAAGTCAGGCTATTTCAATGAGAAAATCGAAAATAAATATTATCGTGTTATTTATAAATTCATCGATGGCACGGATCGCAAAGACCCAGAGGCTAGTGAAGTGGAATCCTATATGGCGTTTTACTTTGATGATGTAACCGAGTCAGAACAATTGCGCCATGAAGCGGAAGCTATGGCACCTGCTTTTGGCTTCCTCATGATGGATAATATTGAAGATGTAACTAAAGGGCTAAGTGACGTAGAATATACTAATTTATGGGCGGAAATTAATAATGCCATTGTAGAAGAGATTGACCGCTATGATGGATTTGTCCGCAATTATGCCGAAGATTCTTACATTTTCTGTATTTCTAAAAAAGCGTTAATGGATATGATTGAGCAAAATTTCCCATTGTTGGCGAAAGTTCATAATATTCCAACTAGTCGTCGTATCCCTGCTACAATTAGTATTGGTATTGCTGCGGGCGAAGAAAATATTAAGGAACAATCTGAACGAGCTCGTTCTGGTCTAGAATTAGCACTAGGGCGTGGCGGTGATCAGGCGACGGTATACATTGGCGAAGAATTGAAGTTTTACGGCGGTAAAACGCAGGGGGCTGAAAAGAATACTCGTGTTCGTGCTCGCGTGGTAGCACAAGCGATTAAAGAGCTTATGGATGATGCGGATAATGTTATCGTCATGGGGCATGAGCGGGAGGATTATGATAGTATTGGTGGCGCCATTGGGGTCGCTGCTATGGCTCGTGGAGCTGGTAAGTCTGTTCATATTGCAGTAAGTGACCAGACGGTGGCCATTAAGAAGTTATCCGATTTATTCCCTACCGAACCAGGCTTTGAAAGCTTATTGATTACGCCACAGGCGGCGGAAGATTTTGTAACGGACACGACTTTAGTATTTGTAGTGGATGTTCACCGCCCTGATATGGTAGCAGCACCTAAAGCTTTGCAAAAATCAAAACGACGGGTGGTTATTGATCATCATCGTCGGGCTTCTGATTTTATTGAAAAACCATTATTAACATATTTAGAACCAGCCTCTTCCTCTACGAGTGAATTGGTAACAGAATTGATCCAATACTTTGTAGACCCTATTTCCTTAAATGTGGTTGAAGCCAGTGCGCTCTATGCAGGGATTGTGGTGGATACGAAGAACTTCGTGGTTCAAACAGGCTCGCGTACCTTTGATGCGGCGTCCTTCTTACGCCGTTCGGGGGCCGATTTATCCATCGTGCGTCATCTGTTTATGGAAAGCTTTGATGGTGTTCAATTACGGGCGAAGATGTTGGCTGAAGCGGAACGCTTTGATGGTTTGGCGATTACGACTTGCCCTGACGGGGTGCAGAATGCTTCGATTTTATCAGCTCAAACAGCGGATACGTTAATCACCATTGAAGGTATTGAAGCTAGCTTTGTACTGTATACAATGGCCGATGGCGGTATTGGTGTTAGTGCTCGCTCACAGGGGGCTATTAATGTTCAGCTTATTATGGAGGCCTTAGGTGGCGGTGGTCATCGTACTGTTGCTGGCGGCCAATTATATGATATGACCATGGAAGAAGCGATTGAAGCTGTTAAAAAAGCAGCGAAAGAGCGGACCACTTCCATGAAGAAGGAGGAAGAAACAGAATGAAAGTAATTTTGTTAGAAGATGTAAAAAAAGTAGGTAAAAAAGGTGAAATTATCGAAGTAAGTGAAGGCTATGGCCGTAATGTACTCATTAAAAAAGGCCAAGCCCTAGAAGGTACACCGGCTAATTTAAATAATGCTAAACAACAACAAGCTTCGGCTGCTCACAAAAAACAAGTGAATGCTGATGAAGCTAAGATTTTAGCGAGTCAATTGGCTAAGGTTGAAGTGACTATTCCTGTAAAAATGGGGGATGCTGGTCGCGTGTTTGGCTCGGTTACCGGTAAAGATATTTCCGATGCTTTAGCTAAACAGTTTGAGGTAGCGGTAGATAAAAAGAAAATCGAATTGAAAGAACCATTAAAAACGTTAGGTGTACATGATGTGTTAATTCGCGTACATCCTGAAATTACCACAACGATTAAAGTTGAATTAGTAGAAGGTTAATTATGGCGGAACCACGGATTCCTCCCCATAGTATAGATGCTGAACGAGCCGTACTGGGAGCGTTGCTAACGGGGGAGAATGTATACGACACAATCAGTAGCATTGTAACTCGTAGCGATTTTTACCGTGATGCTCATCGGATTATATTTGAAGCCATTGAGAATATACAACATTCGCATCAACGGCCTGATATGGTCTTACTCGTAGAGGAGCTGAAACGACTTAATAAGCTTGATGAAGTGGGCGGTATTAATTACATTACGGATATTACCAATGCCTCCTCTGCAACATATAATGTGGAGGAACATGCTCGTATTGTGGCCGGTAAGGCACAATTACGGCGCTTAATCGATGCGGGCAATAAAATTGTAGGGGAAAGCTATGCATCTGATAAATCTGTACCGGAAATTCTTAATGATGCGGAAGTAGGCATTTTAGGAGTAACGGGACAGTTGAAAGCAGAAACTTCTTTTGTTAATTTAGGCGATGTGTTGCCTACAATAATTACCCGCTTAGGCGAACTACAGAATCATGGCGATACTTTGACTGGTATTTCCACAGGCTTTAGAGATTTAGATAGAGTGACCAATGGATTACAACGGTCTGACTTAATTTTAGTAGCGGCCCGGCCATCCATGGGGAAAACAGCCTTTACCTTGAACTTAGCCTATAATGTGGCGGTGAAAGGGAAGGGGTCAGTGGCCTTTTTCTCTCTTGAAATGTCAGCAGAGCAGTTAGTAGGACGTATTTTATCCTCGGCGACGGAAATTCATTCTGACAAATTACGGACTGGTCAGCTTCAACCAGAGGACTGGAATAAAGTGGCCAGTCAGATGGGAACCCTCCTGTCCTCTCAGTTATACATTGATGATACCCCAGGTCTTACGGTACAGATGATGCGTTCAAAATTGCGTCGTTTGAAAGTAGAAAAGGGGTTGGATCTAATTATTGTGGACTATGTACAGCTTATGACAGGCCGTAATGGTGGCAATAGTGATAATCGTCAGCAGGAGATTTCAGAAATTTCGCGAAATCTTAAATTAATAGCCCGTGAAATGAATGTTCCGTTGATTGCCTTGTCGCAGTTAAGTCGTGGCGTTGAATCGCGTACTGATAAACGCCCTGTATTGAGCGACTTGCGTGAATCAGGCTCTTTGGAACAGGATGCGGATATTGTAATCTTTTTATATCGTGACAAGTATTATAGTAAAGATGATACACAAGAAGATATTACTGAAGTTATTATTCGTAAACATCGTAATGGTGCGCTAGGGACTATTAATCTCTTGTTCCAAGGAGAATTGACACGGTTCCGAGATACGACACTACGCACCGAAGATGACGGTATGTAGGGAGGTACATTATGAAACGTTGGCGTCAAACATTAGGAGCAACAACCTTAGGTGTATTACTCGCTGGTGGTGTAGGATTTTCAGGACCGACCGTAGAGGCGAGCTTATTCGATGTTTTACTCGGTGGCGCCGTGGGCATGATGGAAGTAAACACGGGGATTTCTAACTTAGATGACACTGAGCAAGGACAACAATACATGCTGGAACAGCGCAAGAGCCAAATGGGCTATTACAATAATTATGCCTACCAAGATAGAGCTAAGCGAATTTTTGATGCGTTGACGAGCACGCCTGATGTGAAGCGGACGTATGTTGTTTTTGTAAATCCACAAACCGATGCGAATGCTAGTATGGGGATAGGCCGTGTTATGACGATTAACAAAGGTCTTATGGATATGTTAGATGATGATGCCTTAGCTTCGGTAGTGGGGCATGAAATAGGTCATGGTGAAAATAAAGACCTCGTTCGTGGCCTTCGTAAAAGTGTGGCTTTACAGACGGCCGTAGGGGCTGCGACTAATAATGCAGGCAGTCTTAGCGTCTTGTTGGGGAATGCAGCGGGTAATTACTTGAATGAACAAGTATTTAGTATGAGCCAAGAGAAGAAAGCTGATGAATGGGGCTTTAAATTACTTGCTGATAGTCACTTTAATGTAGGGGCAGCGGCTGTGTCCATGGCGGTAATTCGTGATAAATATGGCGAGTTATATACCGATGGTTTAGGTCAAATTATTAATCCTAATGATCACCCTAAGATGAGTCAACGTATTTTAGATCATTTGAAACGACTTCATACCTTCTCTAACAAACATGTGGAAGTTAAGGACGATGTTGTCTATGTGAATAATCAACCAGTGTATACGGGCGAAGCAGCTGGTAATTATACGGGTGCTATGCGAGCGTACTTAGTAGCAGGCAAATTAGCGCGATATTATCATGACAACCAAGTGGGGGAACCTGTAGTACAAGGAAATCAAGTGTGGATGAATGGAAGTTCCTTAGTGATTTTGAGCAGTCCAGATAAAGCACAAACTATGGGGCAAGCCTTAAGTCAGGCTATTGCTAAAGGGGATAGTAAAGCCGATAAAAAAGCGAAAGCTAAGAAATAGTATGACTTTAGTTGAACCGGACAGGTTAATTTATTTGAAAATTGAATAAAAAGTAAACACCTTTGTTAATTATGACGGAGGTGTTTTTCTCTAAATGACATATATTTTTTCAAAAAATACCTCGTATTATTCAAAAAAATATATGTCTTTTTAGAAGAATCAGTCTAAAAATGACATAATTTTTTAAAAATTGAATGGTAACTATTAGTTAAATGCATTCATGGAAAAAACAAGTGATAACTAGTGGTTATGGCATCTCATACCGTCAATTATTCGTCAAAAATGGTTCCGCTATGCAGATTTAGTAATGGTTTTTGGACGTTTTTCGGGCTTTGGAGTATTTAATAATCAAAGTCCCTGTGCTATAATGAACTTGTCTTCAAAAGGAAATAAGCAATTTGAGAAGGGGACCAAAAAACGTCAGAAATTAGGATTAGGAATTCTTAAAGAGCTTGTTCCAGGTATATGTTTTCGGAAAAGAGGATTAGACAAATGGGAAACGTAGTAAAATTTAAGTATGAACAACTTGACCAACTTTTATTAGATGCTTTCGTAAAATTTGGTTTCTCTGAAAAAGATGCTAAAATCATTCGTGATGTATTATTAATGTCCGATATGTATGGTATTCAGAGTCATGGTATGCAACGTCTTGTTCGTTACCACAAAGGTATCGAAAAAGGTACAATCAAAGTTGACGCACAGCCAGAAGTTGTTTTCGAAACTCCAGTATCTGCTGTAATCGATGGTCATGATGGCATGGGTCAATTGAATGGTCACTATGCAATGGAATTGGCTATTAAAAAAGCTAAAGAATCTGGTGTAGGTATCGTTTCTGTACGTAACTCCAACCACTATGGTATTGCTGGTTACTATGCTAACATGGCTGTAGAAGAAGGCTTAATCGGTTTCTCCTGCACAAACTCTGAAGCTATCATGGTTCCTACATATGCTCGTAAAGCAATGTTAGGTTCTAACCCTCAAGCTTGGGCAGCTCCTGCTGAACCTTACAACTTCTTCTTCGATGCTTCTACTACAGTAGTAACTCGTGGTAAATTGGAAATGTACAACAAATTAGGTAAACAATTACCTGATGGTTGGGCATTAAATAAAGATGGTAACCCTTCCACTGATGCAGCTGATGTATTGAAAAACATTTCTGCTCACGTAGGCGGCGGTATTATGCCACTTGGTGGTAACACTGAACAATTAGGTTCCCACAAAGGGTATGGTAATGGTATGGTTGTAGAATTATTCGCAGCTATCCTTTCCATGGGTGGTACTTCTAACCACTGCATGAAAGATGGTAAATCCAACATTTGCCACGGTTTCATGGCTATTAACCCAGCATTCTTTGGTGATGCTGATGCTATCAAAAAACATTTCTCCACTTTCTTAACTGAACTTCGTGAAGCTCCTAAAGCTGAAGGCGAACCTCGCATTTACACTCATGGCGAAAAAGAAGTGGAAGCAGTAAAAGACCGCGAAGAAAATGGTATCCCTGTAATTGATAAAACAATGACAGAAGTTTACGAACTTTGCCAATACTTAGGTCTTGACTTCTCCAAATACTTTGGTGATTACAAACCACCAGTAGCTGGCGATATGTTCACTGGTAACTATTAATATTAGTACATTTTATTAATAATGCACCTAGCACATATGTCGCAATGACTACTCATTGCGCAGTTTAATAGGAATGGCATAGCCTGTTAAGCAGAATGAATAACAGCCCACACTCTTTAGAGTGTGGGCTGTTTTGTGTATTATAAGGGTAACGGGATAGAAGAAATCATGGTACAATAAAGAAAAGGTTAGATACATAGTTTATAGCCCTTTGAGATGAAGGAGACAGGTATATGACAAAACGGGAAATTAATGCAGTATGTCCGTACGATTGTCCGGATGCTTGTGGTTTAGTATTGACGACAGAAAATAATAAAGTGGTAAAAGTAGTGGGGCATCCTAATCATGCCTTTACGCGGGGCATGCTTTGTCCAAAAATGGCTCATTATGAAGACACGATTCACTCGCCAGAGAGACTATTGACGCCTTTAAAACGGACAGGTCCTAAAGGAACAGGGCAATTTACGCCTATTAGTTGGGATGAGGCGGTTACGACGATTGCTGAACGCTTTAAAGCCAGTCTTACGCAGTATGGTGGGCAAAGTATTATGCCTTACTCCTATGCGGGTACGATGGGGTTAATTCATAAAGCGGCAGGCTTTCCTTTGTTTGCTCGTTTAGGCGCTGTGCGACATAATCGGGGGATTTGTTCGCCGGCTAAAACGTATGGCTGGAAAATGATTATGGGCGATACCTTTGGCACACGGCCACAAGAACTAAGCCATAGTGATTGTGTCATTTTATGGAGTTTAAATGCCTTGGCTACTGATATTCATATTATGCATGACGTAAAAGCCGCTAAAGCACGGGGCGCTAAAGTATGGGTTATTGATATTTATCCGTCTATTACGACTAAGCAAGCAGATGAATATATTTTGACAAAACCGGGCACGGATGGAGCGTTAGCACTTGGTATACTTCATATTTTAGAACGTGACAATTTGGTTAAGCGTGATTTTATTGCGAAACATGTGATTGGCTATGACCGCTTAGTATCAGATACGTTAGGCAATTTTACGCCCTCTAAGGTATCGGCTATTACTGGGGTGCCTGTAGCGCAAATTGAAGCGTTAGCTAGAGCATATGGCGAAGCGAAAGCGCCATTTATTCGTCTTGGTAGTGGTTTATCGCGCTATGGTAATGGGGCGATGACAGTCCGTACCATTGCTTGTTTGCCTGCCGTAGTTGGGGCCTATGAAACACTAGGTGGTGGTATGCTTAGTGACGCGAAAGGTAGTTTTTATATCAATGATGGTGTTATGTCCTGGGATGTCCATGCAGGCAAAGTAGTACCTACAGTGCCAATGGTTAAACTAGGGGATATATTGAACAAACAAGAAGATCCTATTCGTTGTCTTTATATTTATTCTTCCAATCCAGCGATTACGGCGCCGGATCAAAATCAAGTGCGCCGTGGTTTATTGCGCGAAGATTTATTTACAGTCGTACATGAACGATTTTTAACGGATACGGCTAAGTATGCAGATATTGTGTTGCCCGCCACATCTTCTGTAGAGGCGGATGATATTTATAATTCCTATGGTCACTACACGAGTGCCATTGGGTATAAAGCGATTGACCCTATTGGTGAGAGCAAATCGAATTGGGATACCATTTGTCTAATCGCTAAAGCTATGGGAATTACGGATCCGTTCTTTGATAAGACGGCATTAGATTTAATTCATGATACCTTAGCGGCAGCGACTCAGGTGAGTGAAGCTGATAAAGCTAAATTGCTGGCTGGTGAGCCTGTAGAAATGGCTGTGCCAGCTGATTATAAGATGAATTTTAAAACGGAATCAGGGAAGATTGAAATATATAATCCTAAAGAAACGCCAGCCTTACCGACCTATGTAGCGCCGCATGGTGAAACGGTAGCTAAGGGTGAGTATCATCTAATCAATGCGCCAGATATTCGTATTTTAGATTCTTCTTTCTGTGAACGGGTGTTTGACCAAAGCAAACCGCTTATGGGCGCTTGGCTTAATCCGAGTGATGGAGCCCAGTTAGGTGTGCAGGAAGGTGATCGCGTTGAGCTATCTAATGAGCAAGGAACTTTGCAATTGCCCGTCTTCTTTGATGTAGGGATACGCCCTAAAACGGTAGTATCTTATGGGGTTTGGTGGCAACGGTATTCCTCCGATGCGCAACATGGTATTAATGCATTAACCTCATCGAGGCTTACCGATTTTGCTGAAGGTAGCACTTTTTATGATGTAAAAGTAGACATTCGACCATTATCTTGAATTTTAACATAAATGCATAAAATTTTTTGATAAATAGAAGGGCTTTGCTAGGCTCTGGCTTAAGTCCTTTTGCTTGCAGAAAAGCTAGTGAAAATGCGCATTTTGCTCTTATAGTGAAATGCGTTTTTTCGATATGGTTTTGTATTTTTGAAGTTAGCTATGCAAAAATGTAATAAATAAAATTAATGAATATTTCAAAATACATTTGTCCAATTCTTAAAAACGTTGTATAATCATAGGCAAACCTTAATTTAATAAGAGAGAGGATGGGGATTATGAATACGGAAAATGTTAAATTAAGTAATCGAGCCTATATAGCTATTGGCTTGATGTTGTTTGCTCTATTTTTTGGGGCTGGTAATCTAATTTTCCCTGCGTCCTTAGGACAACAAGCGGGTGAAAATGTTTGGTGGGCTGTTTTAGGCTTCATCGTCACTGGTGTAGGTTTGCCATTGCTTGGTGTTATGGCTATGGGCTACTCTGGTTCCAAGGACGTACAGGCATTAGCTAGTCGTGTACATCCAGTTTATGGTTTCATTTACACGGTATTATTATATTTGACAATTGGACCTGCGTTCGCAATTCCGCGTACAGGGACAGTATCTTACGAAATTGCAGTGAAACCATTCTTAGGTAGTGGTGCTACTGACACGTCCCAAACGATTTTCTTGGTAGTGTTTTTCTTAGTTACACTTTGGTTATCTATTAACCCCGCTAAATTAGTTGACCGCATTGGTAAAGTGCTAACACCATTATTGTTACTTAGTATTTGTGCGTTGATTATTAAATCCTTAGTTACGCCAATGGGTGCGTATCAAGCACCAACAGATGCCTATGCTACAACAGGGATTGCTGTTGTTCAAGGTATCTTAGATGGGTATAATACGATGGATGCGTTGGCTTCCTTAGTATTTGCTATTCTTGTAATCGACTTTGTTAAATTATCTGGCGCTAAGACTAAAGAAGAAGTTACATCGGCTACGTTTAAAGCGGGCTTGATTGCTGTTGCTTGGTTGGGCTTTGTATATATCTTCGTTGCTAATCTTGGGGCTACTAGCGTTAGCCAACTCGGTATTTTAGATACGGGGGCGCCTGTATTAGCTGAAAGTGCTAAAGTATTATTTGGCAACATTGGGGCGTTAATTTTGGCCGTTATCGTATTGTTAGCGTGCTTAACAACAAGTATTGGTCTTGTAACATCTTGTGCTAAATATTTTTATCGCATTTATCCAGGTATTAACTACAAAGTATACGCTGTTATTTTTGCCGTTGTATCTTTCTTCATTGGTATGTATGGTTTGAAAACAATCATCGTAGCAGCGATTCCAGTATTGATGTTCTTGTATCCATTGACGATTGCTATCATTGCGTTAGCTTTCTTGGATAAAGCATTCAAAGGTCGCCAATGCGTATATGTTTGGACTATTGGTTTAACTTTGATTAGTGCTTTTGTTAGTGGTTGTGAAACAGCAGAAGTTAACCTTGGTGCTTTTGGCCAATGGTTTGCTACCTATGTACCTTTCCACGACGTTGGCATGGGCTGGGTAAGCTTTACAGTAGGTGGTTTAATCATTGGTTTCATTCACAAAGCTTTGATAGCGAAACCAGCGGTGAACCGTGAACAAGAAGAATCGGTAGCTTAATATATGGGATCATAATTAAATACATAGGTTCAATGAGTAGTCTCTTTCGAGACTACTCATTTTTGTTTGCCTATAAGGGGGCAAAATAGTGTATAATGGATAGGTAAAACAGTAGCTTAAGTAGTATAGGAGGATTTTTGTGAGTTGGTTGCGTAGGAAGCCTTTGGCTGATTTAACGGCCGTGGCGGAGGAGAAAAAATTATCAAAAGCACTGAGTGCCTTTGATGTTACTTTACTTGGTCTGGGTGTTATTATTGGAACGGGTATTTTTGTGTTAACCGGTATTGGCGCTGCTGATTATGCAGGGCCTGGACTGATGTTATCCTTTGTGTTAGCTGCCATTACCTGTGCTTTTGTGTGTTTAGCCTATAGTGAACTGGTTGCTATGTTGCCTGTTTCAGGGAGCGCTTATACGTATACATATGCGTCTTTAGGTGAATTTTTTGGCTGGTGGGTCGGCTGGGGCTTAGTCCTAGAATATTCTGTGGGAGCTAGTGCTGTAGCTGGTGGTTGGTCTGCCTATTTAGTAGGTATACTGCATGCAGCGGGTATTGATTTACCTCATGCACTGACGGCTGTGCCTCATGATGGGGGGATTGTCAATTTACCTGCTGTTTTGGTGGTGTTGTTCGCAACGGGTTTATTAGTATTGGGAATCCGTGAAAGTGCTAAGGTCAATCGCGTACTAGTGTTGATAAAGGTAGGGACCATTTTCTTATTTTTATTTTTAGCAGCGCCTCACGTAGATCCAGCTAATTGGGATCCCTTTTTACCCTATGGTTGGCAGGGGGTAACTGCCGGAACGGCGATTCTCTTCTTTGCTTATTTGGGGGTAGATTCGTTAGCAACGGCGGCGGAAGAAACGAAGAATCCGAAGGTAGATATGCCTATAGGGATTATAGCGTCTCTTGTTATTTGTACGATTTTATATATTGCTGTAAGTGTTGTTATGACAGGCGTAGTGCCCTATCCTCAATTAGATACGGCGGCGCCTGCCTCTTATGTGCTTGAATATGTAGGCATGCGGGCCGGTTCGGCGATTGTGGGGACGGGCGCACTTTGTGGTCTTTCCACCGTATTATTAGTCATGATTTATGCGCAAACACGGGCTTTTTACGCTATGAGTCGCGATGGTTTAATCCCTCATGGTCTATGTCGCATACATAAGAAATATCGCACCCCTCATATTATCACTATGATTGTAGGCGTAGTGGTGGCCCTTATTTCCGGTTTTACGCCGATTCATGTGGTGGCTGAAATGTGCTCAGCTGGTACATTATTTGCCTTTATGTGTTCTGCTTTAGGGATTATGGTGTTGCGTCGAGTATATCCTGATGTGAAACGAGATTTTCGTTGTCCTGCTGTATATGTCGTAGCACCACTGGCTATTTTATTCTGTGGGTTTGTGTTTTCCCAGTTATCGGCTCATACCATTGAACTATTTGTAGGGTGGAGTATTTTGGGCTTTTTAATTTATATGGGATATAGTCGTAAACACAGTGTACTTGGTAAATCTCATAGCGAAATGACCGATACAATGTCAATTGACTAATTAGAAAATGTGCACTACGAGTGAATATATGCTCGTAGTGCATTTTTATATTGTGTAATGAATATGGATAGTTGTCCTCAGAAATTTGAAAAAAGTAAAATTAGTACTTGCTATTTTTAAAAGAGAGTGCTAATATAATGTACATCGATACACACACAGTGGATGTATCAAGCGTTTATTTTAACTTTTCGTGCTAGTAAGCACATTTGTATACCGTGGAAAGGAGGACATGTCATGTTAGGTTTAGTCGTGGTCATTATTAGCTTGCTCATTATTATTGACATTATCGTCATTATTAGCCATGAACACAACTTAACAGACATCGTCTTAAAAGTTTCCACAAATCATGGTCCTGAGCTCACCTCACAACGAGGTTTCGCAAGCTAATAAGCGAGCCAGGCCATGTATATAGCTTTATATTTGTGAGAGACAATACGAATAGTTTATAGGGTACTTTTGAGACGATTCTTTGGAATCGTCTTTTTTTATTACACCGCCTAGTGGTGGTAAAGGAGAGAAGAACATGCGTAGTGATAATTTTTCAAAAGGCGTAGCTAGAGCGCCCCATCGATCTTTGTTAAAAGCGTTGGGCTTTGTAAATGAAGAAATTGGTAAACCCGTCATTGGTATTGCCAATTCCTTCAATGAAATCATTCCGGGTCATATGCACTTACGCAATTTAGTGCAAGCGGTGAAAGATGGCATTCGCGAAGCAGGCGGGATTCCAATGGAGTTCAATACTATCGGCATTTGCGATGGCACTGCCATGAATCACATTGGCATGAAATACTCCTTAGTGACACGGCAGATTGTAGCTGACTCCATTGAAGCCACCGCTATGGCTACCCCTTTTGATGGGCTTGTATTTATTCCTAATTGTGACAAAATCGTACCAGGTATGCTGATGGCAGCGGCACGACTCAATATTCCCTCCATTTTTGTTAGTGGCGGTGCTATGCTAGCTGGTAAACATAAGGGTAAGCGAGTCGGCTTAAGTGATGTGTTTGAAGCGGTTGGCAAAGTGGAAGCCGGTCTTATGAGTGAAGACGAGTTGGCTCAATTAGAAGATACGGCTTGTCCTACTTGTGGTTCTTGCTCTGGTATGTATACAGCGAACACTATGAATTGTTTGACTGAAGCGTTGGGCATGGCCTTACCAGGGAATGGTACGATTCCGGCGGTATATTCGGAACGACTTCGCTTAGCGAAACGAGCAGGGCTTCAGATTATGGAAGTGCTCAAAGCTGATTTACGACCACGGGACATTTTGACTAGGGAAGCTTTTGAAAATGCGGTAGCGGTCGATATGGTCTTAGGCGGATCTTCGAATACGGCCCTTC
The DNA here is from genome assembly GCF_010093125.1 of Veillonella sp. R32. GTDB lineage: Bacteria > Bacillota > Negativicutes > Veillonellales > Veillonellaceae > Veillonella_A. The sequence continues at coordinate 36,729 of NZ_NMZQ01000021.1, forward strand.
ATTTGCCGGCCGTGGCGTATGAAGCGGAGGTGCCTTTGAGCTTAGCAGATTTTGATACGATTGCGCAAACGACACCGCAACTCGCTAAGTTATCACCGTCGGGGTCATACTTCATTGAAGATTTATATGCTGCCGGTGGTATTACAGCGGTGTTACACCGTTTGCAAGAAGCTAAGAAGCTTCACGAAGAGGCTAAAACAGTAGCTCTAGTCAGTCAAGGCGAGTTAGCTCAGGTGGCGAAGGTGCTGGATGAAGATGTAATTCATCCCTGGACTGATCCGGTGTATCCTACCGGTGGCATTGCGGTGTTAACTGGTAATTTAGCACCTGATGGCTCGGTGGTTAAAGCGGGGGCTGTTGATCCTGAAATGCTTGTCCATAGTGGGCCGGCTCGGGTTTTTAATAGCGAAGAAGAAGCCTGTGCAGCTATTACGGGGCATCAGATTAAGAAGGGCGATGTAGTGGTTATCCGTTATGCCGGTCCTAAAGGGGGGCCAGGGATGCCGGAAATGTTAACACCAACCTCTACGATTACAGGTATGGGCCTTGGTAAAGACGTAGCCCTCATCACGGATGGTCGTTTTTCAGGTGCTACACGAGGCGCTTCCATTGGTCACATTTCACCAGAAGCAGCGGCTGGGGGGTCGATTGCTTTACTTGAAGAAGGTGACATCATTGATATCGACATTCCTAATCGCAAGTTAGCCGTGCGGTTGAGTGAGGAAACGTTAAGCGCGCGCAAAGCTAAATTAGTGCCACACGATTCAGGGGCGAAAGGGTATTTGAAAAAATATGCCACCCATGTATCGTCCGCCGCTGAAGGGGCTGTAGAGAAATACTAAGGCTATAAGCTTCCTTGTGAAGGAGAGAGCACAGGAGGCTGGGCATTAGCTGAGGTGAAGGACTAGAAGCTAGCTAATGCGCGAGCCGATCATTGAGTAAACGAGGAAAAAGAGAGTAGTAAAGAGCGTATTAAAGAGAGAGAGAACGTTTATATATAATTTTGAGAGATGAGTGAGAAAAGGATTGGTACGATGTTAACACTTTATGATTTTATAGAAGCACGGGAACGTTTAAGCACTGTGACGGTCAAAACGAAATTGATTCACAGTAATGTATTTTCCGATGAGTCAGGTAATGATGTATATATTAAACCGGAAAATTTACAGCGTACCGGATCCTTTAAATTGCGTGGTGCTTACAATAAGATTGCTAAGCTCACTAAAGAAGAAAAAGCCTGTGGGGTGATAGCCTCTTCCGCTGGTAATCACGCCCAAGGGGTAGCCTTAGGGGCTCAGAAATTAGGCACGAAGGCAGTCATTGTTATGCCAAAGCCGAGTCCTCTTATTAAGGTGGAGGCTACCCGTCAATATGGTGCTGACGTGGTGTTGGCCGGCGAGGTTTATGATGAAGCCTATGCAGAAGCTGTTCGTTTACAGCAAGAAAATGGCTATGTATTTGTGCATCCTTTCAATGATGAAGATGTGATTGAAGGGCAAGGGACGATTGCCCTTGAAATATTAGAGGAATTACCAGATGCGGATATTTTATTGGTCCCTATTGGTGGTGGCGGGTTGGTGGCTGGTGTAGCAGCGGCGGCTAAATTAAAAAATCCGTCCATCAAAATTGTTGGTGTAGAACCAGAAGGGGCGGCCAGTGCAGTGGCTGCCTTGCAAGCGGATGTTCCGGTTGTCCTAGATAGTGTTAGCACAATTGCTGATGGGGCGGCGGTAAAACAAATTGGCGATGTGACATTACAGTATATTAAAGAATATGTCGATGAAATCGTCACCGTATCTGACTATGAATTGATGGAAGCGTTCCTTTTATTAGCGGAAAAACATAAAATCGTTGGTGAAAACGCAGGCCTGTTATCGGTGGCAGGGCTTAAAAAGTTAAAGGAAAAAGGCAAGAAAGTAGTTTCCATATTGAGCGGTGGCAATATCGATGTATTGACAATTGCGTCTATGATTAATAAAGGGCTAGTCTTACGAGGTCGTATTTTTACCTTCTCCGTAAACCTACCAGATAAACCAGGTCAGTTAGTGGCGGTTTCACAAATTGTGGCGGGGGAAAATGCGAATGTTATTAAGCTAGAACATAATCAGTTTAAGAATTTAGATCGGTTCCATGAAGTGGAACTACAAGTGACAGTGGAAACTAATGGGGAAGAACATATTCGTCGAATTACAAAAGCTTTTGCAGAACATGGCTATACGATTCACCGCATTAATACGAGTGAAGTGAATGAATATAGTCGCTAGCCTTTAGACTATTTTGGTAGTCAGGGGCAAGCAGTATGTTGCTAAAGATTTAGTAGTGAGGCGACGTAATGAGTGAAGAGAGATATAGAGTAGAGAGGATGTGAATACATGAGTACGGATACAATCAATGGGGCTCGCATCGTATTAGAAACTTTGCATCACATAGGCATTACCGATTTCTTCGGGTATCCTGGCGGCGCCGTTATCCCTATTTACGATGAAATCTATAAGTATGACGGATTAACCCATTATTTTGCTCGTCATGAGCAAGGGGCGGCTCATGAGGCCGATGGCTATGCAAGAGCTACTGGCAAATGTGGTGTTTGCTTGGCTACTTCGGGGCCAGGTGCGACGAACTTAGTCACCGGTTTAATGACGGCTCATATGGATTCGGTACCGGTACTGGCTATAACAGGTCAGGTAGGACGGTCGTTACTAGGTAAAGATGCGTTTCAAGAATCTGATATTGTGGGTATAACGATGCCGATAACTAAGAATAATTACTTGGTTAAATCCATTTATGATTTACCACGGATTTTGCGAGAAGCTCATTACATTGCTACTACGGGGCGCCCTGGACCAGTTCTAGTAGATATTCCTAAAGATGTACAACTAGCGAGTATTTCAAGAGCGGAATTTGAACGACTCTGTGAAGAGCCGTTTACCTTAGAAGGGTATGAGCCTAATTATAAAGGGCATCCCCTACAAGTGAAAAAGGCAGTAGCTCTTTTGAAAGGGGCTAAAAAACCGCTTATTATTGCTGGCGCTGGCATTTTAAAAGGTTGGGCGGCGGAGGAATTATATGAACTCGCCACTAAGGCGCACATTCCTGTAACGAATACTTTATTAGGATTGGGTTCATTTCCAGGACAACATGAATTGTTCTTAGGTATGCTAGGCATGCATGGTACGGCAGCAGCTAACTTTGCTACGGATGAAGCGGATGTAGTATTGGCTGCAGGGATTCGCTTTGATGACCGTATTGCAGGTAATCCAGAAGCTTTTTGCAAGAATGCTAAGATTATTCACATCGATATTGATCCAGCGGAAATTGAGAAAAATCGTAAAGTAGATGTGCCTATTGTAGGCGATGTAAAACAAGTTTTGCAGGCTATCAACGAAGCGCTGCCAACGGCAACCCATGATGCATGGTTAGCTCAGACTAAGGCATGGAAGAGGGACTATGCGCTTCGCTATCGCCAAGTTTCAGAGGACACTTTAGTTCCACAAAAGGTATTGGCCACCCTTGATGAACTTTTGCAAGGGGACGCCATCATTGTGACGGATGTAGGACAACATCAAATGTGGGTCGCTCAGTACTTTACGTATCAGTGCCCAAACAGTATTGTCACGTCTGGTGGGGCCGGTACCATGGGCTTTGGTTTACCCGCTGCTATTGGCGCTCAAGTGGGACAGCCTCATAAAAAGGTAGTTCTCGTAGTGGGCGATGGGGGCTTACAGATGACGGCGCATGAGTTAATGTTGATTAAGCAATATAATTTGCCCGTGAAAGTAGTCTTGTTGAATAATTCCTATTTAGGTATGGTTCGACAATGGCAGGAACTTTTTAATGATAAACGATATTCGTTCGTAGATTTATCAGTAAATCCAGATTTTCAGACCTTAGCTGCTGCGTATGGGGTACGCAGTGTGAAAATTGAAGGGCAACAGGATTTAAAGGCTAAATTAGAAGCCGAATTAGCTACTGACGATGGCGTGTTGATTGAATGTATCGTTGAACGGGAAGAAAATGTATATCCTATGATTCCAGCTGGCATGACGGTAGCCGATATGCGCGGTGCAAAGGGGGTGGCTGACGATGGCGAATGAACATCAAATTTTAGTGATTACTAAAAATACACCAGGCATTGGAGCTCGTGTGTTAGCCTTGTTTAACCGTCGCGGCTATTCGGTGAAAAAGATGACCTCTGGTGTTACCGTACAATCTGGCTATGCGCGGATGACCTTAACGGTAGATGCAGATAGCAATACGCTAGATCAAATCCAAAAACAGATTTATAAAATTATTGATGTAGTCAAAGTGAAAGTTTTTCCTAAGACGGATGTGGTGCGACGGGAGCTTATGCTCATTAAGGTGAAAGCAGACGACCAAACACGTTCACAAATTGTGCAGATTGCAAATATTTATCGTGGCAATGTACTTGATGTGGGGCCTACGTCGCTCATCATTGAACTTACGGGAGATGAAGAAAAACTTCGTGGCTTTATCGATATTATGAAACCTTATGGGGTTCTTGAAATGGCTAAAACGGGCGTGACGGCTATGAGCCGTGGCGAACGATTATAAGCATATAGTTTACTAAGTATAGTAAGCAGTTTTAGTAGTATTCTACGACGGATGTAGTGAATATACAGTTACGATTCGTTGAGGGTATTGGTTAGCTAGGGAACTAGCAGAGAGAGAGGAATTATTATGGCAGGAACTATCTATGGCGCAACAGTATACTATGATGCAGATTGTAATTTGGACGCATTAAAAGGTAAAAAAATCACCGTACTCGGTTATGGTTCACAAGGGCATGCGCACGCTCTTAATTTAAAAGAAAATGGTATGGATGTAACCGTTGGTCTTCGTGAAGGTTCTAAATCTTGGCCAGTGGCTGAGAAAGATGGCCTACCTGTTAAAACTACGGCGGAAGCAGTAAAAGATGCGGATGTAGTAATGGTGTTGATCCCTGATGAATTGCAGGCTGAAACCTATGAAAAAGATATTGCCCCTAATCTTAAAAAAGGTGCGTACCTTGGCTTTGCACATGGTTTTAATGTACATTTTAAAAAGATTGTGCCACCAGCCGATGCCAATGTATTCATGGTAGCTCCTAAAGGGCCTGGTCATTTGGTACGTCGTACGTTCCAAGAAGGTAGTGGGGTACCTAGCTTGTATGCTGTTGAAAAAGATCCATCGGGGGATACGAAAGAATTGGCATTAGCTTGGGCAGCTGGTATTGGGGCAGGCCGTGCTGGTATCCTAGGCACGACTTTCCGTGAAGAAACGGAAACAGACCTTTTTGGTGAACAAGCCGTACTTTGTGGTGGTATTTGTGAATTGATGCAAGCTGGCTTTGAAACTTTAACTAAAGCAGGGTATCATCCAGTAAATGCGTACTTTGAATGTGTTCACGAAATGAAATTGATTGTAGATCTTATCTATGAAGGCGGTTTCCATACTATGCGTAACTCCATTTCTAATACAGCCGAATATGGTGATTATGCAACTGGCACTAAATTGATTACGGAAGACACGCGTAAAGAAATGGAACAAGTATTGGCAGATATTCAGTCAGGTGCTTTTGCCGATGAATTCTTAGCTGATTATAAAGATGGTTTCAAGAAATTGTATGCTCGTCGTGAAAAAGCAGCTAATCATGAATCAGAAAAAGTGGGCGCTGAACTTCGCGGTTTAATGTCTTGGATTAAGAAATAAAATAAAATTACATTAAATTAAAATATCCTCTGTAACGATGGAACGCAAATGACAGTTAAGTTTGCGTTCCATTTGTGTTTATGCCCTAACCAGTGTATTTTCCCCTTTTAGAAGGTCATTTTTATGTGATACAATAAAAAGCGATAAAAGATGATTTTCGTTCGTAACAACACGATTTGTTGGAGGTTATATGCAGGAAATAGTAGTAGGCGGCTTATACCGTCATTTTAAAGGGATGTATTATTATGTAAAGGATATTGCTATCCATTCGGAAACAGGCGAACCTTTCGTGGTATATCAACAATTATATGGGGAGCGAAAGACATACATTCGCCCACTAGGTATGTTTGCTAGCCCTGTGGATCATGAAAAATACCCAGAAGTAGCGCAAAAAGAACGCTTCAAATTGATGTCGGGGCGTGACAAAGGGTAGTTCGATTAAGCAATTAATAAGTATGTAGTTAATAGCACTAATAGCGCTTAATAGTAGTTAATAAGTATACGGTTAATAGCAGTTAAGAAGTATACAGTTAGTAGCAGTTAATAATAGGTTATATATTATATAGTAGCTCATAGATAATAAGTGATAGGAGGTATGGATGAAACAAAAATTCTTCTTCTTTGATATTGATAATACGTTGGCTGTTTGGCCTGATGGCATTATTCCAGCTAGCGCTCAAGAAACCTTAGATACATTAAAAGCCAATGGTCACCGTGTGGCCTTAGCTACGGGACGTTTACAAAAAGATGCTAAACGCTTTGCTGATTTAGCCCGTGTTAGCGATTTTGTGGCTGATGGCGGTAAGAGCGTAACCATTAATAATGAAATTGTTTTTATGGAGGGCATGGATCGTCAGGCTTGTCAGGATTACCTTGCTCATTTAGAAGAACGTGGTTTGCACTGGGCCGTTACAGATGTTAATGAATTAGTGCGCATTACGCCGTATGAAGATGTATTGGCGTGGCATCCAGATTGGGATGTGTTTAAAACGGTATATGATCCAAGCTTTGATTACCGTCAAGTAGAACATTTTTATAAAATTTATGCCTTCATGACACCAGAGCAAGAAGAGGCGCAGCAAGTAGTACATATGTCGAATGATTTAATTCGTTATGGCGAAAACTGTATTCTCTTTGAACCGATGGCTAAAGCTGAAGGGGTGCGTCGTATGATTGCTCACTATGATATGCAACCAGAAGATGTAGTCGTATTTGGTGATGGTTACAATGATTTATCGATGTTCAGTCCTGAGTGGTTAAATATCGCTATGGGGAATGGCCGTGAAGAGTTAAAAGCCGCTGCCGATTATATTACATCTGATTGTAAACGAGATGGCATTTACGAAGCTTGTAAAAATTTTGGTTGGATTTAATGAATCGTACTAGCGTAATTTAATAGCCTGTGTTATAATGAAATGTCAAAAGTACCGCTCATATTGTTTGTGAGCGGTTTTTCATATATAGGAGATACGAATGAAACTAATGAAACGATATGGGAATTGGCGTCGTTTGTGTGCCGTAGGCTTATTAGGTATGGCCTTATTGATTACCAGTGCTTGTGGTGCTAGCCAGAGTAATACAGATAAGACTGCATCAGGGGCTAGTGAAACGACGCAAAGTAGTGCCTTACAAGCGCCCGCCTTAGATACTACGCCAGTAAAAGATCATTATGCTGTGTTTGATACATCAGAAGGCACGTTTAAAGTGCGCTTATTTGGCACTAAAACACCGATAACGGTTAAAAATTTTGATTATTTAGTCAATCAAGGGTATTATACGGACTTAACCTTCCATCGAGTTATTGATGGCTTCATGATTCAAGGGGGCGATGATGGTAAAGGTGGTCCTGGTTATACGATTCCTGATGAATTTGTGAATGATTTGCATTTCAATAAAATGGGATTATTAGCCATGGCAAATCGAGGGCCTAATACAGGGGGCGCTCAATTCTTTATTACCTTAGGGCCAACACCGTGGTTAGATAATAAACATACTATTTTTGGTGTAGTTACACAGGGCATGGATGTGGTAGCTAAGATTGGTAAAGTGGCCATTGATAAAAAAGATAAGCCCATAGAACCAGTTGTGATTAAATCTATTACCTTAGAGCCCATTACGGATACACAGGGCAGCGCTAAATGAGGTGCTTATGAGTAAGGAAGAGTTTTATACGTATATGGTAGAATGCGCCGATGGTTCTTTATATACGGGTTGGACGATGGATTTAGTACAGCGTGTGGCTAAGCACAATGGGCAAATTCCAGGCGGTGCTAAGTATACGCGAGCTAGGCGTCCGGTGAAACTAGTATGGTATACAGCGTTTAAGCGTAAACAAGAAGCGCAGTCCATGGAATACCAGGTGAAACGAATGCCACGGGAGCAAAAACGGGCCTTAGTAGCGGCCTTTGCTAAAGCACATCCTACGGCTATTGCTGAGCTTATGGCTGAGGGCCTTTCGGTTAATTCAGAGGACAGTAAAAATGGATAAGAGGCCTTTACATAAGCTAAGGTTTTAATAAAGAAATTTCTTAAATTTCCCCGTGTTCTATGGTATAATGAACTGATGTATAGTTCATCAAAATAAACTATGAAATGCGATAGGAAAACGCGGAAGGAGGACTTCGATGAAGCGCGTTTTAGTTGGCGTGAAAAGCACGCAGCGTGATGCTGACGGGAAAGACACGGTCATTGAAATGGTTTCTCCCGGTGAATATCACGAAAAAAATGATACAAAATATATTATGTATAATGAAACGGAACTATCCGGCATGGAAGGGTCCCATACGACGATTAAGCTAAAACCCCATTCCATTGTGTTAATTCGCAATGGCAAGGTATCTATGCGTCATGAGTATGTACTTGGTGAGACCCGGCAAACGGTGTATGAAACGCCTTTTGGCGAGCTTCATATGGCCTTTAAGACCCACGAGTTAGACGCTAGTTTACAAGATGGGATTGGTTCGATTCATTTAGGCTATGATATTTCCGTTGGCGGTGAATGGCAATTTTACAACCAACTAGACATTAACTTACAGGAGGATTTAGAGTATGGAACTAAAGGACAAGCTCAAGCAAGGAATTGAGGCTGCATTGGCAAAAGCATTGGCTGACGGCACATTGCCAGAAGGGACATATCCTGAAGTTGTGCTAGAAGTGCCACCACAAAAAGAATTTGGCGATTTTTCTACGAATATTGCCATGCAGTCAGCGCGCGTAGCTCGCATGAATCCAGCGGCTATTGCGGATATTATTATTGCCAATATGGAGTATGATTGGTTAGACAAGGCTGAAAAGGCCGGTGCTGGTTTTATCAATTTCTTCTTAAAAAATGACATGGTTTATGACACTTTGAAACAAGTCTTAGAGCAAGGCATTTGCTATGGCACACAACCAGTGCGTGAAGACGATACCATTCAAGTTGAATATGTAAGTGCTAACCCTACGGGGCCACTTCATGTAGGTCATGGCCGTGGGGCTGCCTATGGGAGCGCGTTAGTTAATTTATTGCGCGCTGCTGGCTATAAGGTAGAATCAGAATATTATATTAATGATGCAGGTAATCAGATTGATAACTTAGCAAAATCTATTAATGCTCGTTATTTAGAGCTTTTGGATATGAAGAGCGAGTTTCCTGAAAATGGCTATCATGGTCAGGATATTGTAGAAACCGCCCAGAGTATTATTAATTGGCGTGGCGATTTCTTTGCTATTTTATCGGATGAAGAACGATTGCCATTCTTCAAAGAATTTGGTTTAACTGAAAAGTTAAATGCTTTACGTGTGAGTCTTCGTAATTTCAATGTAGAATTTGACCGTTGGTTTAGCGAACGTTCTTTACATAAGAGCGGTGAAGTGAATAAAGCCATTCAGTTCTTAAAAGATACAGGCGATGTATACGAAAAAGATGGAGCTTTATGGTTTGCTTCTACTCGTTATGGTGATGACAAAGATCGCGTTGTTATTCGTGAAAATGGCGAACCTACTTATTTAGCGTCTGATATTGCGTACCATCGCAATAAATTTGAACGTGGTTTCAAAAAAATGATTAATATTTGGGGGGCTGACCACCATGGCTATGTAACGCGCGTGAAAGCCTCTATGGAAGCCCTTGGCTATAATCCAAATCGCTTAGAAATTCTTTTATTGCAGATGGTTGCTTTATATCGTGATGGGGAATTGGTTAAAATGTCCAAACGGACAGGCCAATCCGTAACGCTTGATGAATTGATTGAAGAAGTAGGCGTGGATGCGGCTCGTTATTTCTTCCTCATGCGTTCGTTAGATAGCCAATTGGATTTTGATATTAATTTGGCTGCCTCTAAGAGCAATGATAATCCTGTATATTACATTCAGTATGCCCATGCACGTATTCATAGCATCTTCAATCAAGTGAAAGAAGCGGGCATTGCTTATGGTGATTGGGCAGGTGTTAAATTCGATACTTTAACTAGTGATATTGAATTGGATATTATTAAAAAATTGGGTGCGTATCCTGAAGAAATTAGTTTGGCTGCGGAACATCGAGCACCACATCGTATTGCGCGGTATCTCTATGATTTAGCGAGTCTATTCCATTCATTCTATAAACAAGGTCGTATTATGGGTGTAGATAGTGATTTGCAACAAGCCCGTTTAGGTTTAATCACGGGTATTGCCGCTGTTTTACATAATGGTTTAGATATTTTAGGTATTTCAGCACCTGAAAAAATGTAAGCGTGTAGCGTCGTTTTAGTCGGGCGCTATAGTTTATGATAACTTAGTTTTTAAAACTATCGCCGTGCGACGATAGTGTGTATATACCATTCATAGCTTTGGGAGGAATCATGGCAACAAAGTATATTTTCGTAACGGGTGGGGTTGTTTCATCGTTAGGTAAAGGGATTACGGCTGCTTCACTAGGCCGTTTGCTTAAGAATCGTGGTTTAAATGTAACGATTCAAAAATTTGACCCTTATATTAACATCGACCCAGGTACGATGAGTCCGTACCAACATGGGGAAGTGTTTGTTACCGATGATGGCGCTGAAACAGATCTTGATCTTGGTCACTATGAACGTTTCATTGACATTAACTTAGGTAAACGCTCCAATGTAACGGCTGGTAAAGTGTATTGGTCGGTTATTAATAAGGAACGTAAAGGTGATTACTTAGGTGGTACCGTTCAAGTTATCCCTCATATCACTAATGAAATTAAACAAAATGTGTATCGCGTCGGTAAAGAAGACAATGCAGATGTGGTTATTACTGAAATTGGCGGTACCGTTGGGGATATTGAAAGCTTGCCATTCTTAGAAGCCATTCGTCAGGTTAAAAAAGAAGTAGGCCGTAACGATGTTCTTTATATTCATGTTACATTAGTACCTTACATCAGTGCAGCTGGGGAATTAAAAACAAAACCAACACAACACAGTGTAAAAGAGTTGCGCAGTATTGGGATTCAGCCAGATATTATCGTATGCCGTACGGAAAAACACATTTCTGATGAAATGAAAGAAAAATTGGCTTTATTCTGCGATATTGACCCAGATGCAGTTATTGAAAACCGCACTTGTAATACAATTTATGAAGTGCCATTGATGATGCAAGAAGAAGGCCTTGATGACATTGTAGTTAAAAAATTACAATTGCCAGAAGTACCAGCTGATATGGCGGCTTGGAAAGAAATGGTAGCTAAAATTCTTCATCCAAATAAAGAAATTACCGTAGCGTTAGTTGGTAAATACGTAGCTCTTCATGATGCCTATCTTAGCGTAGCAGAAGCCTTAACGCATGCAGGTATTGCTACGGATACTAAAGTTAATATTAAATGGGTAGATGCAGAAGAATTAGAAGAAAATGACTGCGATGTAGCCGATATTTATAAGGATGTAGATGGTATCGTAGTACCTGGTGGTTTTGGTTACCGCGGGGTAGAAGGTAAAATCCGCACGATTCAATATGCGCGTGAACATAAAGTGCCATACCTTGGTTTATGCCTAGGCATGCAATCGGCGGTTATGGAATTTGCTCGTCACGTAGCCGGTCTAGCCGATGCTAATTCTACTGAGTTTGATGAAAGCGTAGCGAATCCGGTTATCGACTTAATGCCTGACCAAGTAGATGTGGACCAAAAAGGTGGCACTATGCGTCTTGGTGTATATCCATGCAAAACAGTGGAAGGCACTAAAGTTCGTGAAGCGTATGGGGAAGACTTAATTTATGAACGTCATCGTCATCGCTATGAATTTAATAATGCATTCCGTCAATTATTGACTGAAAAAGGTTTAATTATTAGCGGTACCTCCCCAGATAACCGTTTAGTAGAATGTGTGGAAGTAGCAGATCACCCTTGGTTTGTAGGGGTTCAGTTCCACCCAGAATTAAAATCTCGTCCAACTAAAGCACATCCATTATTCAAAGGCTTTGTTGATGCGATTTTAAAGCTTAAAGGTATGTAACTGTGCGTAAAACAGTGCGCACCGCTCGTTATCAACAAATTGCCGCTGATGTGGCTGGTAAAATTGTATCCGGTGGCTATAAGGAAGGGGAGCGAATTTTCGCTCGCTCAGCCTTGTCCGTTCATTATGGCGTATCCCCTGAAACGTCACGTCGTGCCATTGCTTTACTCGCAGATTTAGGCATTGTCGAAGTGACTAAGGGGAGTGGCTGCACCGTGCTATCTAAGGAAAAAGCAGAACAATTTCGTATGCAGTTTAATGATTTTGATTCGGTGGATTCTTTGCGCCGTGATTTAGCACAGCAAATTGATGAACAAACGGCAGCTATGCAAAACATTAAAGATACTATTCAGAAATTAAGTGAGTCCGTAGGTCATTATCAATATAAAAACCCTTTGCAGCCTATGAAGATGGCCATTACTGAAGGGTGTCGCTATTTGGGCCAATCCATTGGTTCCATTCAATTGTGGCAACATACGGGGATTACCATTGTAGCTATTGAGTCAAAAGATAAGACCATGATTATTTCACCAGGACCCTATGCTACCTTTACGGCTGGAGAAGAAATTTATTTCATTGGCCCTGCTGATAGTTGGCTTCGTTTGGAACGATTTTTGTATGGCCCTGATGATGCTCAATAGGACGATAATGTCTGACTTTTAATGGAGTATTATTAATTATAAATTTATACAACATAACACAAAAAGCACTCAACCATGGTTGGGTGCTTTTCTGTATAATATATAACTTAAACGCCTTCTTTACACATTGTTATGATTTTGAGTCATAACAACCATTCTACATTTATAAACGTCGATATTTGACCTAAGTAACAACTTTGTTATATAATTAGGTTGTTACTTTTAGGGAGGTCTTATATGATTGAAATAAAGAATGTTAAAAAACGATATGGTAAAAAAGAAGTATTACATGATATTACCTTATCCATTCCTGATGGTGAAATAGTTTCACTAATCGGTGGTAGTGGTTGTGGTAAATCAACTTTGCTCAAAATGATTAATCGCTTAATCCCCATTACTGGTGGCGATATTTATGTAAATGGCGAAAATGTCCATGATATAGAACCGGTAGCCTTGCGTCGTAAGATTGGCTACGTTATTCAGCAAACCGGCTTATTCCCGCATATGACAATTCGTAAGAATTTAGAATTAGTTATGAATTTGCACAATATGCCGCAAGAAGGGCGGGCTGAGAAAATTAATGAAATGATGGAGTTAGTCGATTTGTCTCGAGATTTATTAGATCGATATCCTATTGAATTATCTGGTGGTCAGCAACAACGTGTAGGGGTAGCCCGTGCACTTATCGTAGATCCTGATGTTATTTTAATGGACGAACCATTCTCGGCGATTGACCCGATTACCCGCGTGTCTTTACAAGATGAGCTGCGCAGTTTACAAGAAACGTTAAAGAAAACTATCGTATTCGTAACCCATGATATGGACGAAGCGATTAAGATTTCGGACCGTATTTGTTTAATGCGTGAAGGCCATGTGGAGCAATATGATACGCCGGAACAGATTTTACGAAATCCAGCAACACCGTATGTAGAAAGCTTCATTGGTAAAAACCGGATTTGGAATTCCCCAGAGTTTATTAAAGCTGAGGATATTATGATTGATGCTACCAATATTGCCTATCCTGGGGATAGCTTGTTGCGATGCATGAAAAAGATTAAAGATATTCCACAGGATTTCTTGATTGTTGTTGATCGGGGCACCCGTCGCTTCAGAGGTTTGGTAAATGCTCGTATGATTCGCGAACAAGATAGTTTACAAGGCCCTGTTAGTGACATCATGGCACAGCCGCAGAAGGTGGCTCATATCGGTGATTCCTTATTGGAAATTGTGGAAACAATTCAAACCTTGCACCGCCCGTATATGCTAGTTTTAGATGATTCGGAACGTTTAGCAGGCGTTATTACTCAAAGTAGTTTGATTACCACCTTAGGTAGTCAGTATGTTGACGATGCGGAGGTGGTATAATTGAGTATTTTTAATTATATGTTTGAAAATACCGACCAGATTATGCGCTTGTTATTAGAGCATATTCAGTTAACGGCTATTGCCGTAGGCCTAGCCATTATTGTAGGTTTACCCTTGGGGATTTTAATTAGTTATGTGAAACCTTTAAATAAACCTGTTATGGGGGCAACCAATTTAATTCAGGCTGTGCCTAGTATGGCTCTATTAGGTTTTGCGATTCCTTTATTAGGGATTGGTACCTTGCCGTCAGTTATTGTAGTATTCCTATACTCGCTGTTACCAATCGTAAAGAATACTTACATTGGTATTAGCCAGATTTCACCAGGGACGATTGAAGCGGCTCGAGGAATTGGTTTGACCCGTCAGCAAATTTTATGGAAAGTACAGTTGCCGTTGACGTTGCCTATGTTAATGGCTGGTGTTCGTATTTCTGCCGTAACAGCAGTCGGTCTTATGACAATTGCGGCCTTTATCGGAGCTGGTGGTTTAGGTTTCTTAGTGTTTAGTGGTATTAGTTCCGTCAATAATGGTATGATTTTGGCCGGAGCGATTCCAGCCTGTATTTTGGCCTTAGTTATTGACTGGGTATTATCACAAGTAGAATCGTTGGTAACGCCTGTAAGTTTACAGTCAGAATTATTAAAAACAAGAGCTACTCTGACAGTGAAACGTCGCCGTCAAAAGTGGAGCGTTGGTATCGTTATAGCCTTGTTAGTCGTTATGTTTGGTAACAATGTATACAGTAGTTTTGTCAAAGATCCAAATACTATTCGCATTGGTAGTAAGCAGTTTACTGAGCAGTTAGTGCTTGGTAATATGCTATCCGAAATGATTCAAAAAAATACGGATATTAAAGTAGAAAGTCATCTTGGGGCTGGTGGTACGCAGGTGTTATTTAATGCTATGGAAAAAGGCGATATTGATGCCTATATTGACTATACCGGTACAGCCTATGTAGATATTTTGAAACATGATCCTATTAATGATGCAGAGCAAGTATATAATACGTCTAAGCAAGAATTAGCGGATAAACATAAGATTGCATTGTTGACGGCGGCCCCATTTAGTAATACGTATACCTTAGCAGTAGATCCTAAAATAGCCCAAGAATATAATTTGCATACTATGAGTGATTTGAGCCAAGTTGCTAGCTCTTTGAATGCAGGGACTACGCTTGAGTTCTTAAATCGTCAAGATGGTTTACTAGGGGTACAAAAAGAATATGGTTTTACCTTTAAAGATGCTAAAGGGATTGACGGCGCTACTCGTTATGTAGCGTTAGCTAGTGGTGATGTGCAGGTTGTAGATGCATTTTCTACGGATGGTTTGTTGAAAAAGTATAACTTAACGGTACTAGAGGATGACAAAGGGGTATTCCCGCCATATTATGGTGTACCTTTAGTTCGTGAAGAAACATTAGAAGCCCATCCTGAGTTAAAAGACGTCATTGATCGTATGATGGCAACCTTAGATACAGAGACTATGCGTGAGTTGAATTATCAAGTAGACGTAGAGCATAAGAACCCTAAAGAAGTAGCACATACCTTCTTAGTATCTAAAGGTTTAATTAAATAACATAATAGTATATAAGTAGAATGATTCAGTTAAAATCGAGTTGATTGAATCTGAAATCAGTAAAACTACAGATAATAGCAATATTGATGGCGATAAGATACAAATATCTTATCGCCATTTTTCATAGTTTGCATAATAGATTTTCGAATTTAGATTGATTTTTTCGTTGTATAGTGTATGATAAATACATAATCAATATAGATTATTTGTTGTTAATATCTATCAATTAAAATGACTAGTTGGTAGCTTATGATGGTATAGTAACTAATAAGGAGTGACACACAGATGGCAATTATCGGTAAAGAACTTCCAGAATTTTCCTTACAAGGTTTTAGAAATCCAGATGTAGTAACCGTAACTAAAGCAGACGTAGTTGGTAAATGGAGCGTATTCGTATTCTATCCAGCTGACTTCACGTTTGTATGTCCTACAGAACTTGAAGATTTACAGTCTCATTACGCAGAATTACAGGAAATGGGCGTAGAAGTATTCTCCGTGTCCGTTGACTCTGAATTCGTACATAAAGCATGGGCTGACGCTTCGCCTAACATCGCTAAAATTCAGTACACTATGTTAGCTGATCAGAAACATGAATTAGCTGATTTCTTTGAAACTTTCTCTGAAGCAGAAGGCCGCGCTTACCGTGGTTCCTTCGTAGTTAATCCAGAAGGTAAAGTAGAAACTGCTGAAATTCACAACATGGGGATTGGCCGCTCTGCTGACGAATTAGTTCGTAAAGTACAGGCTGCTCAGTTTGTAGCTAAACATGGTGATCAGGTTTGCCCAGCTAAATGGAAACCAGGTGCTGATACCTTGAAACCAGGTTTGGACTTAGTAGGTAAATTATAATTTAAATAAGCTATTAGTGCGTCCCTCCCCCTTTGCACTAGTAGCTGTCATAGATTAGTTTAATCCCTTTTCCTCAAAAACCGGCGGTGCGAGAGATTCTCGACCGCTGGTTTTTTCTACCCAAAATTTCACAGATTGTAGAGCGACGAATAATATATTGCGATATTTAAAATTTTAATAAATGTATTCGTAAAAGGCAATAAAACTTGATTGAATAGGTGTTTACAACTTAGAATTTTTATTCATGATTATTATCGAAAACTTGGTGGATTGAAATTATTAGATTTATTGGGCGATATAGTATATAATATATAGCATAGAATAAGGTTAAAGGAATGAAAGGCTAGGGTTAAGTAAAAGGAGTATTGGGTATGGAAGTATCATACGAGAGATTGGCGAGTATTTTTAAGGCGTTAAGTGATGAGACTAGATTACATATAATCGACATGTTGTCATGTAATGAATTATGTGCTTGCGACATTTTAGCAAGTTTTAATCTGTCTCAATCCACGTTGAGCTATCATATGAAAATTCTCATTGATGCTGGAGTTGTAAATTCACAGCGTAATGGTCTTTGGACGCGGTATTCAATTAATGAAACTACGTTTGATGAGCTAGTAAAAATTTTGCCTGAATTGTATAAAACTAAAGATGAATGTATTTGTGCTCAGATTAAATACTGTCGCTTAGAAGATAAGCCAGAATAATAGGAGTAACTATGAGACGTTGGATTATGCATGTGGATATGGATGCGTTTTATGCATCGGTGGAACAACGTGATAATCCTGAGTATAGAGGCCGCCCGGTAATCGTTGGCGGCCTTTCTTCGCGTGGTGTGGTAGCAACGGCTTCCTATGAAGCGCGTAAGCTGGGGGTTCACTCGGCCATGAGCATTGTAAAGGCGAAAGAACTATGCCCAGATGGTATTTATCTACGGCCACGTTTTGCGGTATATCACGACATTTCCGAACAAGTCCATGAAATTATGCACCGTTATACGCCCTATATTGAGCCCTTATCCCTAGACGAAGCCTTTTTAGATGTAACGGGACTCCACGGTCGTTTTACGGGGCCCTATGCGTTAGGTAAAGCGATTAAAGAAGACATTTGGGAAGCCACTGGCTTAGTAGCCTCTGTGGGGGTGGCGCCCAATAAATATTTGGCTAAGTTGGCTTCTGACATTAAAAAGCCCAATGGCCTTGTGGTGGTGCCTTATGGTAAAGAGGCGGAATTTGTAGCTCCTTTACCAGTCAAACGCTTGTGGGGCGTTGGCAAGCAAATGACGAAACGCTTACAAGAGGCTGGTTTTTATAAAATTGGTCAATTAGCAGCCTTGCCGGATGAACGGGCATTAAAATCAATTGCTGGTAATCAAGCAAAACGTTTATATGATATGGCGCGGGGTATTGATGAGCGGCCCGTTGAATATGAGCGACAAGTTCATTCCATTGGCAATGAGTTGACCTATGAAGAAGATTTAATAGATCCGCAATTAATCGACCAAGAATGGTATTTTTTTGCTCATAAAGTAGCTAAGCGTTTACGGCAACAAAATTTAAAGGGCCGTACTATTGCGATTAAGGTTCGTTTCAACGATTTTGAAACGCTGAGTCGTCAAAAACGGATTGAAGTGCCCACAGATAATGAAGAAACACTGTACCGAGTAGGTATGATGTTGTATAATAAACTCAATATAAATAAACCAATTCGCTTATTAGGTCTTACTGTCAGTGATTTTGCTGGAGCATTGGGGCAGACATCTCTATTTGAGGAGGAGACGTTTCAGGAAGATCTAGCAAGAGCGATGGATGGGCTGGAAGCGAAATTTGGTGAAGGTATTGTTATGAAGGGGGCCCTTTGGCAACGGGCAACCCAACAAAAGAGAGAGGAAGAGAATCACAATGAAACATTTTAAACTGAAATATGGCCGCGGCTATGTAGAATTTGATTTACCCACCCAAGAGGTGTTGAATGTAGTAGAAGGGGCTGAATATCCTGCTCTTGATGACATGAGCAGTGCGCTTGTAGAAGCATTGAATAATCCAACGGGGACAGCGCCTTTGAAGGATATTGTACAACCTAATGAATCCGTTTGTATTGTAGTGTCTGACATTACCCGTGCTTGGATTGGCTATCATGCGTTTTTACCAACTTTGTTAAATTACTTAAATGAAGCAGGTGTGCCTGATGATAAGATTTTCCTTTTAATTGCCTATGGCGCCCATCGCTTACAAAGTGAAGCAGAATCGCGCGCTGAGTTTGGCGATGAAGTGGTAAATCGCGTACGCATTGAACATAGTAGTGGCATTAATCCAGATAGTAAATTCCGTCATCTAGGCGAAACTTCTCACGGCGTACCTATTGAAGTCAATGAATTAGCTTTAGATGCAGACCGTTTGATTTTGACAGGTGGCATTGTGTATCATTTGATGGCTGGTTTCGGTGGTGGTCGTAAGGCTATTTTGCCAGGGATTTCCTCTTATCAAACGATTCAAAAGAATCATTGCTTATGCTTGCTAGATAATGTAGGGGATGGCACCAATCCAGATATTGTAAGTGGTAATATTTCTCATAATATTATGCATGATGATCAGATGGAACATGGCCGTGCTGTAGAAGCTGATTTCTTAATTAATAGCGTAGCTAATACGGAAGGTAAAGTGGCTAAATTTGTTTGTGGTCATTGGGAAGATGCTTGGCTTGAAGGCACTAAGCTTGTTGAAACGATTTATGGTGTTGAAATTAGTGGCCTAGCAGATTGCGTTATTGCTACATCGGGTGGTTATCCCAAAGATATTAACTTATATCAAGGCGTTAAGACCCAAGTGAATGCGGTCAGTGCTTGTAAACCAGGCGGGGTGGTTATCCTCTTAATGGAATTGGATGATATTAATGAACCTGGTGAATTTATTGATTGGTTTGAAACTTGCGATTTGCGCGAACGGGAAATTAAATTGCGTAATGGTTTTACCGTACCAGGCTTTATTTCCTTACATTTAGGGGAAGATTTCAAAAAATATCGCCATATTTTAGTAACAAAACCTGAAAATAAACCAACTTGTGATCGAGTTGGCATTGATGTAGTAACGTCGATTGATGAAGCATTGGCACATGCGGCTAAGATTTTAGGCCGTGAAGATTACACTGTTAACGTAATGCCGTTAGCAAGTAATACGGTACCTATGTTGAAAAAATAGAAATGGTAAGTGGTAGTCGTTTTTAGCAGAAGTAACACGAGTTAGCACGATTTTCTTGTAAAAGATAGGAGCTGGGAATATGCATAATCGTCATGGCATTATTGGTAAGTCCGTTATTGATTCCGTTCGTCGTTCGTTGCAGAATAAGTATGCTGAAGATCGTCACATTCAACAGATGATTGAGGAGTTGGATGCAGCCGATGATTTGACGTATGAAGAATTACATATTACAAAGCAAGCCTATGAAGAAGTGAAATCCCGCTTATTTTACACGGCTTTATTGGACAGTTTGTGGCAAGAAATTAGTGAAACCCAAGATTTATTAGCTCAACTTCATGTGTATGATTCCTTAGAAGAAGAGTTTCAGAGTCAAGGGGATGAATTAACTAAGGAAGAGCTTACCATAGATCAAGTGGATTTAGCAGATGTGGATGTAACGGAACGGCCTTTAGCGGTTCGTCAAACCAGTGCGGTGGCAGAACGGCAAGCGGGCACTGTAGCAGCTCGACAAGAGGGCACAATAGCTGCTCGGCAAGAGGGGGCGGTAGTAGCACGTTCTGAAGGTGTAGTAGTAAGTTCTGTCAACTCTGAGGCGAATGAAACAAATCCTAATTTAACGAGCTCTAAATCGGCTACTACGGGCGTAACGGCTTCGAGAGCGGTGCTTGATACGGAAGTACCTTGGGCACCTCTTACTCAAGGTCAAGCGGAAGCTAACGATTTGGCAGTAGAAAATACTGCTGTAGGTACGAAGGCGGTTCTTAATGCTAAAGCGGCTACAGCAAGCTCTGTTGCTGATTCTGAGGAAGCTGATGATGAAGCGGTAGCTACTGACGAAACATCGGATGTAACAGCCTTTAAGAGTGCTAAAGAAGACAAAAAAAGTAAGGCTCATAAAACGAAGGCTAAAGAAGATGTCTATGATGATAGGGACGCTAATGAGTTTCCTACCGGTGAAATCTTTTTACAAGATATTTTCAATATGTTAAGCAAGGGATTGCCTCAAGGGGAAGCAGGGCAACTTACCATAGACGATCTTATGCAACATACGGAATGGAAAGAGTTTAAAAAACTAGCGAAACAAGCGAAAAAATCCATTAAAAAAGCACAAAAAACAGCTAAAAAAGAAGCAAAAAAATTAGCGAAAGATACTAAGAAGGAAACGAAGAAAGCTTTAAAAAAAGCAAAGCGGGCTAAACAAGATGTAGAGTTGCTCAGCGAGTCTTGGTATCAAGACTTTGAAGCCACTAGTGAAGAATTAGCCAAAGAAGCTAAGGGAAAAACAAAAAAAGCTAAAGGCAAGGCTTGTGAAACGCTAGAGGCTACGAGAGATAAAGCTACGGAAGTAGCCAACAAAGTGGATCAGCAAAAGCAGGAGCTAGTAGCAAAAGCCACTGAAGTTAGTTCACAAGCAAAAGAAAAAGGGCATGAAGTAACAGCCAAAGCGAAAGATAAGGCTAGTGAAGTGAAGGAGCAAGCAAAAGATAAAGCTAGCGATGTAGTGGAACAAGCTAAAGCAACGGTACAAACAGTTACTGAAAAGGCTAGTGATGTGAAAGAAACTATGCAAGATTTAGGCCGTTCAGCGGTTCTTCAAGTACTAGATATTGTAGAAGCAGCGATTCAAAAAAAGCCAAAAAAGTAGTGCACCTTGGTGGCACTAATCCTAAAATAGCTGAGTCAGCCAAGGTAGTTAAGAGAACATCTTTAACGGATGAGAAGGGGCGCTGTCAAGTTTGTAGTAATCGTTGTAAACCGGTACGAACAAATTGTAAAAAGCGGCAACGAGCCTTAGCCAAACAAGGCTATTAATCCTATAAGGCGGAATATGTAAGTCTTAGTTGTGAAGTGGTTCAGTTTTGGCCTATAATCGTCTGTTTTACTATTTTGTCTTATAACCTTTTGATAAAAGTTATATACAGATACTTAAAGCTCCGTTCAGGATTTAGGCTGAACGGAGCTTTTGTTGTGCTAATTATATTTGATTGTTAGTTTCTTAATGTATTAGTTAAGGCGTTAGCTAGTTTAGAAAGTTGGTTAGCTAGTTGGTTAGCTAGTTTAGGAAGTTGCTTACTTCCTAAACTCCTAAAACGCCTAATTTAACGTCTAACTTAACTCCTAATTTAATTCCTAATTTAACGTTCCTCTGTATCAGGTAAAACAGGTGCTAAGTGACTGGCTGTTTGTTCAATTACATGTGAACGGAAATAGTTCACCCATAAACGAATGGCTGGTACAATCATGGAACGTTCATTCCAAATCATGCCTAATACCCAATTAATTCGGGGTTCGATAGGAATGGAAACGAGATGCTTACGGTCTAGTCGTTCACAAATTGTCTGGGGAAGAATAGCTGTGCCAAGGCCACTTTTCACGAGCTCAGTAATAAAATCCCAGTTGTTACTTTGGGCCACGATTTGTGGTACTACGCCGATTTCCTGGAAACGACCTAGAATGATGTCGTACAGGGAAAAGGACGGATGGAAGAACACTAGCGGTTCTTTGCGAATTTCCTGTAAGGTAATAGATTCATAATTGGCAAATGGGGAATCTGGTTGCATAACATAATATAGGGGTTGATGATTAAAAATGTAGGTTTGCGTATCAGGATTTGTAAAATCTGATACGGGTAAGGTAACAAAGCCTACTTGTAGCTGACCATCTTGTACCAATTGGGCAATTTGGGGGGAGCCATGTTCGCTAACTTTTAGCGAAATTTGTGGGTACGCAGCCATAAAGTCGCGAATAATGGGCGATAAGAAGGACGAACCAATCATAGGGGGAATACCAAGGCTTAATTCGCCAGATTCCATATCATTAGTGTGATGCATTTGATGCTCTAATACTTCAAATTGGCGTACTAAGGCTTCGATTTGTGGCAATACGGCACAGGCTTCATTAGTTAACTCAATACGATGGCCACGACGGCGAAAGAGTTGCTTATTCCATTCTCCTTCTAATAGGCGTACGGCCTTACTGAGGGAGGGCTGGCTTACATGTAAGGTTTGGGCTGCTTTGGTAAAACTTTTTTGACGAGCTACTTCTACAAAATATTTTAAATGGGTAATATCCATAATTTCCTCCTGCTATATATTTCTTCTTTTATTATAACTAATAAGAATATTGCCGTATAGGGAAAAAATATTATTTTTTTTATAAAAAATGAGATACAATAAGTCATGCCAAAGAGGATATCGAAAAATTCCTATTTGAGTAAACTATTCGTTCCACATTCATTTCAAGAATGAACAGACCTAGTAAGCTTGCTATTTTATATTGATATAGGGCAAGTATGAGGCGGTGTTTTTTAACACGGATAGTGGTAACGAGCGTATTGATGTAGGGGAGGCAATGATAGATGAAACGTGTGGCGATTGTAGTAGGTCAGATTCTATTGCTCGCCTTAATTGGAGTGTTAGGCGGGTACCTTAAAGAATGGTTAAATTTGCCATTGCCAGGAACTTTGGTGGGCATGATTTTATTGTTCTTGTTACTTTGCTCAGGGATTATTAAACTTAACTGGGTAGAACAAGGGGCGGCCGTATTAATTGGGGAATTATTGCTGTTTTTTATTCCATCCGCTATTGGAATTATTCAATATACACAACTTTTCGGTAGTACAGGGGCTATGCTATTAGGTGTAATCGTAACAAGTATTATTACCCTTTTAGTATCTGTAACTGTTATTACCTTGAGTGTTATGAAACTACGTAGAAAGGGGTACAGATTATGGTAAATTACACACTGTTTCAGATGATCAGTATTCATATCATCGAATCCTTAGTGGGTACTGTAGTATTGTACTTTCTTTTTAAAAAATTATATGAACGGTCGGGAAAGAAGTTATTCCTTACACCTTTGTTGGCCGTACCAGTGGTGATTGGTTTATTTTTAGTCACCATGAATATTCCTTATGATGTGTACCAAGAAGGTAGTCAGTACATTACGATGATGTTGCAACCGGCAACGGTAGCGTTTGCTGTACCTTTATATAAATTCCGGAGCGTGGTAAAAGAATACTTTATTCCACTGCTTGTTGTTATTGGTATGGGCTGTTCCATTGCGTTTCTTGGCTCGATGGGATTAGCTGAATTAGTGGGGCTAAGCCCTGAATTAGTTCACAGTGTGGCACCGCGTTCGGTGACAACGCCATTAGCCTTAGCCGCGTCTAATACAATGGGCGGGGATCCTACGATTACGGCTATTTTGGTTATTGCCACGGGGTTAATTGGTATGATTATGACTACCATGATGATAAAACGAGCGCATATTCATAATCGCTTGTTAAAAGGTATGTTATATGGCATATCGGCTCATGGTACGGGGACAGCTAAGGCGTATGAAGATGGTCCTAAAACGGGGGCTATTGCATCGTTAGCTATGATTTTCATGGGCATTATGACGACAGTTATTGCGCCAATTGTAACGGCTGTTTCAGCCGTCTTGTAAGGGCTATAATAGATAGATTGAAAAGAACTTAATAAGGGTAGTTCTTTGATTGGTTTAGCCAGTCAGTTAACTATATACGTATTTACACAAACTTACACAAACTTACTTAACAGATATGCCATGGTTGCTTAGTGGTAGTTAATTATTTAACTATGACTAGGAAATCATGGCGTTTCTGTTTATTTTACGATATACTAAGTTAAACTAAGTTTAACTACAATCATTAATGTAGTATGTGTAACAATAATCATTAATACAGTATGTATAGCAATGTAGGAGCGGACTTATATGGATGGTGCAAGCGGTGTAATTTTAGGTATGTCGTTGGGGATGTTATTACAATTTATTGTGCTTGGTATCGGCGTCGGGGCTTTTGGTACTTTAATCGGTGCTGGTGGAGGCCTTGTATTCGTGCCTGTTTTTTTGTACACGTTTACCGATTGGTCACCCGCTATGGTGGTAGGCACCTCGCTTACTATTGTAATGTTTAATGCCATGTCTGCTTCAACGGCGTTTATTAAACAAAAGAAGATTTTATATAGTGCGGCTATATGGTTTACATTAGCTACTATTCCTGGGTCGTATTTGGGGGCAGTAGCTTCTGAGAGTTTTGATATAGCTATGTTGAAATTCTGGTTTGGGTTATTTTTGCTTTGCATGTCTACTTTTATCGGGTATAAGAATTTTACCAAGGGACAACGTAAAGAAGAATCCTTGCAACTTCATGAATTAACCTATAGCAAAACGATTGGCTGTTTGATTAGTGTAGTGGTCGGTTTTATTTCTAGTGTATTTGGCATTGGTGGTGGCTTGATTCATGTAGCGGCACTTGTATATTTGCTAGGATTTCCCACTCATGTAGCAACGGCTACAAGCCAGTTTATTTTATTCTTATCCACGATTAGTGGGGTAGCTACACATTTTTACTTAGGTCATATTCAGTGGAATATCGCTATTGCTTGTGGTATTGGGGCTGTCATAGGGGCTCAATTAGGGGCGGCGCTTGCTAAACGATTGAAAGCAACTAGTATCTTGATGGTCTTTTCAGTAGGAGTAGGTTTATTAGCGTTACAATTGATTTGGTCTTCAGGAAAGTTATGGTAAAAAGAGATATCCTCGGGGCAGTTAGTGAACATAGTTCAAGGGCTGACTTTGAGGATATTTTTGTTAGTGAAAAACGAACAACTAAAGTGGCAAACTCTTTGGCGGAGTAACAAATGGCCTTGTTAAGTTGTGAAGATAAGTTGTGAAGATGTTTGGCGAAGTTCATATAGAGGCTATTTAAGTATGCTATTATAATTAATAATCATATGAGTATGAAAAGTAGTGTTATATGTGGTAAGATTGATATATAGGTGCGTAGATTGGAGGATGTCCCATGAATAAGATATTGGTAAGCTTGGCGTTGTTAACATTGGTTTCATCAACAGCTTTGGCTGAACTGCAGACAGAAGTCATTCGCCATCCTGATGGAAGTGCGACGATTAATCAATGGGATCCTGAAGATGGGTATTCGTATTCTGAAGATGTGGAACCTTCAAAGCCTATTGTTATCCCTATGAAAAAGATTATTATGACGCCGACTGAGGCTAACGAGCTACGGGATGTAAATATTAATGAAGCGGTAAAATCTTGGCAAGATAAAAATGTCATTATTGATACGGGAAATAGCGCTGAAAGTAGTAATTCATCCAATCAAAAACAGAAAGACTCAGAAGATGTAAATGGTTTCTTTAGTTGGTTTTAGGGGTAATAATGAATGGGCTGACTAGTGTTTATTTTAGGAAAATATCCTGAGCCTACTAGATATTGTAGATAAATATTCCTAGTTTGTAATGTGCTTGTGCGAAAATGTAGCATGTTGTGAATTGAGGCAGGTTTCGCACCAGAAAGTAGTAAAATTAATCTATCATATTTATATATATTGATGGAGTTAATAGTCTGAGCTTATGAAAAAGCTTAGTTTGCTGGGTATAGTAGAGGTTGTCTACTATATGTAGCTGTCGCTCCCTTTTCGGGGAGCGTGGATTGAAGTTAAACCCCTCAACCATTATGGTTGAGCCGGCTGATGTCGCTCCCTTTTCGGGGAGCGTGGATTGAAGTCGCAGCTTGATTTTTACCATTTTCAAATAATTGTTGTCGCTCCCTTTTCGGGGAGCGTGGATTGAAGTTGATAACTTGTTTTATATCATCTCCAGATAAATGTCGCTCCTCTTTCGGGGAGCGTGGATTGAAGTATTTGGCGTGTAGAATACACCAAGAGCAGTAGAAGTCGCTCCTCTTTCGGGGAGCATGGATTGAAGTACCGGCTTTGTACATAATGCCATTATGTGATAGAGTCGCTCCTCTTTCCGGGGAGCGTGGATTGAAGTATTGGTCATTAGTTTTGCAATATCGTTCTTAGTTGTCTTTCACTTTCCAGGGAGCGTGGATTGAAGTTTTAAAATATCCCCTGATAGCACTAATAAGCAATTTTGCTTCTCTTTCGTGAAGCCTGAACTGAAGTAGAGGTTGCTAACTTACAGTGGGCCAAGACATGAGTCGTACTTTTATCATTTAATGAGGTGAGGGGTCTTTGTTTCACGATAAGGCAGGTGTTTATATGCTAAACTTGCTATTATATTTTTCTTTTTAGTTTTTTTTATGCTAGGGATAAGCAAGCGCTCGAGAAAAATGGTAAAGAAAAAAGTCGAAGAAACAGCAAAGAAGCGGCAAAGAAATAGCAAGGAAACAGCTTAAAGATGGCAAAGAAACAACAAAGAAGAAACTAAGAAAAGTTAATAGAGTGAAATAGAAATATAGATTAATTCAAGTTGAAAATTAAAAATACAAATAGAAATAAATACAAATAGAAATATAAAAATATCCTCAAGCTATCAGTCGTAGTAGCTTTCTGCAATCTGATAGGCAAGAGGATATTTTTTATAGAGAATTATATATTAGATTTATATGTATTAGGATTACCCCTATTAAGGCTACACACTCATACCTTTCGCATAGTTTTCATATAATGTTGTGTAGTAGCCACCCTTAGCCAGTAGTTCTTGGTGTGTACCTTGTTCTACAATTTGGCCTTGGTTAACGACGAGCAATAAATCAGCATCTCGTATAGTAGATAAACGATGGGCGATAACAATGCCCGTACGGCCATGTAACAATTGTTGCATGGCTTTTTGTACTTCTACTTCGGTACGTGTATCTACGTTAGCCGTAGCTTCGTCGAGTATGAGAATACGAGGATTTGCTAAAAAGGCACGAGCAATAGTTAATAATTGCCGTTGTCCTTGTGATAAGTCATCGGCGCCATTTTTTAACACGGTATCATATCCTTGTGGCAAGGTACGAATGAAATGATCAGCCATAGCTAGTTTAGCAACAGCCATGATTTCGTCACGTGTAGCATTTGGTTTGCCATAGGCAATATTATCGGCGATGGTACCTGTAAAAATCCAGGTGTCTTGTAGAACCATTCCGACTAATTGGTGGAGCGTTTTACGACTGACATCACGTATATCCACGCCATCAATGGTAATGGCTCCACCATTAATTTCGTAGAAGCGCATAAGCAAGTTAACAATAGTCGTTTTACCCGCTCCCGTAGGACCTACAATAGCTACTACATGACCGCCAGGAATCGTGAAATTTACGGACTTCATCAATAGCTTGTTAGGCGTATATCCGAAGTCAACGTTATGAAATTCAATAGTGCCTTTGGCATTAGCGCCTAGAGGAGAGGTCAGCGACGTGTCAGATCCACTTATTTTATAGGAGACACTTACTTCATCGGACGCATTCATTTCATTGGATGCACTTATTTCCTCGAATGTCTTTACATCATCGGATGTATTTATTTTTTCGGAGGCACTTATTTCATCGGATATACTTATTTCAGTGGTACCGGCATCTTCTTCTGGGGCTTGATCGAGAATTTCATAAATTCGGCCCAGAGCGGCTTGTGTTTCTTGCAGTTTTGTTAAAATATAGGAGCTCCTAGAAATTGGATCAGACACTTGGGTGACGTATAGGAAAAAAGCTTGAATATCTCCTAGCGAAATTTGACCACGCAATACTAGCAGTCCACCTTGGATAGCTACCAGGACATAACCGATTTGATTAATGAAGTTAACTAATGGCATAATGATTTGGCCCATGAAACCAGCTTTACGTTCATGCTTGAAAAGATTTGTATTTAAGCTGTTCAAGTGATTGGAGGTTACCGCCTCCAAGTTAAAGGCTTGAACGATTTGTTTACCTGAAATAAGTTCTTCAATGCCACCGTTGACAGCCCCTAAGGCCTCTTGATTACGTAGATAAATAGTACGCGCTTTTTTAGAGGTAATGAGTAAACCAATCACGCCTAAGGCGATGACGCCTAAGATAATGCTAGCTAAAAGTGGGCTAATCCAAATCATCATGGCTACGGCTCCCACAATGCCAATAAAAGAAGAAATGAGCCCTGGAATCCCTTCGCGCAGCGTTTCACCAATCGCATCTAAATCACTGGTGATGCGGCTTAAGAAATCGCCTCGATTATGAGCATTAAAATAGGACATAGGCAGGCGATAAAGATGTTGACTTACACGCTTGCGTAAGTCGAGCACCATATTTTGAGAAACGCCAGAAATAATATATTCGCTGGCATAGGTAAAAATGGCGTGACAGGTGTAGAGAATGATGAGGATGACCACCGTATCGCTAGTGCTATCTAAGACGTGGGCGATGTTTTGTTGATTCCGTAAACCCTGTACTATGGCATCGACAATTTGGCCCAATAAACGAGGGGCAATGATTTCAAAAGGATGCGGCTAGAATCAAGGCCAAGAAAATGGTAAGTAGCCAGCCCCATTGGGCTTTAGATTCGTATATAAAACGTTGAAATAACTTCATGCGGACACCTCCTGAGAGGCTACGATTTGTTGATAAATAGGACAGTTGACTATCAATTCATCATGCGTGCCAAAGCCAACAGCCTGTCCTTGATTAATGATGAGTACTTTGTGGGCTTTGCGAGCAGCGCTTACTTTTTGTTCAATAGAAATAAAGGCCCGTTCTGGATGCGTAGCTATTTCATTAGCTACGGCTTTGCGCACTTGTTGCTCAGTAATTCCGTCGAGAGCTGAAAAACTGTCGTCGAAGATGAGCAGTTGTGGTTTTCGGATTAAGGCTCGAGCCATGGCTAACCGTTGTCGTTGACCACCTGATAAGTTGGTGCCACCTTGGGCGAGTTGATGCTCATAGCCGTCG
Organism: Veillonella sp. R32; assembly: GCF_010093125.1. GTDB lineage: Bacteria > Bacillota > Negativicutes > Veillonellales > Veillonellaceae > Veillonella_A. Next base: position 66,195 of record NZ_NMZQ01000021.1, read on the forward strand.
TTAAAGCGACTAATAAATTCATGAGCGCCTGCTAATTGACAAGCAGCTTCCATGGTTGCTTGGGAGAGGGATTGGCCACCTAGGCCATATTGCAAGTTTAACGCAATGGACCCAGTGAATAAATAGGCTTTTTGTGGTACATAGCCAATTTGACGGCGAATAGTAGTTAAGGGCTGTTTAAAGATAGATTGACCTTGAAATAGAATATCGCCCGATTCAATGGGATATAACCCTAAGATCAGTTTGGCAATGGTGCTTTTACCGGACCCAATATCACCCATAATAGCGAGCGTTTCACCAGCCTGGAGTGTAAAGGAAATGTTTTGCAAGGCCGGTTCTTCTGCATTGTCATAGCGAAAGGTAACATTTCGAAACTCGAGTACTGGTACCTTGTTAGTCGCAACTTCAGATATAGGATCTTCTGTTAAATGCGTTGTAGTTGATTTAGCGTTGTTGGTAATAGTCTCAATCGGATTGTTGGTAATAGCTGTAATTGGATTGTTAGTAATAGCCGTAATAGGATTGTTGGTAATAACCGTAATGGGATGGTTCAAAAGTTCTTGAATGCGTTGGTAGCAAATCATCGCTTCTGGTACATCGAGTAAGACAAATACAGCCATAACTAGGTTAAGTAAAATGAGGGTGGCATATTCAATAATAGCCATAATGTCACCAATTTGTAGTTCACCAGCACTAATTTGGTAACCGCCAAGCCATAAAATAACTACCGTGCTCATGTTGAAAATAATTAAAATACTAGGGAGACCAATAGCGTAGGTGCGTGATAAACGGGTGGCAGACCGAGCAATTTGAGAAAAGGCAGACGTTTCACGAGCTTGCTCATCGTCACTGCGGTTGAAGGCGCGAATTACGGCCATGCCAATCATATGATCGCGGACTAGGTCAATAATATAATCGAGTTGCTGTTGTACAGATTTTACAATCGGCAAGGCCTTTTTCTGTAAAATCGCCATTAAGACCACCATAATCATCATGAGTGAAAGGATGACGAGGCCCATTTCAAAACTTTTGTAAAATGTGAGCCCTAGGCCGACGAGAATCATCAGTGGCATAGGGAGAATCAGATTAATTCCTTCCGCTAGGACAGATTGAATCTTTTCGACATCTCGGGTGGCACGCATGAGTAAGGTGCCGGTGCCGTATTTTGAAAAGTCGGCTAGGGAAAAGTCTTGTAATGCTTGTACTAGTTGTTGGCGTAAGCGTAAGCTCACTTGCGCGGCAATGTGAGAACTCATATAGACCGCGCTAATAGCTGCTATTACGGTAATAAAAGCAGCCCCTAACATAGAAAGGCTGAGTTCGTGAATCGTGTCTAAATCACCTAAGAGAACCCCTTGGTTGATAATGTCCGCTGTTAGGGTAGGGACAATGAGCGCACTGACTACGTGAACCAGTGACAGTATACAGGCGCTCAAAAAAGCCCATTTTACTGGGCTTAAATAAGTCGTGATGAATTTCATGTATATCGTTCCTTTTCAATATATTGTTGCTATACCTATTGTAGCATATTTGCCGGTATACGCCTACATGAGGCACGTTGAAAAGGGTGAGCTTAGCCTGTTTATATATGTCTATTTTACAATTTGAACGGTATAGCCATTAGTGTGAATGTTACTATTCGTACTATCTTCATTGTTTAGTTCAGTCAGATATGAATCGGCTGTGACATTCCAAATTGAATCTTGGCTGAGGGTAAGACTGGCCTTTTTAGCGGTGTGATTTGGATTGATGGCACCTGTTAAGGTAGAACCTTGATTTAATTTAACCTCAACAGTGCTAGCGCTGTCTGCTTTAATATGGCCGTTAAGGGTTTGCTTGGTCCCTAAGAGTTTAGCTTGACCGCCGTTTTTACCATTGCGTCCCCATTGCTCGGCTTTAGCGTCTAATATGGTATCGCTATGGGGGGCTTGTAAATCTACTTGTTGTAACTTAATTTGGCCCTTTGTGTTAGATACTGTGAAAAATGGTGTTCGCCCCGTGTTAGTCAGTTTGCTATTTTGAAGCGTTAGCTGGGTAGTACCGTTATCGGCGGTATTAAGGTCGCTGAAGTATAAGTTGAAACCACCTGCACCGCTTAGGGTGGCATTGGTAAGATTTACATTAGCAGAGCCTTCTAAAGAACCGAGCGCGCTATTAGTAGCTTCACCTAAAACTTCAGTCAATTTCATAAGGCCTGTAGCTGAAACGAGCGGGCTGTTTACACCTGTAGTGGTAAGGCTGATTGTGTTACCTGTGAACTCGCTTTTGGTCTTGCTCCCTGTCAATAAGGCAGGACTAAGATCACCATGTGTGGTAATGGCACTTTGTTTTATGGTGGCTGTTGCACCATAAGCTAAAGATAAGCCTGGTGAAACGCGTCCATCAGTCCGCAAGGTGATACCGGTGGCTTGTATTTCAACGCCTTTACCACTGCCTACTAAAGCGGCAGCTCCTTGGCCATTGGTACGCAAGGTGCTATTAGTTACGGTTGCTTTGCTATAAGGTGCTACTAAGAGAGCTGCATTTTGACCCCGCCAAAGCGCAATGCCTTCATTATCGGCATTCCCTGTTTTGGAAAGCGTAGCCCCTTTTAATTTGGCGTGACCTGTTTTTTGCGCGAGAATTACATTTTCATTGTCTTTAGTATTAGCAAGGCTCTTTTTAAAGGTTTGTGTGCCATTGACAATTTTAGTAGCTTTGAACTTGTAATTTTTATCTATCTTTTTACCTTTTTTGATAGCATCATCGGAATCACTGACAAGGCCTAACAGTTTGCCCGCTGCTTTAATAGGATTAATCGTGGGCATGTCAGGCAATACTTTGCTTGCTATATAGGCACTGACAGGGTCAGCGGCTTGGGCCGGTGGGGCCATATATATGGCGAAGGTGCTAGCAATGAGAGTAGCAGTTATGATTCGTTTGAGCAATGTGTGTTTCATAGGAACTCCTTTGTTAGTGAAATGGGGGAGAAAAATAAAAAGGTTTAGTCAAATTTATTATATCGCAAATTTTAATAATTTGAATTTTGAATGAGAAAATTATGAATCTAAAATGCTTGGTACATAGCGACATGTACTTCCTTTTATTTATTATATCGTAAAAAGCTATCATAAAAAACGAAGAAAAGATGAAGTTTAAAGTGACTGGAAAGAATAGACATTGCTATTATTTGTCTTGTCGGGGGGGATGTTTGTGTTACGATAAAATTAATTAATGAAACATCAGTGAAGAATTAAGTTGATGTTTTGTGCATTAGTAGGTTAGTAGGAACAACATGTTTTGGAAGGAGCGTTACATATGGATTGGAAACACAAACGACAAAGCAAGATTGTGAAAGCTACATTGGGAGCTGCTGTATTGGGAACTTTGTTAGGGGGCTATGGTAGTGTTTGGGCTGCTGATAATATTGTAGTAGATGGTACACAAGACGGTAGTAAAAATACCGTAGAAGCTGATAAATCTGCACGTGTTGTCGGTACAGAAAATACAGTTAATGAAGGCAGTGAAGAGGTTAAGATTGTTGGGGATAGAAATACGGTAACGAATAGTGATAGGGAATTGATATTTGGGGATGATAATTCAATTATTGATAGGGATATTGCTGATACTAACGGAGAAGTTAGAGCGAATAATGTCTCTGATATTATTGTAGGTAAAGGAAATACTATTCAAGGACATGCTACATGGGGAGAACGTGACGCATCAGCGACTATTATTGGGAATAATAATACTGGTATGGGTGTTGTTTCTGGTGTAGTTATAGGTGACAATCAAGAGATTTCAGGCACTTCGGAAGCTGTTATTATTGGGGCCTTAAGTGCTGAACAACGTGAGCAAGGTGAAGTGAATGCAGCCGGTTATAATGTTGTAATTGGGTATGGAACAGTAAATAATAATGGCAGAAGTGTAGCTATAGGTCATCGGGCAACAGCTGGTGGGATTGATCAAACGGTAGTTGGAAATGGGGCCACATTTGAAAGAGATGCGGGGCGATTTGGATCTATATATGGCGTTCATAATCATGTTTATTTGAGTGATGATACGCCAAAACATGATCCAGATAATCCTCGTGGTCCTGAAGGTCAACCCATAGATGGAAATGGGACTCATATAATTGGCGCCTTTAATAATGCGAAAGCTGTTAATTTGGCGTTAATATATGGCTCTGGAAATTCAGTTAGTCATGCCGAAGGTTATAAAGCAATTACTAATGAGGATATGGACGGTGGAATAAAAAATGATATGAATGAGGGTATTTTTACTGTATTAGATGTGTATTCTAATAAATTTACAGGTGATCCATTGGCTATTCCAATGCCTGTAACATATGAGCAGGCAATAAAGCTCATGAGAGATTATGCAAGAGTAAGCGGTGGTAATATGTCTGTTTTAGGCAGTGGCAATATGACTGATTTTGCTCAGCGTTCTCGAATTTTGGGCGATGGTAATGTTCTGACTGGAGACACTGACATTTATAGTACTGATAATACAATAAGTGGGTTTTTAAATACAGGGGAGAAAATTAATAATAGTACAATTATAGGTTCTAGTAATACCATCAAAAATAGTGAAGATAATGTTGTGTTAGGAGATTATCATAGTCTTGATGGTGGCAAACATAACATTATTATTGGTTCTAGTAAATTTGTTGAAAATGATGTAGAAAGAAAGTTAGATCTTGGGAAAGGTTTCACATATACAGTTACTGAGCGCACTGCAGAAACACCTCACACTGAAAATATTTCTAACGCCGTAATGCTTGGCTACAATACAGACGTTTCACAAAATGGTGGGGTAGCATTAGGTAGTGAATCAGTAGGTTCTGTAGGAGTTAATAATACAGGCGGCTACAACGTAGGAAAGAATGAAAATAATTTTAAAACTGGAGCAGATACGACTTGGAACTCTAATTTAGCGGCCATTTCCGTAGGGGATAGTTCGGATGTAGCAAATGTTAAAACACGTCAAATTACTAACTTAGCAGCTGGTAAAAATGATACGGATGCTGTTAACGTAGCGCAGTTAAAATCCGCTCGTATAGAGTTAACAGGCGGTGCTAATATTAGTATTAAACCAGATTATGATGTTAATGATGGACATTTGAAATATATTATTTCAAGTACTGGTGGTAGCTTTGAAGGTGGTTCTGGGACTACATATACTCCTGGGGATAATATTTCTATTACAGATGGTGTTATTTCAGCAAAGGATACTCGTAATACGCTCGAAGCTGGTGATCATGTAGTCCTTGGTGAAACTAAGTTGACCGATGGTAGCATTAAATACAAGGTTAATGTAAAGGCCGATGGCAAAGTGGAATCTGGCAATACAGGGCTTGTAACAGGTGGCGTTATCTATAATGAAACACGAGTTTCAAAAGATGGCAATTATGTAAAACAGAGTAATACAGCTGGGCAAAACTTAGTAGCTTTAGATGGTCAGGTGAAAACTAATACAGACAGCATTCAATCGATTAATAGCCAAATTACAGATATGAACAGTAGTGTAGCTAATTTGGGCAATCAAGTTAATCGCTTAGATAACCGAATTGAACGTGTTGGTGCTGGCGCAGCTGCTTTAGCAGCGTTACATCCACAGGATTTTGACCCAGATGCTAAATGGGACATTGCGGCTGGTTATGGTCATTATCGGTCTGCTAATGCCGTGGCGATAGGCGCTTTTTACCGTCCATCGACGGATATGATGTTCTCTATTGGCACTAGCCTTGGTGGCGGGGAAAATATGATCAATGCTGGGGTAAGTTTGAAGCTTGGTAGTAGTAGCCCTTACACTGGTTATTCAAAAGCTGCGCTTGCTAATGTGGTGGCTGAGCAATCAGAACAGTTAAATGCTCAAAGCTCTACTATTTCAGAGTTGCGTGAAAAAGTAGAATTACAGGCGCAAGAAAATGAAGCCTTACGCACGCAGGTACAAGATATCATGCGTCAGCTAGCAGAGATTAAAAAATAAGTTATGGTTATTTGATTTTATATTTTACCTATATCAGTGATGATGTATCTAGTTAAGATGTATCCGTTAAGACGTATCAGTTAAGATGTATCCGTTAAGGTGTAGAGATAATTGATTAAAAGAAAAACGTAGCATTCGTAAAGGAGTGCTACGTTTTTTTAGTCTTGTATAGATTCTAAACATATTTGTTGATCTTTTTCGTTGAGGTTTAACAGCATACTTATTTCAATTTGCAATCCTGTAGCAATATGAACTAGCATCGCAATGGATACATTGTCGTTGTATTTGCCTCGTTCAATACGCCCCAGTGCTCCGGGACTGATGGACGCTCTTTTAGCGAGTTCGTCTTGTGTTAAACCTCGCAAGGTTCGATAGTAGGCAATGCGCGCGCCAATTTGCTTAATTACGGCTCGCTTTTTTGTATCTATGTCTGTATCCACCTAGGTCACCTCGCGTTGTTAGTTATTACTTGTTTCTTATTTGCTCTTTATTATTTGTTATTTTAATTATTACTTGTTACTTGTTGGTTACTTGCTATTTGTTACTTAGTTATTACTTGTTATTTGTATATATAAATTATGTCATAAAACGATTAGTAGGAAGGCACCTAAATATGGCGTATTTACGACTAAATAGTTTTCTTTTGTATTTTAGCGCATGGGGGCTTGATTTGTTGGTGAAAACAAGGTAATATAGTAGGGTAATAAATTAATATGGAGAGGTGTCCGAGTGGTTTAAGGAGCTGGTCTTGAAAACCAGTGACTCCGCAAGGGGCCGTGGGTTCGAATCCCACTCTCTCCGCCATCTAATACGGCTTTTACTTGATAATATTCAATAAAAGTCAAAACCCCTATAAAGCTAGTTATTGACTAGAGTATAGGGGTCTTTTTATGTTCGTGTGTTATTCTCGTTTAAGGCTGTTTTGTGCAATAATAAACACCACTTTGTTAACAATTTGTTAACATTTTTAGGGGTTTTAATACCCTCTAATCTTGAAAAATAAATCAAGTTTTGTAAATGAGAACCCAGTATTCATAATGGTTCAAAGGCTTTTTTTAGGATTCTTAAACCATGTTAACATTTTTTGCGTTATTTTTGTTAACATTTCCGAGTGGTCTATAATCTTCTAACGCTTTTCTTGCTTCGCCTCTCATCTTATTAGTTACATGCATGTAAATCTTTGTAGTAACCCTTGAATCTTTGTGACCTACTCTTTCTAAAACGGCTATAAGAGGTACTTTCATTTCTGCAAGTAGTGTTATATGAGTATGTCTAAACGTATGACAAGTAACTTTCTTTTTCTTATAAAAGGGGGTTTTTTTAATTTTCTTATTTATGTCTTGATTCTCCATAAGGTTTCCTTTGGAGTTTGTGAAAATAAAGTTATTTTTGTTGAAGTTTTCACCGTGAATTGATTTTAAAGCGTGATTCTCTTTAATTAATAGGTCTAAAATCTCAACACATCGAGGTGAAATGTCAACGCTTCTAATGCTACTTTGTGTTTTTGGTGTATCTGTTTTTCTTGTCTTGCTATCGAGTGTTTCTTCTATAAATATTTGTGAAATTCTTTCACCATTCAAAGTCACATGATTATAATTTGATTCTTTTAAGGCTAATGCTTCACCGATTCTAAGCCCACTTAAAGCCATAAATTCACAAATCATAGAATACCGTTTGTTAGGTTCTGCTTTAGGTAGTAACAATAGTTGTTGTAAGACTTCTGTTAGTTCTTCATGTTCAAGATATAGGTCTTTAGTTGCCTGTACATCTGAAGCGGATAATTTAGCTTTCTGTATTTGATACTCTAGTATATCATCAATATCACGAATATATTTCTTCCTTTTAGCATAAGTATATATAGCTTTTACTCGTTGTAATGTTGGTCTGATAGTATTGTTTTTATAAGGCTTTTCTATCAGTTTGATATTTACTTCGTGTAATATATCAGCGGTTATTTGATGTAACAGTATTCCTTTAGGTAGATACTTTATAAGTCTTTTAATATCATCTTTACGATTTAAGTTAGTGGAGGGTTTAACAGTAGCTTCTGAATCTTTCGCCCATTCATTAGCAACCGCTTCAAAAGTTACCCCTTTGTAGTAATTTAAGGGGTCTAATGCTTCTTTTATCTTTTCTTCTATCTCTCCTAAAGCCTTCGCTTGGTCTGTTTTTGTTACACCGTAAACAGTTGCTACTGCTGTTTTATACCTGCCTGTTAAAGGGTCTTTAAATTTTCTTCCAAATTGATAAGATACCCCTTTTTTACCTTCGTTTATTCGTGCAACAAATATGTTAGGAAAGTATAGCTTTATGTCTTGTTTATCCATAGCTATTTACCAGTTATTCATTATCTTGAACTTTTGTTTTTTTGTCAATACTGTAAGTAGCCCGTTGTTTTCGTACTTCTTCTATTAACTCTTTTTTTAGTTCTTCTGTTAACATCAAGAATATTTTAGTTTTTAATTTCATTTCTATATAACTTTGTAATTTCCCTAATATATATTGCTTTAATTCTTCTCCATATACTTCTATAATTTCACTCCATTTACTATTATTTTCCATACTAGAAACTTCTACTATTGAAAAAGGGATAGTTTGAGACCAGGCCTTTTTAAAATCAAATTCGATTTTGAATTGACTACTCGTGTTAGAGTTTAAATCTGTTATATCAAACGTTAAATAATAAGCATTATCGAACTCTTTACCTCTTCGCCTTACAAGTTTAAGATTTTCAACCTCTAAAGGAATGTAAATAAATAAATCATTTAAACCATCAAGATTCAAATAAGATATTGCACGATTCAAACTATCTACATTCAAATCTTTAAAGCTATTTGTTAATAAATTTTCTGTAAACGGTCTTGTAAGACCCGCTTCTTTTGCAAATACTGACTTTTTAATGTCTCTTTCTTCTAAAATATCTTTCAATTTGCATATTATCATATATTACACCTCCTATTACTTCATTATAACATATATAATGACATTGTATACAACAATTCTACTTTTAAGTGTAATCATAGATTACATTATAATACTATTGACATTTTATCACAAATATGGTATAATATGCATAACATAGAATTTTATAATATTTTGTAACATTGAAAGGAGAGATGTATAAAAACTACAACAAGCAGAAATAACATGTATTTTGTTTATACGCTATAAAGCGTAAGAAAGGGGTTTATTATGCAAACAGAATCAAATAAAACAAAATGGCTTTTAATGTGGGAATGGACAAAAGACAATGAAATATGTTCTGATTCAGAAGTCTTTGATACTGAATCAGAAGCTAGAGATTTTTATGATGATTTATCAGTATTATATGTCAATTCACCAACAATAGCATATTTACACGAATTTAATTCAACGCCTAATGTAGTTTTACGTTAAAAGGGGGCTAATCATGAAACAATACATGGTAAGTTTCGGGAGAGATAAAGACCATGTAACGAATGAGGTATTTAATACGATTCAAGAGAGGGACGACTTTTGTTTCAACCTTATAAATGATGAAAAGAACGAAGGTCTAGTAATAAATGTTTTTGAGATTCAAGGAGAGTTTTTATTTTCGCATGTGGTAACAGGGGGCTATAACTTATGGTAGATTTAAGTAAAGGGAATTATAAACAAAAGGGAGAATTAACAGACTTGTTCAATATTAGTAGAAGTACGGTACAACGATATGTAGAAAGAATGGTTAAGATACCAAAATACAAGGAAGCTGTAACAAGATTGAGTCACAAGCTAGTGTTAGTTAATGTAGACATGTTCGCTAAATTTATAAGTGAATTAGACAAAGGCTACTACAGAAATGAAAAAACCGCCTAGTAACTGCAATTACTAAACGGCTAAAAATCAAAGATTTATTATTTTTACTGTACTTATATTATAACATAAATCGAGGGAAAAATAAAGGGGGCTTTCACAAGTCGGATACTATTAGAGAGAATTGGTATTTAAATAATAAAACTGACAATCAAGAATAGAATCCTACCCTCTCCCTCTTTTTGTTATAAGGAAATGAGGTTATATGGGAATTATACCGAGAGAAGATATTCAAAGCAAAAATATATTCGGTGCAATCAACACTGATAAGTTATGTAAAGTAACGTTCCAAGGAAAAGATAAAAACGGTAATTATGTTACATGGGATAATTGCCACCTTACCGCCAAAACAATGCCAATGAAAGATGTTGACTTAACCACGAGAGGCAATTTTACAGCTATACCGATTGAAATACTATTAAACCCTCATATAAGCAGTGGTGCAAAAACTGTTCTCGGTGTTATTTTATCAAAGAGAATCTATAATTCATGTATGATATTATTAAATCTATCTAATTTGATAAAAGCCACTGATTTTAGCGAGAATACATTTAAAAAATATATAGATGAACTTGTAGGATATAATATAATTAAACTACATGAATTTTCAACAAAAAACGGCAAACAAAAACCGATAGAATTACTTGATTTTGATAAATGGTTGCTACCCGAAATAGAAGATGATTTAAAATCTTTATTGTGGGGAAAACATGCTATAGAGAAATCAACTACGAATCAAGAAGAAATTATACCGTTTTAGGCAACCTCAAAAATTGAGGATACCCACCTTCAAAAAGCCCGTAAAATCAATATTGAAAAAATGATGTAACCTCAAAAATTGAGATATAGAATAATTAAAGAAATAACTAAATAGCGACAACGAAGTTGTCCCGTCCTTTCAAATCAAAGATTTGAGGGACGGTTTTTCTTTTATTGAAACACTTCTCTACGATTCGTGTTTTTAAACAAAATAAAAAACACTTTCTCTTGCGATTCAGTGTTTTAGAAAAAGTATTATAGAGTAATTAATTAATAATATACTCGCAAGACTTTAATTAACTAAAGTGTTAAAATCGCACTATAATTCACATACTATAAATCATACCCTATTTACTACCTTATAACATACTGGTTATATATCAATCGTTGTATAATCCTTACTGATTTAAAAAAGATAGAAATAAGGTAATAATCAAGTAATAACTATATATTTTTAGGAGTATCTTTTATGCGTGATTATAGATTCTCCATATATAAGCCCCACCCCTCGGGGGTCTAAATACGAAGCCCTACACTCCCCCCTATCGGTCACCACTGATTCAAGATTATAAGACCGTGTGCCACTATTTTATGTACCGCTTCAAGATTCTGTAACTGGTGTAGTATTAAACAATATCACCCTTGATTCTAACCTATAGTAATAATACAATAGTTAGTATATAATTAAGATACAATAATACAACAACGATATAAGACTTAATACTATCATTGAATAACGTCTATTTCTCTTGATTCTACAAACAGTTAAAAATGGGGGGGCTACCCCTAAAAATAACGCATTTTGAGAATGATTGAGAATGGCTTAATACTGCATGTTTTGAGGGTATCGCTCTAATTGAGAATAGTGAGAATTTGACCTGTAAGCGTTTTTATTTTTTCTCTAGGGTAATTATACCTACCGCATATTTTAGTGACCGTACAGGCGAAAATACGACGTTATTTTTCACCCTAAAAAGGGCTATTTTCTGATTCGTGCGATTCATGATATTAAATGTCTGATTCTACATCATAAACCACCAGTTTAAAAGTGGAGATGTTATGTATCAAGTAAATTCTCTTAAATGAAAATAATTGTGTATACTTATTTAAAAATAATGTATAAAAACTGCACAATATACAGAAAATCATGTATAAAGACTTCATTTGTAACATCAATAATACACTACCCACGATTAACCCGCATTATTACTACATTCTTGACTTTCGCAAGGTAAAGGATTAGTTCCGATAATACTTTGTTATCGGAAGTAATAATGGTTATCAAATAAGTTGGAAATCTTGTCTAAATCATGTTAACATTTTGTTAACAAAATGAAGAAGTCTTATTAAAACCTTTTATTTATAGGCTTTAAACTACAAAACCCACCCTCTCCGCCATAGTAAATAAGCGACTTTTCAGATTTTTGAAAAGTCGCTTCATTTTTTTAGATTTAATTTTAGGTGTTTATTTTAGGTGTTTATTTTAGAGATTTTATGAGGCAAGGGGGAATAAAGATAATAACATATAGGAAAATAGATAGGGGAAGTTAACTGATGTTGCAACCATTTGCCCCTATTTTGCCCCTATTTTGCCCCTATGGCTGCCCCTATGAGAAAAGAGCTCCTATAGTGTGTAGAGAATCTTTTCTTAATGTTTTATTTGGATGTTTCTGATAATTTTGATATTTGTTTAAATTGTTGGTTATTAAGAGTTTTTTTAAAGTGTTATATTTATTGGCTCTTTCATATATAGTTTCTATATTATAAAAATTAAAACGCCCTCTAAATCATTAGAGAGCGTTGTTTTTTTACCATAAAGGTAAAGATGAAAATATTTTTTGGGACTAAGCCCAATCTGTATAATTATTGTACACTCTTTGGTAAATTATTGTCAATATTTTTAAAGATAAAGGAGCGCATTAGTTTAATGCGAATAGCAGCTAAGTCTTGTTCGGATACACATATATTATATAAAGGGTCTGAAGCTTTTTTAGGGCTAATAATACGAGCTTTACTAATTGTTCGTATTTGTTCACATTCTACAATACTACCTTCTTTCATTTTATTGCGAAGCTCCATAATATCTTTATTGTTATCGGAAATAGCTTGTACGCCTTGTTGCACCAATTCTTTATATTTTCTATTAAAATCAGTATTAGATAATTTTTGTTGGGCAAGGCGTAAAATATCTTCACGGAGCTCTGTATATTCAGGTTTAAATAAATCAAAATTATTAAGGGCTTTTTGCCCTAGTAAATTTGGAATAGGCCATATCAATTCATGTTCAAAAGGCTTCAGTTTTTTATGGCATTCTTTTTTTGATGTAAGTGGAACTATAGTAAGTAATGAATTATTTTTTTTATCATGACAGTTTAATATTATTGCATAATGCGGATAACTGAACTCGTGCTCAATACCGCAACCAAAGTCTACAAATATTATTTGTCCTTCCTGATATTTGGGCAAATAATATGGCTTAAAACTATGTTCGGATGTTTTTAGATGAATATATTGTTTAAGCCAATTAATAAAACGGGTAAAATTTTTAGTATTACGATTTTCAAGTATAGAAATATATTTTATGTATTTCTGTAATATACTTTTAAATTTCAATGATTAGCATCTCCTTAAGATATAATAATTATTGGAACGAAGATAGTTAATAATAAACTTCGAATATTTCGGTATGTTGTAACTTTTAGATAAGCCATAGAAGATTAATTTGCTCTATTAAAAGTATCGTCTTAACTCTATAACTTTACCAATAATAGTAACAGGTAAATTAATAATATCTTCGTTACTGTAAAAGGTAGGGGGATAAACCGCTACATTGTAACCGATAAGGGTAATGCCATTATCGGCTTTTTTTATTTGTTTGATGGTTGCTTCATCGCCATTTACAAGTACAACAGCAATTTCACCGCTTTCAACATCAGGTTGCTGTTTAACGATAATAATATCATCTTCGAAAAGACGAGGCTCCATACTAGATTCCTTTACTTTTAAGCAAAAGAAGGAACCAGTGGAGGCTAATTCGAGTGATATTTCTTCATAGCCTAGTACATCTTCAATAGCACTAATAGGGGTACCAGCCATAATATAGCCTAAGATAGGAAAAAGATTCGAAAGATTATAAAAAATATAAGGCTTGATCTTTTATTATAGATATTGTAGACTTTTAGATAAGGAGGGACATGTTATGAAATATAAATCTGAAATATTAACTATAATGGATTCTGATTATGAGGCCTTTTGCAAAGCATTATTCAGTATTGAGTTAGGCGTTAATGATGAGGAAGAATTGGCGTTATTATATACTCGATATATGAGGGGTGATAATATTTCCTTATTAAATGAAAACCTTGTAGTAAAGGAATAATTAAAACTGGTGACTTTATGTTATAATAAGCCATACGTTCAATTTTTGCGAGAAGTATGGTGATAACAGTGACTAAGTTACCTTATGATAAAACAAATCCAGCAGACATTTTGAGATATTCAGAAGAATTAGAAGGAATTACTTTTCAGAATGTACTCCAAAAAATCTTTAGTGGTGAAGAATTGGAGGAAAAAGTAAAATATTATAATAATCCGCGTAGTAAAGGTGGTCTTGGTAATTTATTAGAAGAGCACTATTATTTTTATTCACCCAATAGTATTTCAGACGCTGATTTTGTTGAAGCCGGCGTAGAATTAAAGGTTACACCTTATGAGATAAATAAAAATAACCAATATAAAGCGGGCGAACGTTTGGTTATTACTATGATTCCGAATAATGAACCTATATCGAATGATTTTGAAACTTCTCACTTAAAACAAAAGATTAGTCATATTTTAATGGTTTGGTATGAAAGGATTCGTGGCGAAGCGCGGACTAAACAACGAATTCAGTATGTTAATTTATATAATCTATATAGTGAAATTTGTAAGAATGATTTAGAGATTATTCGTAATGATTATAAACGAATTACAGAGAAGATTATAGCTGGCAAAGCGCATGAACTGTCTGAGGGCGACACACAGTATTTGGGAGCTTGTACAAAAGGGGCAACGGCTGAACGTAGTTTGCAACCACAGTATTATAATGATAGTATTCCAGCAAAACGGCGTGCATTTTCTTTGAAACAGTCGTATATGACATATGTATTAAATCAGTATGTTAAAAAACGTAAAATGAGTTTTGATGCTATTTTTACACCGGCTGATTTACAGAAGGCAGATTTAGAAACTCAAGTTATTGAACGGATTGAAAAGTATGTAGGTAACACTGAAGAAGCATTATATTCCATGTTCGGTTTTACAAATACGCAAGGTAATCGGCCAAAACATATTAATACATTATTAGTTAATCGAATGCTTGGGGTTCAGACTGATCAAGCGGAAGAATTTGCAAAAGCAGATATTAAGATTAAAACGATTAGAGTTCAGAAGAATGGTAAGCCAAAAGAAAGTATGTCGTTTCCAAAAATAAAGATTAAAGAGTTTGTTAGGCAAGACTTTGAGGAGTCTGCCGAATATAATTTTTTCCAAGAAACCAAGTTCTTGTTTGTTGTCTTTAAAGAGACAAACACTGGTGAATATATTCTAAAAGGTGCTAAATTTTGGAATATGCCAATTATGGAATTAGAAGAAATTGGTAGAGTTGAATGGGAATCATATAAGAAAAAGTTTTTAACTGGAGTTAATTTTACTATAACTAAAGATAAATCAGGTAAAGAAATTATTAAAAACGATTTACCTAGTAAATCAGAACATACAATATTTCATTTACGACCACATGCACAAAAGAGTGCTTATGTAATTAACGGTAAACGTTATGGTATGGGAAATGATAGGGATATGGATGACTTGCCAAATGGAGATAAGATGACTTGCCAATGTTTCTGGTTGAATAATAATTATATTGCAAAGATTATTGAAGATATATAATAAATTATTTAATGAAATAATTTGTTTATTATAAAGGAGATTATAGTTAATGAGGCTAACTGTAGCAGAGTTGTTTGCTGGTGTTGGAGGGTTTCGCGTAGGGCTGAATCACATTAAAGAAGTTGATAGGCAAGAGCGAGCTGTTGAAAATGGTCCTTGGGAATTTGTATGGGCTAATCAGTTTGAACCATCTACTAAGGAACAACATGCTTTTAATTGTTATGTAACACGGTTTGGTGAAGCGAATCATTCTAATCTTGATATTCATGAAGTGGATAAAAGAATAATTCCAGATCATTCGTTAGTAGTAGGTGGATTCCCGTGCCAAGATTATTCGGTAGCACGCTCTTTATCTAACGAGCAAGGGATTGAAGGGAAAAAAGGGGTTTTATTTTGGGACATTAAAGATGTATTAGTGGCAAAACAGCCCCCATTTGTTTTATTAGAGAATGTAGATCGTCTTTTAAAATCACCAGCCAGTCGTCGTGGTCGAGATTTTGCAATTATGCTAAAAACGTTTGATGAACTCGGCTATATAGTGCAATGGCGCGTATTAAATGCAGGCGAATATGGAATGCCTCAGAAACGGCGCCGTGTATTCATTTGGGCGCACAAGCGTGATCTACAGTATTCGCAGGAGTTTTTGGATAACGTTTTAGATTTAAAGGAAAATAATATTTTTAATCAAGTATTCCCTGTTGTGGATATAGAGGTTTCTAAAGACATTGATTTGAATTTATACGAGTCTATTTTAGAAACTTCTAATGGGTACAAGGATGGTAAATTTTTAGAGACAGGCATAATGGTTAATGGACATGTTATACATGGAAAGCCGATAGCTAGAATGGAAGTTGTATATCCATTGTCTAATATTTTAAAAAAGGCTCAAGTGTATAATGAAGATTTGTTAGCATATAAGGTCTCTGAAGATAAATTAGAAAAATGGCAATATTTAAAAGGTCCGAAAAAGATTGAACGTACATCTAGCAATGGGCATAAGTATATTTATAGTGAAGGTGGTATGGCTTTTCCTGAAAAAATGGATGAACCAGCTCGAACAATGCTTACTAGCGAAGGTACTTTAAATAGATCCTCTCATATAGTATATGATGAAAGTTTACAAGCTTATCGTATTTTGACCCCTGTAGAATGCGAATTAATTCAAATGTTTCCTCCTAATTGGACGAATACAATGCCAAATCGAAAGAGATATTTTATGATGGGGAATGCTTTGGTTACGGGAATTGTATCGCGGTTAGAGCCAGTGATACGAGATATTATTGAACAAGAAGTAGAATAAGAAGGGGATACCCTCATTGTCTGAGGGTATCCCTTTTGTTATACTTATATAGCGGTCGTACGTAACACTAACAATGTAATTAGATAATTTTCATATATTCAAGGAGCTTTTATGTTATCCAAATATTCTGTTTACCATCGTATTAAATCAGTGGCTAATGGGATGATTGATTTATTGTCGTCTTTATTTTTGCCTATCATAGCGTTATTAGTATCTACTGGTATTTTAAAGGGCTTATTTATTCTGCTCACGGTGAATCAGTTTGTATTGCCTGAAACGAGTACGTATGCGATTTTAAATGCTATGAGTGATGCTTTTTTCTATTTTATACCCGTATTTTTAGCATATACAGCGGCTAAGCGTTTTCAAGTAGATCCCTTTACAGCTATGTTACTTGCGTGTGTATTAGCATATCCTGATGTTACGCAGCTTATGAAAGCACCGGCGGCAGGTGGCATGGAATCAGCAGAAGCACTAGTGAAAGGTATGACCGGGCAATCAAATTGGGTAGGTCCCGATTTATTCGGTTGGCCCGTCGGACAAGTGATGTACCCTTCGTCAGTGATTCCTATTTTACTAGCCGTATATTGCATGAAATATGTACAGCGCTTGGGTGAAACAATCTTTCCTGAAGCGGTGAGGGGGCTATTTACACCACCTTTATGTATTGTTGTGATGACACCATTTACACTTGTTGTGTTAGGACCTATTGGCACTTGGTTAGGGGCTTTATTGGGTACTGGTTATGAATTAATTTATAGTTTAAGTCCTTTATTAGCTGGGCTAGTCGTAGGGACGGTACAGCCGTTTTTAGGGATGCTTGGTTTGCAGTGGGGCTTTTTCCCTATTGCCATTAATAATGTAGCGGTATACGGCTTTGATACTTTAATGCCTTTGTTTGGTTCTGCTATGTTTGCCCAAGCGGGCGCTGCATTAGCTGTAGCGGTGAGGACACGTAATACATTATTTAAGTCAGAGGCTTTTTCTGCGGGGATTATTGCATTATTAGGGGTTACGGAACCCGCTGTATTTGGTGTCACACTTCGTTTGAAACGGCCTATGGTTTGTGCTTGTATAGCTGGTGGTCTTGGGGGTGCTGTGGCGGGATTTTTCAAAGTAAGTGCGGCTTCTTTTGCCATTCCCGCTGTTACGACTTTGCCAGTCTTTATGGGGCCTTCCTTTCTATGGTATGTAACAGCCTTGGGGCTTGCTTTCGGATTAAGCTTTGTGTTGACTTTGATTGTTGGTTTTAAGGACATTGTAGAAGTACCAAACAATGAGCATAAAAATATATAGAATGTATAGAGTTTATAGAGAGATTTTTAGGTTAATTTTATAGCTTTACATTTGGTATAGGTTTTGCTATAGTAAAGTTGCTAGATGGGTGGAGCTGAGTATCCGGTGAAGAAACCCTATCACTAGAGGGCCGTCGGCGATACTGCGACAGGCAGCCTTTGATGAATAAGATAAAGCTGAATAAAAAAGGTTGTAACTTCTATGTACGTGCATAGTTGTTACAACCTTTTTTGTTATATTTTGTCCTAACGTATCTTTTGCCTTAGTACCAAATGTAGCGAATCAATACGATGATAGCTAGTGGGTACATAATCCAATGTACTTCTTTAGTGCGACCAGCGATAATTTTAAGAAGTGGATACATGATAAGGCCTGCAGCCACACCATTAGCAATGCTGTAAGTGAAAGGCATTAAGGCGATAACCATGAAAGATGGGAAGGCTTCGGTCCAATCGGAGAAATCGATGTCACGAATTGGTTCCATCATAAGGGCGCCTACTAAGATTAAAATAGGAGCCGTCGCACAGTTTGGTACGAGGGTAATAAGTGGTGCAAAGAGCAAGGCTAAAAGGAATAGTACGCCACAGGTAACCGCTGTTAAGCCAGTACGACCACCGGCACCAACACCAGCCGCACTTTCTACGAAGGCTGTAATGGTGCTAGCCCCCAGTAAAGCACCAAAGCTAACGCCTACAGCATCAACGGTCATAGCTTTGCCAAGACCAGGGAATTTACCTTCTTTTGGATTGGCAATACCCGCTTTAGTGGCGGTGCCAATGAGGGTGCCCATAGAGTCAAACAATTCTACGAAGGTGAAGGAGAAGATAATCGTTACAAGACCAAGGTGCATAGCACTGGCAATATCGAGTTCAAAGAACGCTGCTTTGCTGAAATCAGGAATGGCCATAATGGAGAAGTTTTCAGGGAGCTGAGCATTACCGGTAGCGTAAGCTAAGATACTAGTCACTACAGCGCCGATAATGAAAGAGCCTTGTACATTGCGAGCCATTAATAGAGCCGTAAAAATTAGACCAAAGAGGGCTAAGGCTACTTGCGGATCCATAAGATTACCCAAAGTAAGAATCGTTTCAGAAGAACCTGGCGTGGAATGACCTTGGGTAGCTACGACTTGGGCTAAACTATCAGGGGATAGCGACAAGGTTACGGTCATAAGGCCAGATAGTTTCAAGCCAATAATGGTAATGAAAAGGCCGATACCTACGGTAATGGCAATTTTCATAGCCGCTGGAATCCCTTCCACAATATGTTGCCGTACGGTCGTGAGGGTTAGAAAAAGGAAGACTAGGCCTGAAATGAAGACGGCCCCTAAAGCGGTTTGCCAAGCGATGCCCATGCCTAGTACAACAGTAAAGGTGTAAAAGGCGAGAAGCCCTACGCCAGGAGCTAAGCAGATTGGATAGTTAACGAGTACGCCCATCGCGATGGTTACGAGACCGCCCCCTAATGCGGTGGCGATAAGTACTGCATCTTTATCCATGCCGGCGATGCTTAGTAGATTGGGCGCTAGAAATAGGATATACGCCATGGTGATAAAGGTGGTTAAACCGGCGATAATTTCACCTTTCACCGTAGTGTTGCGTTCTTTAAGCGCAAACAGTTTTTCTAACATAATAACCTCCTAATAGATGGTATAGAAATAAATTCAACATTATTGTATCATGCTCGGTAGGAAATGTGGAGCGGATTTTTAATTCCCCTCTATGATAGGGGAAAATACTATGTTATAATGAATTTAGTAATTCCTACTGTGAAAGAGGTATATGAGAGATGAAAATATCAACTAAGGGTCGTTATGCTTTACGCGTATTAGTTGACCTAGCAGAAAATGGTAAAAAGAAAAATGTTTCAATCCGTGAGATTGCTGAACGTCAGCGTATTTCCGATAAATATTTAGAAGGTATTGTGGCACGTTTGAGTGCAGCTGGCTATGTAAAGAGTGTTCGCGGTAAATATGGTGGCTATCGTTTAGCAAAAGAGCCTAAAGAGTATACGGTGTATGATATTTTGCGCGCTGCTGAAGATTCCATCGCCTTAGTCGCTTGTTTAGAGGATGAAGTCAATCAATGTCCACGTAGCAAGACCTGTATGACGTTGCCTTTGTGGGAACATATGCAAGCTCAATTTAAAGAGTATATGGAAAAGTTGACCTTACAAGATGTACTGGATAAGAAATTTGATGTGCCAGCCGATGATGAGGAGGTAGCCGATGAAGTGCTGACCGATGAAACGTCGTCTGAAACGAAGAAAGATACATCTACTAAGACAGATACGGTCGCCCATGCATCTGTATAGTATAGGAATACTATGAGTAAACGCACCTTTGAGGAATACTTAAAGGGCGTTTTTCTTTACCTAATTAACATTTCAAGGTCATTCGCTTGACAGTGCTAGTATAGTTGTATAGAATTATATTGTAAGCTAATTAATTGAGATGAGGAGATAACCTTGATAGAAAAAAATATAGATGAATTGGCCCTAAAAAATCAATTGTGCTTTCCTTTATATGCCTGTGCCAAAGAGATTGTCCGAGCCTATCAACCCTTGTTAGAACCATTGAATTTAACCTATACACAGTATATTGTCATGATGGTGCTTTGGGAACATAGTCATTTGAATGTGAAATCCTTAGGAGAGTATTTATACTTAGATTCAGGCACGTTGACACCGTTACTACGTAAAATGGAAGCCAAGGGCTTTTTAACACGAACCCGTTCTAAAGAGGATGAACGGACGGTTATTATTTCCATTACCGAGGAAGGCCGTGCTTTACAACAACGTGTAGCCCATGTGCCACAAGCTATGGCGAAGGTGGTAGATTTAACACAAGACGAGTTTGAAACGATGTATCGCTTGTTGTATAAGATGATTGCCCAACTTACCGGGCGTGAACAAAAAATATAAAGTGTATTGTAGC
The DNA here is from genome assembly GCF_010093125.1 of Veillonella sp. R32. Taxonomy (GTDB): domain Bacteria; phylum Bacillota; class Negativicutes; order Veillonellales; family Veillonellaceae; genus Veillonella_A. The sequence continues at coordinate 87,215 of NZ_NMZQ01000021.1, forward strand.
TCCGTAAGCTCCTTGGATGTAGTTCAAGGGGCTTTTGCGTGCTTTATTAGGAATATAAGAAAGAAGGAATCCTATGACAGAAGTGAATGGCGGTATGCGTAATGTTTGGATTTTAACCGTTTGTATGACAGGCTTATCCATATGCTACACGATGCTTGTTCCTTTTTTACCAGTGTATTTACTGGAATTAGGGGTGGGGCATGATCGGGTGGCCTTGTGGTCAGGGGTAGTATTTTCTATTACCTTTTTCGTGGCCGGTATTATGGCTCCTATTTGGGGACGTATGGCGGATACGAAAGGTAAGAAAATTATGGCTATTCGTGCTGGTATTTTTATCGGTATTGCTTATATATTAACTGGCTTTGTACAGGATGCATGGCAGTTGTTAGCCACGCGGGCGCTCATGGGCTTTGCCAATGGGTTTATGCCAGCTGCTATGACCATGGTATCTCTAAGCGTGGCCAAAGAAAAAACGGGGACGGCGCTGGGGATTTTTCAGACTGGCCTTATAGTGGGGAACGTTATTGGCCCTTCCTTAGGGGGGCTTATTGAAGCGGCGGTGGGCATGCGGCCTGTTTTCTTTATTGCTGGTATCGTTTTATTTATAGCCAGCGCTGTAGTATTCTTTTTTGTAAAAGAACCAAAAGTAACTGAGGCAGCCACCGTGACGACTAGTTCATTCCGTGAGGATTGGCAGTTCGTGAAACAACGTAAAGTATTAACTGACCTATTATGGTTATTCTTTATTATGCAGTCCGCTATTTTGATGTTGCAACCAATTCTTGCTCTCTATGTAGGACAGTTACAGGGCACTATGGAAGGGGCTGCTTTATTGTCCGGTATGATTTTAAGTATTGGTGGCTTAGCGGGCGCTGTGACCACTAACTTATGGGCTGCTTTTGGGCAACGAAAGGGTTATTTTAAAGCAGTTTGTTATGCTCTTTGTGGTACTGGTTTATTCTTGTTCTTGCAAAGTATGCCACTGGGGATTACCTGGTTTGGCAGTTTACAAATTTTAGTAGGCTGTTTTATTGTTGGTGTAAATCCCTTGTTGAGTGCGGCTGTAGCGCATTATACAGAACCTGCTTTTCGAGGCCGTGTTTTTGGTATGACGACGACGGCTAATCAATTTGGTTCGATGGTAGGTCCTTTATTTGCTAGTGGTGTTACCACTTTGTTGGGGATTCAATATGTATTTCTAGTAACCGGTGCGTTGTTGATGTTTGTAGCGTATCAGGTGTATCATCGTCGGGTAAAATCGGCGGATGCATTTTAGATTAAGTTGAATATTAGGATTAGCAAACGTTTTTATATTATGTATGATTCTGATTTGTATTGCGTGTGATTCTGATTTATATTACATGTGATTCTGGCTTTTATCCTAGGCTTATAGTATGATATACTATATTCATATCTATCTATGTAAAAGATGTTTATGGTATATTCGCATAGTAGTGCATTATATTGAGATGAGAGAGATTTATAGGAAAGTGAGGGTTTATTATGAATGTACAAACTGTATATGGTGATAAACGAACTATTTATGTAGCTGGTGGCTGTTTTTGGGGCGTAGAAGGCTATTTTAAGCGGGTAAAAGGCATTGTAGCGACGGAAGTAGGCTATGCTAATGGTAAGACGGAAGCACCTACTTATGAGCAAGTATGCAAAGAAAATACGGGCCATGCAGAAACCGTTAAATTAGATTACGATCGTCATATTATTTCGTTAGAAGAAATCTTGCTTCACTTATTGCGAATTGTAGATCCTTATTCCGTTAATAAGCAAGGTGGCGATGTGGGGGTACAATACCGCACAGGCATTTACTATACGGATGAAGCGGATAAAGCTAAGGTAGAGCGTCTATTTAAGTATGTAGATCCAGAAGGTAAATTTGCTATTGAAGTGAAACCGTTGGAACAATTCTTTGATGCCGAAACCTATCATCAAGATTATTTAGATAAAAATCCAGATGGCTACTGCCATGTGTCATTGCATAAAGCGGAGGAGCCACTTGTAGGCTTGCCTGCGTATGTAAAAGAAGATGCGGCGGCGTTAAAGGCTCGAATTGGTGAAGAAGCGTATGCTATTACGCAAGAAAGTGATACAGAAGCACCATTTACTGGTGAATATGATGACCATTTTGAACGGGGCATTTATGTAGATATTGTGAGTGGGGAACCGCTATTTATGTCAGCTCATAAATATAACTCCGGTTGTGGTTGGCCTGCGTTTTCACGCCCCATTGTAGCCAATGCAGTGGATTATAAAGAGGATGATTCTATTATAGGCCGTCCTCGTGTGGAAGTGCGCAGTGCTCATGGTGATTCCCATTTAGGTCATGTTTTTACCGATGGTAAAGCCGAATTAGGTGGCTTACGGTATTGCATCAATAGTAAATCCTTGCGCTTCATTAAAGCGGACGATATGGTAGTGGAAGGGTATGGTGCGTGGTTACCAATTTTGGAAGCGGAAGAAGTAGAACAGAATAAATAAAGAACTTGTGATTACAAAGAACTGTACCTAAGAGACTGGATAAAGTCTTAGGGTTACAGTTCTTTTTGTTTATTAATAAGCAATCAAAATTACTATAATTATGATAATTTACCGTGAATACTTTTACAATGAATACAAAATACTTGTACACTCTATATTGAAAATTATCTATTTAAGGAGTATACTTAGTATATAGAAAAAAATAGATATTATAGAAATGATATGTATGGCTTTCTAATTAGTGTGACATATTGATTAGCATATCGTAAGTATGATAATGGATAATTACAATGCCCATCGCAAGATGCTGATAGTAGCACTTGCTCAATTACAAGGAGGAATGAATATGTCTTTAAATTTAAAAGAACAATACGGTTTATTTATTAATAATAAATGGGTGCCAGCTAGTGATGGTGGCACATATGAAGTACATAGCCCAGCGAATGGCCAGCTATTGGCTAAAGCCGCTGAAGCTACCAAAGAAGATGTGGATGCAGCGGTAGTGGCCGCAACGAAAGCGTTTGAAACTTGGAAAAAAACAAGCCCTCAGGAACGTTCTGAATATTTACTTAAAATTGCGGATGCTTTAGAAGCGCAGGCTGAACATTTTGCAATGGTTGAATCCTATGACAATGGTAAGCCAATTCGTGAAACCCGTGCTGTTGATGTACCTTTTGCTATTGACCACTTCCGCTATTTCGCTGGTGCTATTCGTGCTGAAGAAGGGTCTGCGACTATGCTGGATGAAAACACCTTATCGCTCATTTTAAATGAACCAATTGGCGTAGTAGGTCAGGTTATTCCTTGGAACTTCCCATTCTTGATGGCGGCTTGGAAGATTGCGCCTGCCTTAGCGGCTGGTTGTACCATTGTTATTAAACCATCCAATCACACCTCGCTTAGCTTGTTAGAATTTGCTAATATTTTTCAACAGATTTTACCACCAGGGGTTGTGAATATTATTACTGGTAAAGGTTCTCGTTCTGGTCAATACATTCTTGATCATCCTGGGTTCAACAAATTAGCCTTTACTGGCTCTACTGAAGTAGGCCTTAATGTATATAAAGCGGCGTCGGAACGTTTGATTCCAGCAACGCTTGAATTAGGTGGTAAGTCAGCGAATATCTTCTTTGAAGATGCTAAATGGGATATGGCCTTAGATGGGGCTATGCTTGGTATTTTATTCAACCAAGGGCAAGTATGTTGTGCTGGTTCCCGTATCTTCGTACAGGATACGATTTATGATAAATTTGTAGCTGATTTAGCTAAATTATTTGATAAAGTTAAAGTGGGGATGCCTTGGGACGATACCACGGAATTAGGCGCTCAGATTTATGAAGCTCAGACTGAAAAGATTCTTGAATATGTAGAAATTGCTAAACAAGAAGGGGCTCGTATTGCCGCTGGTGGTGTACGCGTAACCGACGGCGAATTTGGTAAAGGGTGCTTCGTTCGTCCAACATTAATCGTAGATGCTACGAATGATATGCGTGTAGCTCGTGAAGAAATTTTCGGACCAGTAGCCGTAGTTATTAAATTCCATAGCGAAGACGAAGTTATTAAAATGGCTAACGATAGCATTTATGGCCTTGGTGGTGGTGTATGGACTCGCGATATTAATCGTGCAGTTCGTGTAGCGCGCGCTATTGAAACCGGTCGTATGTGGGTTAACTGCTACAATAGCATTCCAGCAGGCGCTCCATTTGGTGGCTATAAACAGTCTGGTATTGGCCGTGAAACCCATAAAGTTATCCTAGACCATTACAGCCAGAAGAAGAGCATTTTAGTTAATATTGGTGAAATCCCATCTGGTCTATATAATTTAGATGTAAAATAATTTATAGATTTGATAACTAGATAAGTCAATAACTAGATAAGTCGACAATTAGACAATTAAGCAATTGAACAATTAGACAATTAGACAATTAGATAATTAGATAATTAGACAGTACGTCTTTATATTAACAAAGGACCGGACTGAGGTACATAAGGTGCAGCTCAGTTCGGTCCTTTTGGTTTTGCGAGTTAGGTTTTTGTTAGCTATAGTTTTAGTTAGGGCGAGTTAGGCGTTAGCTGTGATTTTAAACGCCTTTGGCATCAGGATCCCATATAAATTTATGAATTTGTAATTGTAAACGTACCTGTTGTAAGTGATTGGTGAGGAGATAGTCTACAATTTCCTTAGGGTCAATTTTACCAAATACAGGGGAGACAAAGATATGTCCTTTCGGCTGTTTTGTCGTAATGATTTCTTTCATCTTTTGTAAATCACTATAGGAGCTGACTACAAATTTGAGTACATCTTTGTCTGTTAAAGCTTCGCAAAGTTTTGGTTGCATATGCTCTTCAGCGGCTGAATCAGGACATTTGTAATCAAAGGTGTAGAAGACATTGTCACGTTGAAAAGGGGGCAAAATACTCCCATTAGTTTCAATGTTAAATTCATAAGGCCCATAGGGGGTAGGGCGGGCACTTAGTATATCAATGAGTGTTTCTACGTCTTTGGCTTGTAAAAGCGGTTCGCCACCAGTAATGGTGATATAGCGATTGCCTAAGGCTTCTAAGGCATCGGCCATTTCTGCTACGGTATGCGTTTCAAAAACGGCATCCTCACCATAGCTGTAGAGGGTATCGCAATAGACACAGCGCAAATTGCAGTCGTAAAGCCGTAAAAAGGAGCAAGGGAATCCTTGGCGGGTTCCTTCCCCCTCGATAGAGCTAAAAAGCTCAATCACGTTCATAAATAGCCACGTTCCCTTCTGATTCTTGAACGACTACTTTGAAACATTTTTCGCCTAATTCGTCGGCAATCCACTTGGCCATATTTTCAGCAGTAGGATTAATATCGCCCATAATATCATTTACATGTTTATGATCGAGGCGACCGTGAATGGCTTCTTTAATGTGACCAAAGTCAATAACCATACCATTTTCATCTAGCTCAGCACTGCGAGCATAGATATGAACAATCCAGTTATGGCCGTGTAAGTTTTGACATTTGCTTTTGTAGGTTAATTTTAATTGGTGCGACGCACTAATTTCTAATTTTTTTACAACAGTAAACATGAAATCCTCTCTTTAATACTTATATTTTTAAAGTTTTAATACGTTCAATGGCGCGTAAGGTATTTTCACGACTACCAAAGGAAGTAAGACGTAAATACCCTTCCCCACAAGGACCAAAGCCAGCACCTGGGGTGCTAACAATGTGTACTTTTTCTAAGAGCAAGTCGAAAAATTCCCAGCTCGTCATGCCGGTTGGTACTTTGAGCCAAATGTAAGGTGCATCGACGCCCCCAAATACTGTCAAACCAATGGCTTCAAGACCTTCACGAATGATGCGTGCATTTTCTTTATAGTAGGCAATGGCTTCACGTGTTTGCTGATAACCTGCTTTGGAATAGACAGCTTCAGCAGCGCGTTGAATGATGTAAGGTACACCATTGAATTTCGTGCATTGACGACGATTCCAAAGTGGATTTAAGGCTTGTTTTTCGCCAGTTGTGGTGTTAATAAGTAAATTTTTAGGTACTACAGTATAGGCACAGCGCGTACCAGTAAAGCCGGCAGTTTTAGAGAAAGAACGAAATTCGATAGCGACTTCGCGAGCCCCTTCGATTTCGTAGATACTATGTACTGTATCTTCACTGCTAATAAAGGCTTCATAGGCAGAGTCAAACATGAGTACTGTATCATTAGCCTTACACCAATCTACCCATTCTTTAAGACGTTTACGGCTTAAAACGGTGCCAGTTGGGTTATTAGGGCAGCAAAGATAGACGATGTCTACACGTTTTTCAGGAAACGCAGGGGAGAAATTATTTTCTGCATTCGTTGGCAAGTAGACAATGTTTTCAAATTTACCGTCTACAAAGTGACCAGAACGGCCACCCATTACATTACTATCTAAATATACTGGATATACAGGGTCGGTAATGGCTACAGTATTATGGGCGCTGAAAAGCTCTTGAATGTTGCCTACGTCAGATTTAGCCCCGTCAGAGATGAATACTTCGTCAATGGAAAGATCAATACCTAGGGGTTTGTAATCGTGGTCGACTACTGCTTGACGTAAAAACTCATAGCCTTGTTCGGGACCGTAACCACGGAAGGTATCGGCGTGGCCCATTTCGTCCACCGCTTTGTGCATGGCTTCAATAACAGCCGGTGCTAATGGTTGGGTCACATCACCAATGCCAAGGCGAATAATATCGGCATCAGGATGTTTTGCCTGAAATTCAGCTACTTTGCGGGCAATATTAGCGAATAAATAGGAACTTTGTAGATTGGCATAATTTTCATTAACTAAAGCCATAAGGGAACCTCCTTAACATACTAGAAACATATATAAATACTATATTACAGAGGTTTTACGTACTACATTAGTAAGTGGGTTAGTGAATAGAAAACTATATAATATAGAATAAATTAAATTTATTGTTTTATTTTACTATATTTAAGACCTAAATGGCAATAAATATAGTAAAATAAAGAAAAACAGGAATCCGGGGAGGGATTCCTGTTTTTCTTGTAAGGGGAGTGTTAGTGTTAATCAAATGAAATATTGATTACCTACATCGGCCGAACAGGGAGGGTTCAGTATCGATATAGTTCCCTGTAATCAATGATAGAGGGAATCTGAATGGGGTATCAGAATTACCATTCATTTGATGATATTATAATAAGCTATCAATATGAAAGCAAAATGAACGTTTTGAGAATTTATCGACTTTTTTTGTGAAAATTTTATATTTAAGTTAGTCGACTTGATTTCATGTAAACCTATGTATTTATAGGTGTTTACGTTTATCCTAGAAAGTTAGTGTACTATAGATTTAATTATATGTCCATTAACCCCGTCAATAATTAATTCATAGGTTAAACCAGAGCGGGTAGCTCTGATTTGATAGAACGGATGCTTCTGAAATTCCTGCGGCGGTGTACGGCTAAAATCATTGGCTGGCACCGTTTTATTAGCCTCATTAGTAGGGCTAGTTTGTTTGCCTGTTTCACCATTAGGCACTGGATCCATTAGTGGTGGATTAGTGGCGGATGCTTTATGAGCCATATCATTTTTAGCAGGCACCTTTAATGGTGGTAAGGAGGCTACATTGCCATCTTCTTCATCAGGAATTACCATTTTTTCAGGCCCGTTAGGAGCATGTTGATTGTCCGCATCAGCAGGACGGTTTTTGCGTAACTGCGGTGGTGCTGGTAAATCATCAAAGCTAATGAGGGAAATCTCCTTAAAGGTTAGTTCACTCAAAGGTACGCCCGTGTTGATAGAGGTGAGTTCTTTGATGCGGTCCTCACCAAGTAAGGTTAAATTATTAGCCAGTGCTTGGGCTTTAACCATTTCGGTGCGCGCCGCAATGACTTTGGCGTGTTCTTCGGCTTTGATATAATCGTGAATCCCATATACTAAAGCTCCAACGATACAGATTGCAATAAAGAGTGAAAGGATACGACGTAAACGTCGCGTTGGCGGTTCTGTATCATTCGTTTCAACGGAAACGGGTTGTAATAAATGTTTCATGGTAAATCCTTTCCAGAGGCCTCAACGGTCGTTGTAGGAAATTCCAAAATAAAGCTCGTTGACACATGAGGTTCACTTGTTGCATAGGCTTTGGCATGATGTAACTTTATGATGTTTTGTACAAAATAAAGTCCTAAGCCAAGTCCTTGATTGGCCTTTTTAGTGCGGGCCTGGTCAACTTGATATAAACGATCCCAAATTTTAGCTAAGTCTTCCTGACTAATGCCAGCCCCATTATCGCTTACGGTAATGCGAATGGCTTCATCAACTTTGGCTAATTGGATGGTAATCGTATCTTTGGTAAACTTAATGGCATTGTCCACTAAATTACCTACAGCACGTTTCAAAAATGGAAGATTACCGGTTATGGATAGATTTGGTTCTAGCGTAGCTTGTAAGGTAATTTGTTTCTCCTTACAAATACGCTGATAGCTATCTACCACTTCTTGCATCATATGGCTTAAATCAAGCGGATCTTTTTTGATATTGGCCATATTATCAAGCCGGGCAATATCGAGTAATTGAGTGACCATGGCGGTCATGAAACGGCTTTGTTGAAAAATATGTTCAAAGCTTTCTTTCGCTTCGTCAATATTATCGATATAGGCACGACCATAATCGCTTTCCGCTTGGATAACGGCAATTGGGGTACGTAATTCGTGAGATACATCAGAACTGAATTGCTTTTCACGAAGTGACGAATTTTCTAGACTATCTAGCATGCTATTAAAGGTTTGGGATAACGAAGAAATTTCGTCATGACTATCAACTAGTTGTTCTATACGTTGTGATAAGTCGCGCTTTTGACCGATAGTAGCAGCCGTTTGGGTCATATTACGAATAGGCCGTAACCCTCGTTTTATAATCCAATAACCACCACTGGTACCAATGACGAGGAAAATGACGCCCCCTAAGATTAAGGACCATAACATAATGTTGGCAGCTCGGCTAGCTGTAGTAGCTGGTAGCACACCACGGACCCAGCCATGGAAAGCTGGATCAGCTACGGGCGCATCATAGTAATAGAAGGTAGAATTTTTTACCGTTATCTCTGTGATATGATGGGGCGAAAGCATACTTTCTGGTGGGAAACCATCAGGAATGGCCCCTTTAATAGCTACCCCATTATCCATGTACAGCACAGTAAAAACACCTTCTTGGAAGGGGCGAAAACGAGTTAAATTATCGGCTGTATTAATGACCCGTGATTGTAAGGTACTGCGCATTTCAGAGTCTTCCCATAATTGTGTGAATTGCAAAATGAAAACAGACAGCATGAGTAGCATGAGCAATAGGAAAATTGAGTACCAACCAGTAATTTTTAAGGTAATGGGTAAACGGTTAAAGGGATTGCTCCAATGTCCATTTTCATTGCGTGCAAAGAGGGAACGAAACCACTGCAAACAGTGGCTTAGATTCTGTAGTTTGGGTGATTTATTCTTCCACTTTAAATACATAGCCAACACCTCGTACGGTATGAATTAGTTTTGCTTCGTCGGCTACATCAAGTTTCTTACGTAAATCCTTAATATATACATCTATTAGATTAGAATAACTTTCATAGTCGTATTCCCAAACGTGATCAAGAATCTGTTGACGGGATAATACGATGTTTACATTGCTAGCTAAATAATACAATAAGTCGAATTCTTTGGCTGTTAATACCAATTCATGGCCATGTAAGGTCGCTGTACGACTTTGGCTGTTGATTGTTAATGGGCCGGCTTCGAGGTCATTGTGGGCATGATTATAACTACGACGAGATAAGGCGTAGATACGAGCGATTAATTCTTCAAATTCAAAAGGCTTTACTAAATAGTCATCGCCACCGTGATTAAGGCCTTTAACTTTGTCTTGAAGAGCATCTTTCGCAGTTAAGAATAAAACGGGTGTTTTATTGCCTTCTTGACGTAAATGTTGTACTACGGTAAAACCGTCCATTTTAGGAATCATTACGTCCATAACAACTACGTCGTAACTAGAGGTATTAATGTGGTCTAGCGCTGTTTCACCATCAAAACAGCAATCCACTGTCATGGATTCCACACGGAGACGCTTAGCAATAATATTATTTAACATTTCTTCGTCTTCAACTAGTAAAACTTTCATACGATCACTCCTGTCTTACAGAAATAAGCCTGTTTCACACCCGCTTAGGGAAAGTAACAGACTATATCAAACTACAAATATATTGGATGCTCTTCGTAATTAATTATAACAATTAATTAATAGCAATTTTATGCGCTCAGTATAACGTAAGGGAATGAACACCTTATGAAGAGATATCCTTTATGCATTAAATTTATGATAACTTAATTGTGCACCTTTGTGTTTTATGCATAGATTGGACGTTTTTTGGACGTTTGACAAAAATCATAAAAAAAACTGTGATAATGATTTTCGATTAGCTATTCCTTTTTTCTATTTTGAAATATAAAAGAATGGAATACTTGTAAAATGAATGTTGATTTACTGGGAAATGACAGTTGTTCATGGTTTAATTCTACCCTAAACTGAGGGGATTTAACTAATTGATATAAATTATCATTTATTAGGGTTGTTTTCAAGTATGAGTAATTGAGTTTGGACAAAAACCTTCAAAAACCGCTATAATTAAGTAACAAGCTATAGGATTGGTATGCATTAGGTATTGCATACCGTTAATAAGACTGTAGGAAGTAGGTACAAGTTTAGGAGGTTATTATGGAACAGTTTGATGTTCTAGTAATAGGCAGCGGCGGAGCTGGCCAACGAGCAGCTTTAGAAGCAGCTCATCAAGAAGGTTTGCGCGTTGCTCTTATTACCAAAATTTTCCCTAGTCGTTCTGCAACGGCTATGGCTCAGGGCGGTATTAATGGCGTATTAAACAATGTAGCAAAAGAAGACACTATTGAAGATCATATCTTCGATACCGTTAAAGGTAGTGACTATCTTGCTGACCAGGATGCTGTTGAATTCTTTATCAACCGTTGTCCTGAATTAATCAAAGAACTTGATTATTTTGGTGTACCATTCTCCCGTACAAGTGAAAACAAAATTGCACAACGTAACTTCGGTGGTCAAGCATATCCTCGTACATGCTATAGTGCCGATAAAACAGGTCATGTAATTTTGCATACTTTGTATGAACAATGCTTAAAGGAAAATGTACATTTCCTTCAAGATTGGTACTTATTAGACATCGTAAAAACTGACGACGGCGCCGTAGGTGGCGTTGTTGCTTGGAACATGAAAGAAGGCCGTGTAGAAAAAATCGCTACTACTGCATTAGTAATCGCTACTGGCGGTGCTGGCCGTATGTACTGGACACGTACTTCTAACCCTTACCTCTCCACTGGTGACGGCATGGCAGCATGCTTCCGCGCTGGTGTAGCTTTGAAAGACCCTGAAATGGTTCAGTTCCATCCAACTGGTCTTGGTAAGAGCGGTATCTTAATGTCCGAAGCAGTTCGTGGTGAAGGTGGTTACCTCTTAAATAATAAAGGGGAACGTTTTATGAAGGACTATGCGCCTAGTAAAATGGAATTAGCACCTCGTGACGTTGTTGCTAAAGCAATCGAAACTGAAATCGCTGAAGGTCGTGGCTTCGGTACTGGTCTTGATGCGTATGTAGTAGCTGATGTTCGTCACTTACCAAAAGAAGTTATTCTTGAAAAACTTCATGGTATCCGTGACTTGGCTATCACTTTCGAACATGCTGACCCATTAGTTCAACCAATCCCAATTCGTCCAACTTGTCACTATTCCATGGGCGGTATTGATGTAAACGATTATAAAACTTGCGGTACTTGCGTACCAGGTTTATTCGCTGCTGGCGAAGCTGCTTGCGTATCCATTCACGGTGCTAACCGTCTTGGTGGTAACTCCTTAGCAGACGCTGTTGTATTCGGTAAAGTAGCTGGTGAAGGCGCTGTAGACTATGTTAAAAACAACGCAGCTAAAGATGCTACTAAAGCTCTTAATGATGCAGCTAATAGCTGGGAACAGAAATTCCGCGAAGTAACTGGTCGTACAACAGGTCGTCCTATTGCTGAAATTCGTGATGAAATGGCTCTTTCCATGTGGAATAACGTAGGTATTTTCCGCGAAGAAAAGAAAATGGAATTAGAATTAGAAACTTTGAATCGTTTGATTGAAGAATATAAAACTTGCTACGTTGGAGATACTAACCGTACGTTCAATATGGCTTTCGTAAACTACATTGAAGTAGGTAGCTTGTTGACAGTTGCTAAAGCTGTTACCTTAGGCGCTCTTCGTCGTAAAGAAAGTCGTGGTAGTCACCTTCGTGAAGACTTCGCGAAACGTGATGATGCTAACTTCTTAAATCACACTATTATCAAACTTAAAGAAGATGGCGAATACGAAGTGGGGCAGAGTGAAGTTGTAATCACTCGCTTCGAACCAAAAGAAAGGACGTACTAAGATGAGACAGATTACTTATAATATCCATCGTTATAATGAAGGTCGCTCCTATGTACAGACCTATTCCTTTGACTATGAACCAGATCGTACAATCCTTTGGGGCCTTCAAAAAATTAAAGATACTATCGATCCAACCTTAACATTCATCGCTGCTTGCCGTAGTGCTGTTTGTGGTGCTTGCTCCATCAAAGTTAATGGTCAAGCTATGCTTGGTTGTGAAAGTAAAATCGACGATATTACAGAACGTTTTGGTAGCGATACTATTGAAATCGCACCAATCGGTAACTTCGACGTAATCCGTGACCTTGCTGTTGACTGGGAAGCTAAAGTTAACCGTCTTAAAACAGTGGCTCCATGGATTTTCATGAAACCTGAATTCAATCGTGATATGGGTTCTCGTCAGACTCCAGAAGATTTCAAAAAATTTGTTACTAACACAGAATGTATCCTTTGTGGTTGCTGTGCTTCTGAATGTAACAAATTGTCTGCAAATCGTGAAGACTTCTTGGATCCATATGTTTACACAAAAGCAAATCGTTTTGTTCAAGATTCCCGTGATGCAGCTCCAATGGCTCACGTTAATCCTGCTTTTGAAAATGGTCTTTGGAAATGCGTTCATTGCATGAACTGTATCTCCCGTTGTCCAAAACATTTAAAACCAGCTAAAGATATTTCTGAACTTCGTGCTGTAGCTACTAAAGCTGGCTTAAGCAATAAAGGTACTCGACATGCTCTTGCATTCCGCGATGATCTTATCAAAACTGGCCGCTTAAACGAAGTAACAATGAGTCTTAAAACAGATGGTCTTGTAGATTCCGCTAAACAAGGTCTCTACGCTATGCGTCTCTGGGCACATGGTAAGATTAATCCTCTTGAACTTGTAGTTCCACATAAACCTGTTCAAGGTATTAAGGATGTGCGCACCATTGTTAAAGCAGCAGAGGAGGCAGAAAGATAATGAAATACGCATTTTTCCCTGGTTGTGTACTTGAAGGTGCCGCCAAAGAAGATTTTATCGCCACTGTTGCGGTTGCTAAAAAATTAGGCATTCAAATTGAAGAATTAGAAGGTTGGACTTGCTGTGGTGCATCCCATGTTCAAGATATCGACCCATTAGGCGTTCTTGCTACGAATGCTCGTAATATTGCTTTAGCTGAAGCACAAGGCGTTCAGTTAATGACAGTTTGTAACACTTGTACGTTGATGCTTCGTGAAGCTAAAAACGAACTTGATCGTGACGAAACTCAACGCGCTCGCGTTAACAATATTTTAGGTCAAGCTGGCTTAAAATATAAAGGTACTAGCGATGTAACTCATTTCTTATGGGTATTAATTCGCGACTATGGTTTGAACAACCTTAAAGCTAAAGTTGTTAAACCTTTAAGCGGTCTTCGCGTAGCTGAATATTATGGTTGTCATCTTCTTCGCCCAGCTGAAGAAACTGGTTTTGAAGACTTCCAGATTCCAACTAGCTTGGCTGATGTAATCAAAGCTATTGGCGCTACTCCAATCGATTTTTCTCGTAAACTTGATTGCTGTGGTTTCCATGCTGTATATCCAGCTCATGATTCCGTAATGAAAATGACTGGTTCTATCAATGCTGATGCCGCTAAAGAAGGGGCTGACTGTGTAGTAACACCTTGCCCACTTTGCCAAATGCAGCTTGATATGTTCCAAAAAGAAGCAAAACAATATGTTGCAAACGACAAAGATATGCCTATCATTCATATGAGCCAATTAATCGGCTTAGCATTAGGCATTAGCCCTGCTGAACTTGGCATGACTAAACGTCATATGACTAGCACAGCTGCTTTGAACCGTTTTGTAGGTGCATAATTGCATAAGTTTAGGTAATACAGGCCTTCATTAGATAGCTTGTACCTATAGAAAACCCCTGCTCATCGTTGGTGAGCAGGGGTTTTGTTATATTCTAAAAGCCTAAGTCTTCGTTGATGATGATAATTTCCGGGTTATAGGACAAAACGTGTTGGTTTTTAATCCCAATAAGTAGGAAACTCTGTGCTCCGATGAAGTTCATTCCATGCAAGCCCATCTCCCCATTGAGGAATAGAATAATCTACTTTCTCCCTTTCGTTAAATCGTTGGTAGATCAGAGAAATAGATTCATCTGTCGGCATAACTTTTAATATTTCAGATATAGAAAGCGGTCTAGGTGAGTGCATATAGCACCACCAATAGACCGCTTTTAATCGTCTCTCGAGAGATAATCCTCTATGTGCTCTTAACATATCTCTTAATTGTGCATTCACCCCACCTTCTATACGGTTATTAGTATTAGGCACTGAAATATCTGCTATCTCAATAAATGTAAATAAGGTATGCTGTTTAACAAGCTTTAATAAGGAGTTCTCAGCTTTTAACAAACGCTCATGAGTAGCACGTTTATTACCATATTCATCTGTAGTCATTTCTTGCAGAAATGTGTTATAGAGGATCCGCCAATTTCTTAATTCATTTATCCATGCACAGGCAGCTTCAGGTGTTTTTACTTTAAATAAATTACGTGCGATCGATAATAAATCTCTCCCTGCCATTGTCTTAGGGGCATTTGTTATATATCTTCTAACTTGGCAAAAAGCATGAAATAAACATCTCTGATGGCTTGCCAAAGGCCATACATACTTAAGTGCTTTAGTAAACCCTGTACCACCATCAGATATAACTACTTTGGGTTCAGCAATTCGTTTCATTAAGTTACTCCAAGCCCTAAAGTTCTCAGTTCTACACACATACCAGCCTAATACATGTGTATTATCGCAACAAATCAAAACGCATAGATTCCTTGAAAGGTAAATACCATCAACGTATACAACATCTCTAGACACATCAATCTTTGGCGGAAGTGGCCAAAGGTTCCAAAATCGCTTTGTCGTTCGTCTAAACGTACGCCCTTGACCTGGCATATCTTTTTGAGTTTTTTTACTGAATAACCAATTTAAAAAACTTTGAAATATCTTTGTAGCATCATTATAAACATTAGTAAAAGAAAGATGGCAGACTTTACAAAACCATCTCTGTACACCAGCTCTTGTTTTTCCATACTTCATAACTTTCCGACTGCAGGTTGGACATTTTACGCTTTTCATGGACAATCCTCCTAAAAAATTTATTCTTAGGAATATAAAAACCTATTTATCTTAGAAATTGCAAGACTTTATCCATGTTTTTACCAACACATTTTGTCCAACCTTTAAATATTATGTGTAAATTTAAAACAGCTATAACACCAGATAATTACTGATATTATAGCTGTTTTTGCCAACACGTTTTGTCCTATAACCCTATATTTATATAAGAGAAA
>NZ_NMZQ01000022.1 GCF_010093125.1 Veillonella sp. R32
CCAAATTGAGTTTTTAGATGCCGGACATAATATCCATTTCTAGAATTACCAGTATTATACCCTTCAACAGCATATTTTTCGTAAGATAAAAATTCTGTTAACTCTGTTTCTAATAATAAATTAATTGTTTTTTCAAGTTCTTTACGAAAAACATCTGTAATAGAAGAATCTGATACTAGAGCTTTAATTAAATCTGTGTTACCATAAGTCATAAGAGAACTGTTTACACAAAATATTTTATACTATCTTAATTTCTAGTCTTATACATGTGTGTAAGTGGATTGAAGTTATGTTGGCAGGTCAAGAAGGGATGTCAGGTCTAGTCTTATACATGTGTGTAAGTGGATTGAAGGATAGTATGACTTTGTTTTCAAGGTGTACCACCTCCGTCTTATACATGTGTGTAAGTGGATTGAAGGACCGAGAGATATGATGTTTATTGCTGGTAGTCTTGGCCTTATACATGTGTGTAAGTGGATTGAAGGAAATACAATTACTACAACGTATTTAAAAATTGAACTCTTATACATGTGTGTAAGTGGATTGAAGGCCATAATCCAATGTCCCCGCCGTAGGTAAAATGCCGTCTTATACATGTGTGTAAGTGGATTGAAGACGCTACTAAATCGCAAGCAGAAGCATTTAAATTATTAGTCTTATACGTGTGTGTAAGTGGATTGAAGACATGCCCCCTTATGTGATGACATTCCCAGCATAAAGTCTTATACGTGTGTGTAAGTGGATTGAAGAGTCAGAGTTAATATTTACGCCAGTTAACTGACTTAGTCTTATACGTGTGTGTAAGTGGATTGAAGATTAATGGCAAATTGGGGCAATAGCATCTTAACTAAGTCTTATACGTGTGTGTAAGTGGATTGAAGTTCAACCACGCTCGATAACTCGCAAAAGATAGGGATAGTCTTATACATGTGTGTAAGTGGATTGAAGTTTTAATAGAAAAGTAAGAAAGAGTAGGGGATGAATAGTCCTATACATGCGTGTAAGTGGATTGAAGTTTGTCAAGCCACGTTGTATCTTTTGTTTCTTCATAGGCCTTATACATACGTGTAAGTGGTTTGAAGTTTTGTTAAAAACAAAAAAGACTTACCTGGTTAATACTAGCCTCAATATTCTCGCTAGTAATTTCAAGGTAAGTCTTTATTTTGTCTAATCGTTTGTAAGTATTAATTCTATCTTATGAAGTTAATTTTGATTTATACGCTCTAAATTAAAATTCAGAAATTCAAAATCTAAATAAAAAAATAGGAATCGAGAATTAGAAGTTTTAAATTTTAAATTTAAAATTTAAAATCAAAGTCAAAATTAAAGTTAAAAATAAAATCGAAATGCAATTCTTATTATTGTGTAATTCTTATGTATTCATTTTATTATTTCAACACAGTACCGGCTACTTTGACAATATGACCATTAGTATGGATATTGCTATTAGTAGGATCTTCATTAGTTAAGTTGGTTATATTGGAATCCTCTGTTACGTTCCAGACAGAATCTTTACTTAATTTCAGCGTAATGGACTGGGCCTGATTATTAGGATTAATAGCGCCAGTTAGGGTAGAGCTATTAGTGAGCGAAATGTCGATAGTACTGATGGAATCGGCTACGATATTCCCCGTTAACTGTTGATTTTTAGCAGTAAAGGTTAAATGACCACCATTTTCTCCTTCATTTCCCCAACGGCTAGCCGCTGCATTGATGAGCGTATTTGTGTTAGGCATGATGATTTCGTCGTTTTCCAATGTCGTTTCAGCCTGTGTATTATTGACATGGATGAAAGCGCCATCTGCGTAAGTGGTGAGCTTCGAGTTACTTGCATCAAGTCGGGCAATACCACTTTCTGCATCACCAGAAAAACTTTGGTACAGCATGAAACCGTTGTCTACATGGCCTGTTAGGTCGGAATTAACGATGGTCATGCTGTTTTTCCCTTCGATGACTCCAATTTCACTGCCTGTAGCTTTGCCAATCCCATTTTGTAAGGTAATGTTACCTGTGGAATAAATAACTGGACTACCTTGACCACTGGTATGAAGGGTGGCCCCTGAAACGTTAATCGTTCCTTCACCACGGTCAGTGGCTAAGGAGGCACTGTGATCGCCTTCTGTAGTAATGGTGACATTTTCACCAATTACAATTCCGTTATAAGTGGCATCTAGGCCTCGTGAGGAATTTTGTTTAGTGTGGATAGTAACCTGTTTAGCTTCAATTTTTGCATTAGTGCCACTGGCAAATACGGCATTAGAACCATCGGCATCAGTGTTTATAGTTGTATCGGCTAGATAGATAGTGCTGCTTGGTGTAGCTAATACGGCAGCATTTTGGCCCTGGAAGTTACTCATATCTGCATTTGAAGTATTGCCTGTTTTAGTGATTGTTATATTATTAACGTTGGCGATGCCCGTTTTTTTAGCAAGAATTACATTTTCGTCGGTTTTACTATTGCTTACATCGTTGCTGATAGTTTCCGTGCGGGCATTTACAATTTTAGTAGCGCCATAGTCATAGGAGGCATCTTCTGACATTTCATGCATATCAGGTGGGGGTAACATGGGGGTAGGCGCTGTTGAAGTGGCCATTGCAGATGCTGTTGAAGTAGCTATTGCAGGTGCTGTGGAAGGACCTATGGTAGCTGCCGTATTTGCTGAAACGGAGCCTATAGCTAGGACTGTTAGCACAGCAGTAGTTAATAAAAATTTATTGATAGAGTGATTTTTGTTGTGTATATTCATTGTATTTTTATAAAGTGTTTGTTTCATCGTAAACCTCTTTCTTATAATAAGAATGTGAAATTACTAGAAAAAATATGATTAATCATATAGTAAGTATACATAATGTGTATAAATATAATATGAATGAACAATACGAATATCTTGTAATATAAAGAGTTACAATTATAAATAAATTTTATTTGTAATAATTAATATTACATCTTATAATAGTGTTGTAACAATACATGAAGGTTATAGCCTGTATATATGTTAAGCTTAGTGCGGATATATAGGGAGTTGTTTGGCTATATTTGGATATGTTTGGAGATGTTCTGATATGCTCGAATATGTGCGGATATGTTTAGATATGTTCCGATATGTTTCGATATATTCAGAGATGTACTAACGTATACAAGTAATTATAGAGAGTGAGAGGTAGTTATTATGAGTATGACAAACGAAACAATGAGTATACAAGCAGGTGGTGCTGTAGAGACATTAGATTCTGAAAAAGGGGTAAAAGCCACCAGCGGGTGTATGCCAGTTTTATTTATTGGCCATGGTTCTCCTATGAATTTGATTGAAGAAAATCCTTGGACTAAGGACTGGGAAGCGATGGCAGCGATTACCCCTAGACCTAAAGCTATTTTAATGATTTCTGCCCATTGGTATACGGCAGGGAGTTTTGTACAAGGTGATGAAAAACCAGCTATGATTTATGATATGTACGGTTTTCCAGATCCTATTTATGCTTTACAGTATCCAGCACATACCTCTAACGAGTTAATTGCATCGGTGCAAGCCTTATTAGGGCGTGAAGTTTCTGTAAAAATGGGACGTGGTTATGACCATGGCGCTTATGCACCTTTATTGAAGATGTTCCCTAAGGTAGATATTCCTGTGGTTCAATTATCTGTTAATTATAAAGCAGATGCTCGTCAATGGTTTGCACTAGGTCAGAAACTCGCTGTATTGCGTGATGAAGGCGTTCTTATTATGGGGAGTGGAGATATTGTTCATAATTTGCGACTTATTGACCCTAATATGGGGAACGCCGCATTACCGCAAGCAGAAGATTTTGAAGAAACTTTGTTGCGCAAATTGGATCCTACTAAGGACAATGATTTAGCAGGGGCCTTGCATTGGGAACAGCTACCAGGTGCTCAAGTAGCGGCGGCTTCACCTGATCATTTGGCACCTTTATATTATTGCTTAGGCGCTGTGTTAGGCGAAGGGGCTGTGGATGAATTAATCTTGCCACCGCTTGCTATCAGCTCCCATGATTATGTATGGGGGAGTTTAAGTATGACGAGTTTAACTTGGGGCCTATAATGTGGTTGTAGCGTAGTCTTGTAACCTAAAAAGCCCCCTATGTTAGTTGTTTGTGATTAATGCACCGACCCCATAAAGTTAGATCTAAAATTCTAACTTTTATGGAGGTCGGTTCAACTAACATAGGGGGCTTTATTTGTGTAGTATTTGTATTTTAATCTATAAGCCTCTATAATTCCATAACTCTATAATTTCATAACTCCATAACCTGTATTAATCCGTATATGGTTATAGGCTTTGCTTAATGAGATAGAGCGCGTTGATTTAAGCTTTGTAAGGCATTTACAATGGGTACTTCGGCAGCAGATAAAATAATAATCATGAGAAAATCAGCAGGAATATCAAAGGCAAAAGCTACATGAAAAATATCATTTAATGGAACCGTTTCATTTAAATAAAGGGCCAACATGGCGATTTTGTAAGATAAACCAAAGAGATACGTGATAATAATCCCTAAACAATTTAGGCCAAAATACCCCTTGCGGCTGTGAATTTGGTAATGATGTTTTACATACGATAAGATGCCTGCTGTGAAAATAAAGCCTATTAAATAGCCAAAGCTAGGACGTACGATATAGCCGAGTCCACCGCCACCAGCAAAAATAGGAATACCAATGAGCCCCATGAGTACATAGGTACCAACAGCACCCCAAGCATAGCGCGGTGGTAAAATAACGGCGGCTAACAATACAAAGGTAAATTGCAACGTGTAATAATCAAAATAAGGTAGTGGAATTTGAATGCGTGCGCCAACCGCTAATAAAGCAATAATTAAAGCAGCGCGAAATAATAATCGTGTTTTCATAGAAAAGACCTCCTCTTACTATACCTAACTATAAGTATACAAGGGGAGGCTCTTTTTATCAACCTATTATTTTTATATGGTTTACAATTAAAGACTTACGATTGAGAGATTAAAAACATGGGTTTAAAAATAAGAGCTTACAATTAAGCGCTTGCAATTAAGATTTTACAATTAAGAACTTGCAATTAAGGGTTTAAAGATAAGAACTTAAAATAAGAGCTACATAATGGTGGCCATAATAGCTTTTTGCATATGTAAGCGATTTTCTGCTTCGTCAAAAATAACCTGTGCTTGGGCTTCAAATACTTCATCGGTAATTTCTTCTTCCCGATGAGCTGGTAAACAATGCATAACGATAGCATCTGGTTGTGCTACACTAAGGACCTTACTATTCACTTGGAAGCCTTTGAAAATCTTAAGCCTTGCTTCGTATTCGGCTTCTTGGCCCATACTAGCATATACATCGGTATAGAAAATATCGGAATCTTTAGCGGCAGCCATAGGATCATTGAGAATTTCAATAGTACCGCCCGTGATTTTGGCATCTGCTGTGGCTAATTCAACAATTTTTTTATTAGGTTCATAGCCTTTAGGACCAGCAAAGGTGAAATGCATACCAAGTTTGGCGCAGGCAAACATTAACGAATGAGCCATATTATTGCCATCACCAATGAAGGTAAGTTTTTTGCCACTTAAATCGCTACCTTTATATTCAATGGCGGTCATCATATCGGCCATTGCTTGACAAGGGTGTAATAAGTCGGTAAGGGCATTAATGACAGGTACATCCGCATAGTGAGCTAGCTCTAATACTGTATCATGAGCAAAGGTACGAATCATGATGCCATCTACATAACGAGATAATACGCGAGCCGTATCTTTAATAGGTTCACCACGACCAATTTGTAAGTCGCGGCCCGATAAGAAAAGGCCTTGGCCGCCTAATTGGTAAATACCTGTTTCAAAGGAAACACGAGTACGGGTGGAGGCTTTTTCAAAAATCATACCTAAGGTTTTACCTTGCAAATAAGGATGTGGAATGCCTGCTTTTTGTTTTTGTTTCAAGTCGGCTGCTAAATTTAATAATTGCCAAACTTCTTCGGTAGAAAGGTCGTGAATAGAAATAAAATCGTCACCGTGTTTCATAAGTTACTCCTTTGCTCATGGCTATATATGATAATGAATCGTGCTAATTAAATTTTATTGTACATGCGTTGGTAATACGTTATTTAATACAGAAATTAGTAGATCTACGTGGTCTTTGGTGATAATTAATGGTGGAACGAACCGTAGCACTGTGTTGGCCGTGCAATTGATGATGAGGCCTTTTTGTAGGCAATCGTTAACGATGTCACGGCCTGGTTTAGTCAGTTCCACGCCGACCATAAGCCCCTTGCCTCGTACGTCGGTAATTAAGCTAGGATATTTGGCTTTTAATTGGTTTAACTGTTCTAATAGGTAATGCCCTACAGTGGCAGCATTGTCCATGAGATGTTCGTTTTCAATAGCTGTTAACACGGCATTAGCTGCGGCGCATGCTAGTGGATTGCCACCAAAGGTGGAGCCATGGTCTCCGGCTTTGAAGGTATGGGCTAATTTATTCGTACTTAAAAAGGCGCCAATCGGAACCCCGCCGGCTAGACCTTTGGCTAAGGTAACAATATCTGGCTGAATGCCAAAATGTTGATACGCAAAGAATTTGCCAGTTCGGCCCATACCTGCTTGGATTTCATCAATAATAAGAAGAACATCATGTTTGTCACACAGTTCTTTTACCGCTTGGAGGTAGTCAGCTGGTGGTACATGGACACCGCCTTCGCCTTGAATCGCTTCTAAAAGAATCGCACAAGTTTTATCGGACACCATAGCTGTTAGTGCGTCTATATCGCCATATGGTACATAGTCGAAGCCCGCTGGTAAGGGCCCAAAGCCTTGATGATATTTATCTTGCCCCGTAGCGGTTAAGGTAGCAATCGTACGGCCATGAAAACTATGAATCGCGGAAATAATCTGAATTTTTTCGGGATCTTTGGCGGTAGCATATTTACGGGCCAGTTTGATAGCCCCTTCATTCGCTTCTGCTCCTGAATTGGCAAAGAAGACTTTATCCATGCCGCTTAAGGCTTTTAATTTAGCTGCTGCTTGGGCTTGTACTTCTGTGTAATAGAGATTAGAGCAATGAATCATTTTACTGGCTTGTTCGGCGATGGCTTTTACTAACGGTGGATAATTGTGCCCCACTACATTAACGGCAATACCCGCTAAATAGTCTAAATATTGCTTGCCATTAGTATCGTATAGATAAGGGCCTTCACCATGGTCAAGGACAATGTCATACCGGGCAAAGACGGGAAAATAATCGTTTTTATCATGATTTATAATGTCAGTTGTATTCATGGGGAAACCTCCTTAAATAATTTCAGTGCCAATCCCTTTATTGGTGAAAAGTTCTAATAATAATGCATGTGGTTCACGGCCGTCGATGATACTCACTCGTTTGGTGCCACATTGCAAAGCGTGTAAGACGGCTTCTACTTTGGGAATCATGCCACCTTGAATGGTTCCGTTTTCAATTAAAGCGGTTGCTTCCGTTTGAGGAATGCTGGACAAGAAGGATTTAGGGTCGTCGAGGGCGGTATAAATCCCCTTAGTATTAGTGAGCATGAGCAGTTTTTCTGCTTGCAAGGCGCCCGCTACTTCTGCTGCTACATAGTCTGCGTTGATATTGTAAGTCGTTTCCCCTTTACCGGCCCCAATTGGAGAAATGACAGGGACATACCCATTATCGAGTAAGTCGTTAATTAATTGCGTATTAACAGCGGTTACTTCGCCTACAAACCCAATATCTACATGATTCGTTTGGCCGTTAGCTTCATGGACTTCGGCCAATTTTTTATGGGCTTTTAATAGATTGGCATCTTTGCCGGTTAGACCAATCGCGGGAATGCCTAGGCTGTTAAGGCGACTGACAATTTCCGCATTGATTTTGCCACCTAATACCATTTGCGCAATGGTGACCGTTTCTGCATCGGTTACGCGCAGCCCGCTAACAAAGGTACTTGTTTTTCCTACTTTTTCTAAAAAGTTGGTAATATCTGGGCCACCACCGTGGACGAGGACAGGACGAATGCCGATGCATTTCATAAGGGCAATATCTTGCATTACTTTGTTTTTTAATTCCTCACTAATCATGGCATTGCCACCGTATTTGATGACCATAGTTTTGCCGGCAAACTTTTGGATATAAGGCAAGGCTTCAATGAGGATAGAGGCTTTGCTGGCAGCACTTAAGGTGGTGTGGGCGGCCACTTCATCAGGACTATGGACAGGGGCTATATTTATAGGGTTGAGTTCGTTGATCATAGGAAGGGTTCCTTTCTAATAGAGGCTGAGCGAATCAGGTATGATATTCGCCGTTGATTTTTACGTAGTCATAGGTTAGGTCGCAGGTCCAAACGGTTGCGTTGGCATCGCCTTCATTGAGTTCTACGGTAACTGTTATATCGTGGGCACTCATAATATCTTTTAACGCTTTTTCATTATATACAGCACCCATACCGTTTTTAAAAATGGTAATACCACCGATTTTTAAAACTGTTGTGTCAGGATTCATAGGTGCCCCTGCATAGCCGGCTGCACAAATGAGGCGCCCCCAGTTTGGATCTTCGCCAAAAAAGGCTGTTTTCACGAGTGGTGAATTGGCAATTGTCATACCTACGAGCTTAGCGTTTTCAAAATCCGTAGCGCCTTCTACATTGATAGTAATGAACTTGCTAGCTCCTTCGCCATCGGCGGCAATTTGTTTGGCTAGGGATACAGTAATGGCCATGAGGGCTTCTTGGAAGAGATAGAAATCTTCGTTTTCCGTGTCAATTACTGTATTTTCAGCAGCTCCGTTGGCAAGGACGATAGCCATATCATTGGTACTCATATCACCGTCTACGGAAATCATATTGAAGGATTTAGCTACACAAGCGTGCAAGGCTTTTTGAAGTAACGTAGGCGTAATTGCTAAATCGGTAGTGATATAGCAAAGCATTGTGGCCATGTTAGGGCGAATCATGCCGGAGCCTTTAGCAATAGCGCCCATATGAATGTCTTTACCATCGATGGTGAAATGTGTACTCGCTGTTTTAGAATAGGTATCGGTGGTTAAAATTGCTTTACCAGCTAATTCAGAGCCGTCAAAGGTTAAACTATCTACTAAGGTAGGAATAGCTTTCGTAATATCTTGAATGGGTAATTGTTGGCCAATAATACCGGTGGAACCTACGATAATATCTTGAGGCTCACAATGAAGGGCTGCAGCAGTAGTTTTGGCCATGGTGTGAGCATCTGCCAGGCCTTGCGCACCGGTGCAAGCATTGGCACAGCCGGCGTTGGAAATAATGGCATGGGCTGTGCCGGTAGCTACGGTTTCTTTGGAAACATACACGGGGGCCGCGGCCACTTTATTTTGGGTGAAAGTGCCGGCTACAGCAGCTTTTTTAGCGGTATAAATTAAGGCTAAATCATGTTTGCCACTTTTCTTTAAACCAGCTTGAATGCCGATGGCTTGAAAGCCTTTAGCGTAAGTAACGCCTTGGGATATGGTATCTAATGTAATAGTTTGTTTCATGGGAAGGACCTCCTTGGTGGTGAAAAGGATATACAAATTACGGATGATATAGCATCAGGTACAGGTCTTATGGATACATAGGCACTAATTGTAAACCGGTTGTTTCTTCATAGCCACAAGCGATGTTTAAATTTTGAATGGCTTGACCAGCCGCGCCTTTGACTAGATTGTCGATAGCACTGAGGACGATAACCCGATGGGTACGGGGATCTACATGCCAACCTAAATCAATAAAATTGGAGCCCCGTACATATTTTGTATTAGGATAGGCGCCTTCGCCACGTAATCGGACGAAGGGTTCCTGGCCATAGGCCCTTTCAAAGGCTTTAGTTACTTCATCAATACTTACTGATGGTAATAAATTGGCGTAGGCGGTGGCTAAGATGCCACGACTCATAGGTACTAAATGGGGTGTGAAGTTAATAAGTACCGGTGCTTCATTTAGTTCGCTTAGCGCTTGTTCTATTTCCGGAGTATGGCGATGCTTGGCTACACCATAGGCCTTAAAAGCATCATAGAATTCAGGATAATGAGTATCTTCTTTTGGTGAACGACCAGCACCTGAAGTACCCGATTTAGCATCGATAATAATAGTCGAAGTATCGATGAGTTTGGCTTTAACTAATGGGGCTAGGGCTAAGATGGAAGCCGTTGTGTAGCAACCGGCATTGCCGATAATCTTCGCGGTTTTAATGGCTTCACGATTTAATTCTGCTAAGCCGTAGACTCTGTTAGCCTTAGGGTGCGTATGGGCTACATGATACCAAGTTTCATAAGTAGCTGTGTTGCTGAAACGATAATCAGCGCCTAAGTCAATTAAGCGTGCGGCCGTATTTTCTAAGGCTAACCCTACTTTCATAGCATGTCCATGGGGTAAAGCGACGAAGATAAAGTCGCTATCTTGGGCAATGGTTGGTAAAGCATTTAGGCTTTCTAAGGTTAGGGTGGTAAGGCCTAGCAGATGGGGATATACATCACTTAAGGCTTTGCCTGCATGACTTTCAGACGTTACGTGCGTTATGGTTACTTTAGGATGTTGTAATAGTAATTTAACTAATTCGGCGCCTGCATAGCCGGTGGCACCAATAATACTTACTTTGGTCATTTGAATCGCTCCTCTAATACTTGTTAATCGTTTGGTGAATATGTATTCGTAATTTTTCCTTATATAAAGGTATAACTTACTAGCGTTGTTAGTTTAACTTCGTTTAGTGGCGAGATAATAACTATATCTCGAAAGAATTAATATTCATAAAACGCGCATAAAAATTCTATGCTTGGAATTATACACCTATATAGTATAAAAATGCAATATGAATTCATAAAAATTCCTTAAGAAAGTAATATAACTTGGACATACTAAAAATGATTATATGTAAAGGTGCATAAAAAAACACCGTTAGGCAAGCCTAACGGTGCAAAACTATGTAGTTTTAGAGGTGATATATATCACGTTGTAATTAAATAGGGAAGGTATAATAAGCAAAGAGAATGGCTAACGGCATGGTTATAGCAGAGAGCAAAGTAGTAGACATAACCACTTGGGTAGCAAACTCTGGATTGTTTTTCATTTCAAAGGCAATGAGGGCTGTATTAACGGCAGACGGTACGCTATAGGTAATAATAATAGCTTGGGCTGCAATAGGGTCTACTGGTTTATAGAAGACAATGTATAAGAGCATGACAATACATGCTAGAATAGGTCCGCCTATAAGCCGTAAGGAGGTCGTAATCATAACATCTTTTTTAAAGAAGTTATAAGGGGTACGACTCATTTGGACCCCTAAGGTAATCATGGCCATACCTACGAAAGCGCTAGCAAAGATATTAAGCGGTGACCAAAGGACTAAGGACGTCAAATCATAAGGAATCAGACGAGCTAATAAGGCCGCTGGGGCGGCGTAGAGTACGGGCATATGAAATACTAATTTTAAGGCATCGTGCCGTGTTAAGAGGCCAGAACCAGCTTGGTAAAAGCCTAACGTATTACAGAAGATAGTCTGAATAATAAAAGTGGCAATAACGGCGACAATGCCTGCTTCTAAATACGGCGTTTGCCCATCAACGATGTAAGGCATATTGGAGAATACGAAGGTAGCAATGGCGACGCCAATGTTGCCACCATTGTTGAACATCGTAGCATTGCGCACAATTTGTGTTTTTTTTCGATCATAGCCAAAAAATTTAGAAACCCCTAAGGCCATGAAGCTATTGGAGAAGAGTATGATGAAAGCACACACTGAAATACCAATGCTCTCGGTGGTTAGGTGAGCAGTATATAAAGATCTAAATACATAGGCTGGGAGTAGAATGAAGAAGTTTAATTTGCTCAAAGATCGCAAATCAAGATTGAAGTTTTTATCCAATATGAAGCCTACCGCAACTAAGACTAAAATTGGAACGACACTTGTCCAGAAGATATGTAGAAATAATGACAATAGAATGGCCTCCTTTACATTTCTATTACACTACTATTACACTATGTTTCATTTATACTATAACTCAATTACATTGTAAAAGACAACTAAAAGGCGGTTGAATTTAGTCGATACATTACTAATTTCTTATGCGCTTTAAATACCGCTAAAAAATAGGGAATTAAAAGAGGCGCTTTATATTACATTTCCTTAGTAAATGGAGTATAATAAATTTACAAATAGTCATTCTTAATATGGGGAATGATAGTGCACATTTGTATGTAGGTGTACTAAATAATGTGAGATTACTTAGTGTGTTGAAGGAGGCAATTACTATGAAACGGTACAGAATGTGGCTTATGGTAGCTTTGAGCGCCATGGCGTTGGCAGTGTCTGGTTGTGGAGGCTCGTCAAATGATCAAAAAGAGGCGCAAGCAGCGAAATCAGAAAGTATCACTGTATCGGCTGCAGCTAGCTTGCAAGCAGCTGCTAATGAATTAAAAGATAATTTTATTAAGTCGCGTCATTTAGACCCTACTCAGATTACCCTTAATTTTGGTGGTTCTGGTACATTACGCCAACAAATAGAAAATGGGGCCCCAGCTAGTATTTTTATTTCGGCTGATGAAAAAAATATGCATCAATTACAGGAAAAGAATTTAGTGACTAAGGTAAAACCTTTGGTAGCGAATTCGTTAGTACTAATTGTGCTAAAAGATAAACCACAGCTTACGATTGAACAGTTGCCAAGTGTTAATCGCTTAGCTCTTGGGACAGTAGAAACAGTACCAGCTGGTAAATATGCTAAGCAGACGTTGACCAAATTAAACTTATGGGATCAAGTAGAAAGTAAAGTAGTGTATGCGAAAGACGTTAAAGCGGTAGCCGCGTATGTGGCAGAAGGCTCTGCTGATGCAGGCTTTGTATATAAAACGGATGCCCTTGATTTGAAAGACCGCGTTCAAATTACAGCTACGGCACCAAGTGATAGTCATGACTCAATTCGCTATCCTATTGCTATTGTAACGAAATATGATAATGACTTAGCGCAGCAATTCTATGAATATTTAACAAGCAACGAAGCACAACAGATTTTACAAAAATACGGCTTTACTAATGTAGATAACAGCGCTAAATAATTGACTGTATACTAAGACTACAGCGTATACTACTAATAATAGATATATTAATATACGGTAGTTACTATTTGTCCGTGATTGAGGAATTGTAACTCTAGAGAGTTGCAAGAATTAGAAAGGTTGTTGTATATGAGCCCTTTATGGCTATCGTTAGAGGTAGCAAGTATTGCTCTCTGTAACATAGTCATAGGGGGCTTATTGCTTTGTTATATGCTGAAACGCTACCGTTTTCCTGGGAAGGCCTTAATTGATTCAATTGTAACCTTGCCGCTTGTATTGCCGCCTGTCGTGGTGGGGTTTGCTTTACTGCTAGTGTTTACACCGGGCAATGCCTTAGGTGCTTGGTTAGAGACACAAGGCTGGCAAGTGGTATTTTCAAAAGCTGGCGCCATTTTAGCTTCTTCTATCATTGGGTTTCCTTTGTTTTATCAGACCGTACGCGCTGCCCTAGGATCTATTGATCCTGCTGTAGAAGATGTGGCCCGTACTTTAGGTGCTTCGGAATGGCGCATCTTTTTTACCATATCGATTCCTTTGGCCTGGAAAGGAATTTTAACAGGCAGCATCCTAGCCTTTAGTCGAGCTCTTGGAGAATTTGGCGCTACCATCTTGATTGCTGGTAATATTCCTGGCGTTACGCGCACGATGCCGTTAGCGATTTACTCCTTGGTAGAATTTGGCGATTATACGGGGGCTTTTGAGCTAGTTGTGTATATTTGTGCCCTTACGTTAGGCCTTTTGTGGACAGTACATTTTATTACTAAAGGGTCCTTATTTCACTATCAAGAAGAACGTTAGGAGGTACGGAGATGATATATTTTGATATAGCTGTACAGCGGCCTACGATTTTGGTGCAAGGTAAGGGAACTTTGGATGTGGGGATTACGGCATTAACAGGGGCGTCTGGCAATGGCAAGTCTACTCTAATAAAAAGCTTGGCGGGGTTAATAAAACCTAAAGCAGGGTTTATCAAACAAGATGAGAATTATTGGTTTCATCATGGACAAAACCTATTTGTTAAGCCACAGGCCCGTCATGTGGGCTATATGCCACAAGGTAATATTATTTTCCCTCATATGAGCGTATTACATAATATTACGTATAGTAAACGCGGTGACGAGCCTTTATTAGCGCATATTTTAGAACGGTTACAATTAGAACGATATAGCCATACGAAGGCGGGAAATCTATCGGGCGGGGAACAACAGCGGGTAGCCCTAGGGCGTGCTTTATATGCAAAACCATGTGTACTACTGTTAGATGAGCCTTTATCTGCATTAGATTGGACTCTGCGTCATCAAGTGCAGGCTGATATTGTGGCGATTATTAAAGAATGGAATATACCTTGTTTGTGGGTTACCCATGATGAGGAAGAAGCGAAGGCCGTAGGCGATTATCGCTGGAGTTTTGAAAAAGGAATCTTACAAGGTAGTTAAAAATACAATCATAGTTAAGGGATAGGACAGCCTGAATGCAGGAGGTCCTATCCCTTTTTGTAAATAAAAACGAGAAAAAGACCCCGAAGGGCCTTTTTCTCGTACTTTCTTATGGAAACCACTTGGTTTCAAATCATATAATACGCCACTTGGCGTTAGTACCAATTGAACTTTCCAATATATGCTAAATCAGGAAATACTCATTTCCTTTTATACTAGGATAATCGATACACCGATTATAGTGCACTTGTATAGCTTTAGATTAGCACTTGCTTGTATTATGAAAACTCACTTGAGTACTGTGTTTTCCGCACAGTTTACTTTAAATTATAAAGTTGTTTCAATGTGTTGGGAGAAGAATGCTTGTGGATGAGCACATACTGGGCAAATCTGAGGAGCTTCTGTACCTACATGAATGTAACCACAGTTTGCACAGATCCATGCTACTGGCTGTTCGCGTTTGAATACACGGCCACCATTTACATATTCTACCAAGTCAAGATAACGTTGTTCATGACGAGCTTCGATTTTACCAACTTGTTCGAACAAGTAAGCAATTTTAGTGAAACCTTCTTCTTTTGCTACTTTAGCAAATTCTGGGTACATTTCAGTGTGTTCGTAGTTTTCACCAGCAGCTGCATCTTTTAAGTTAACAACTACGTCAGCACTTACATCGCCACCGTGTAATAATTTGAACCATACTTTAGCATGTGCGCTTTCATTCAAAGCAGTTTCTTCGAAGTAATCAGCGATTTTGTTTAAACCAGCTTTGCGAGCTGCAGAAGCGTAGTAAGTATATTTGCGGTTAGCTTGGGATTCGCCAGCAAAAGCGGCTTGTAAGTTTTGTTCTGTTTTTGTACCTTTTAATTCAGACATGTTAATCTCTCCTTCTTTATTGTAGTAACTTTACTACAATCATAATGTACTTACAAACATGAAGTAAAAAATTAATAATAGCTTAGAAATACACTTTATAATGTTTACAACAATTCAAACTAATGAATAATCATTGTTGATTACATTATAGACTATGAAATTGAGAAAATCAAGTCCTGAAATCGAAAAACTTCAAAAAATATCTATTTGATAAACATTATCAATGCTTGATTTTACAGGCTTCTTGGATTGTTGATGTCGGAAATTAAGCAAGGTTATGCTTGTTGTGAAATTGAGAATGGATATCGTTGCAAAAGAGTTTTCTAATGAGAATTGCCTATAAAATAGTAGGAATTAACTTGAGTACCTACTATGGGTAGTGCACAATATATTTTTATATACTATACATAGTGTAGTATGAAGAATTTGATGCACTTTAGAAAACAGTACGCATAAATTTTGATTCGGTATATAATAGAAAGTATAAGAGAATCAACATTTTAAAAACGTAAGTCAATGAACGTTTGTAACCTTGTAAGTAAACGAGTACTTGTAACATTGTGAGTAAATAAGCTTGTATGTAGCGTGTATACTTTGATGATGCGTAATTTAGCAATATTAGCAATAATTGTACTGTATATTAAATCTATTGAGGAGGCGTGTATGGCATTCGTACGATATTATGTAGGTGATGTAGTAAAAATGAAAAAATCACATCCTTGTGGTAGCGATGAATGGGAAGTGCGACGTATTGGCACCGATTTCACAATAATTTGTCGTGGTTGTGGCCATCAGGTGATGATTGCTCGCCCTAAATTTGAAAAAGCTGTAAAAAAAATAGTGAGTCGTGTAGTTGCTGAAGAGGCTCTGACAGCGAATACTACGACAACGCTTATGGAGAAAAAAGCAAAGTCTTTAGGTGGTGAGTAATTTGGTTAAGCTGACAACATATGCTGCTAAAGGGGGCTGTGCTTGCAAATTGGGGCCTCATATTTTGCAGTCTGTATTAACAGGGGTAGAATTTCCTACAAATGAGGCTGTTTTGGTTAATATGCAAGGCGCTGATGATGCTGGTGTGTATCAGCTAAGTGAGGATATGGCCTTAGTGCAGACGGTTGATTTTTTTACGCCCATTGTGGATGATCCCTATCTCTTTGGCCAAATTGCAGCTGCTAATAGTTTAAGTGATGTGTATGCTATGGGGGGTACACCCTTGACGGCTATGAACTTAGTAGGCTTTCCTGTGCCTTTGGTAGAACAAGGGGCTTTGACGGCTGTTTTACAAGGAGCTATGAGCGTCTTAAAAGAGGCTCAGGTCGTAGTGGTAGGTGGCCATAGTATTGAAAATGAAACGCCTATTTTTGGTATGTCAGTGACTGGCCGTGTTAAGCCTCAACAAGTGTGGCGCAATAGTGGGGCTCAAGTGGGCGATGTGTTGATTTTGACGAAGCCCTTAGGTACAGGTGTTATGAGTACCGCTTTGAAAGGTGGTTTATTTCAAGCCGGTACCGATGAAGCCATTGCGAGCATGCGTACATTAAATAAGGTGGCTTGTGAAACGGCGAAACAATTCACAATTCATGCTTGTACTGATGTTACAGGGTTTAGCTTACTTGGACACAGTAGTGAAATGGCGGAAGGTAGCGGAGTCTCCCTTGTTCTTCAAACGGAGTCATTGCCATTGTTTACCGGCGTTATTGAAGCGGCTGAAATGGGACTTGTGCCAGCAGCGACCTATGGTAATCGTAAGGCGATTACCTCAGTGGCAGGCTTAGATACAGTAAAACCAGTGTGGAGTGATATTTGTTACGATCCGCAAACCTCAGGGGGGCTATTATTAGCTGTGCCAGCTGAGGAAGGTGAGGCTTTATTGTTGGACTTAAAACAAGCGGGGCTCACACAAGCTCGAAATATTGGGCAGGTAGTAACGAAAGGAGACTATGCAGTTTATGTCAAATAAAGGTAATGGTAAAGCAGTTAATACAGCCCTTGTGGGGGCTAATACTATTGTTGTGGATGTACGAGGCTCATTATGTCCGATTCCTGTGATTGAAACAAAGAAGGCTATGGAAAGCAATCCAACAGCTGTATTCACTACCATTGTAGATAATGAAGTGAGTCGTGATAATGTAGTTAAGTTTGGGCAATCCCGTCAGTGCCAGGTCGTAATTGCAGCTGATGGGGCTGATTTTTATATAACATTAACCCCAGCTAATGCTATGGATGAAACTACCGTAGGGGAGGGAGTGACATTGGTGGAAACGCCAGCGACCATGACTATGCTAGACACGCCTACAGCCGTGGGTGGTAAAGTCTTGTTAGTGACAAAGGATTATTTGGGTGAAGGAAATCAAGACTTAGGCCGTACGTTGATGAAGACCTTTTGGTTTTGTTTAACCGAAGCAGATGTAAAGCCAGCGAAAATATTCTTTATTAATAGTGGTGTTAAAATGGTGGCTGAAGGATCTGACCATTTAGAAAACTTGCAAAAATTGGTTGCTGCAGGGGTTGAATTGGCAGCTTGTGGTATTTGCTTAGATTTTTATGGTTTAAAAGAAAAAGTAGCGGTAGGCTCTATTACCAATTTGTATGCAATTACCGATGCTATGATGACGGAATCCATGGTGACATTATAAAAATGTTGAATAGGCTGTATGAGGAAACTGGGTATGGAAATTTTAATAGTTTTTACTGATTATTACTTTGCTACCAAGGCTGAAAAAGCATTAAAAGCAGCGGAGATTAAGTTGCAACTGATTCCAACCCCGGCTGTACTACACCATGCTTGTGGTCTATGCATTTTATGTGCTAAAGCTGATTTAGTGCAAGTGTTAGCTATTTTAAAAGACGCTCGCGTGACGCATTCGGGTGTGTATGAGTATGATCGAGCGGCTAAAAAGTGTACCAAACTCACAAGTATAGATTATTGTGAAAAAGCCCATGATGGACATACGGAGGGTAAGTATTATGAATGAGACAATTAAAGCGCTAATCGGGGCTGCAGATATAGCTATTAAGGAAGAACGCTTTGATGATTTATTAGAGTTTTATACCGATGATGCTGTGTTAGTGGTGAAACCAGGATTAGAAGTAAAAGGTAAGGATAAGATTAAAGAAGCATTTATAAAAATCGCTGCTTATTTTAAGAATAGTATCGTACCGACACAAGGGAAAATGCAGATGATAGAAGCAGGAGATACAGTTCTTGTTTTATCACAAACCTTATTAGAGGCTACGAATAAAGAAGAGTCAGAATATAGTATGGAACGCAGAGCAACCTATGTATATAGAAAGGTTAATGGACAATGGTTATGTGCTATAGATAATTCATACGGCACCTCTTTGATCGATTAAGCTTGCATCATTATAGTCATGATATAAGTTGAATGCTTTATATATAAATATACAAAAAAGTCTACGCACACAATCTATGGAGCGTAGACTTTTTGCATTAGATGCTTTTTTGCAAGTTAGAGTATATGTTGATAGGCAAACAGTCCGTGATTTAAACAATAGACTAGTAATTTGCCCCCTCGTTTCAAACGAGGTAATTGTACCGCTGGTTCTTGCTCTGGATATAATCTTTGTAGCCAGATAAAATCGTCATATACATAGGCCACAAAATATATATATTCTTCTTTTGTCATGGCGTGAGAAAAGGTTAGATAATTTGTGCCGTCCACAGTACTTACCTTTGGTTTATGATCGTTATCATTTAATATAGCTGTTAGGGCTGTAAGTGGCCGCCCACAGCAGGTAAGGGTAGCGCTACTGGTACTCGTTAGGATATTGCCACAATGAGGGCATACATATATTTTTAAACGGCGTATATTACCAGTATCTATGGAATTTAGTGATAAGCTTCCTTGTAATAGTTTTAAAATATCAGCACCTAACAGCTCTGCTAATGGTTCCCAGAGCGTGACATCAGGAATGCCTTTGCCACATTCCCATTTGGATATGGTTTTATTGGTGATGTGAAGGGCTTCCGCCAGTTGTTGCTGGGTTAATTGTTTTTCTTTACGCAATTGTAAAATCAATTGACCTATTTTTTCTGTATTCATATAAAATCCTTTCTTTGTATGTATGAAATAGAGATTTTGAGATTGCAAGAGAGTTAAACTTTAGTACTTATCGTTTTAGTTGAGCTTATGCAGTGCTCAAAATATATAGAGGCTAATTTAGTGGCCTCTTTGGAATCAGGATAAAGACGTCTTTGATAGTAAGTGTAATATAAAAAGTCTACGCATACAATCTATGGAGCGTAGACTTTTTGGTAATCGTATATTTAATTGATGAATAGCTGAATAATAGAGAATTAGCTATTCATTGCAAGCAGAATGAATGGTTGTAAACGCATACTTAATCATCCAGACTAAATTTATCTGGTGATGAAGAATGGCTGACCGTATGGCTTGATTTATTTTTGTTGCTGTTGCTCTCGGAGTCTGCCGTCGTTTCAGATTCTACTTCTGTATTAGGATAATCGATAGTTTCTGTATCACCACTGGTTAGGCTTAAATTGGAATAATAAGCTTTGTCAGCTTCCCGATTGGAAATAAGACCTTGCTGTGTCATCAAGGTGAGCACAGTGCGCTGGCGTTCTTTAGCTGCTTTATAATTCTGGGATGGATTATAATAAGACGGCGCCTGTGGTAGCCCAGCTAATAGGGCGGCTTGGCCCAAGGTCAGTTTCGCTGGCGAAGTATCAAAATAGCCTTTGCTTGCTTGATAAATACCGTAATAATCATTACCGTAGTAGATAGTATTTAAGTACATGGCTAAAATTTCATCTTTGGTATAATAGTATTCCATTAAATAGGCTAAGATAACTTCTTCCACCTTGCGCGACATAATCCGCTTGGACGATAAAAAGAGGTTTTTAACAAGTTGTTGCGTAATGGTGCTACCGCCTTCGACGGTGCGGCCAGCTGTTAAATTAGTATAAAAGGCACGGCCAATGCCGAATACATCAATAGCACCATGTTCATAAAATCGTTTATCTTCAGTAGCTACGAGTGCTTCTTTTAGTTGCGTGCTAATTTGGTCTCCTTTCACTTGTTGATTTGGGGGCACGCGATTATTTAAAGCAGTTCCCACTGCCTCTGTAAAATGGAATAAACGACTAATACGTTCTGTACGACTTAATTGATCTTCCGTTGATTCTAGCGATTGTTCCCGTGACGTATAAGGGCTACGTGGGGTCGTAGTTTCTTCTGGCGTATAGCCAGCAAACCAGTACAGACCTAGGCCGATAATGACAAGAGTTAATAGTAGTTTAAATAGTAGTTTCATGGCTCTATCATACCATATGTTACAAAATAAGCTAGTCTTTTTTATGCATAGTCATCATATATTTAGTTAAAAGCTGTTGGCGTATGAAAAAAGGTTATTTCTTTATTCTCACGGGTGAAATAAATATAAAATTATAGTAAAATAGAGTAAAATAAATTAATACTATAATGGTATTAATACAAAATTCGATTAATATTATGGGTAAGTCTAGATTGAGTGTCATGTGTTAACAAGGAGGTCTCTATGAAGGGGCGTATCGTTAGTGTTTCGTATTGGCCAGCACCGTTGCGCTATTATGAAGCAGTAGCAACGGATCGCAGTGCTTATAATGAAGTGATAGGGGCTATGGAAGAAGCAGCACAGGCGATAAAAGCAAGTAAGCCGCAGACTATTTTAATACTGAGTCGTTACCAATTGACGCTAAATGATGCACTCGGGTTTAGCCCACAAGCACGTTTGCGCGGGGCTATCCCTTTGGCGAATGGAACGACATTTACAGTAGGTTTGGAAACGGATAGTGTATTTAATCAAGCCTTACAACGGCAAAGTGAACGTATGGGGATTCCCTTGACAAGTATTTTAGATAGTTTGCCAATTATTTCTACGGATGATTATTTATTACATCATACAGCTACTATTCCGTTACATTTTTTGTCAGAACAAGGGCTCACGAATAAGCAAATTGTGCGTTTAACCATGGGGCGACTTAGCTATGAAGAACTGTATACCTTTGGTAAAGTAGTACAATTGGCGGCAGAAGCTTCGGGGCGTCGCGTAGCTGTTATTGGTAGTGCTAATTTGTTACCCAACCATTGGGTAAATGGTGTGGATAAAAATTTAGACATTAATATTGGGGTTATGCAGGCTTTAGGAGATCAACAGCCACGGTTATTGCAAGAGTTAGGTTATCCCGTTGGTGAGGAGTACTCGGTGCGGACCGCTGCGTTTGTGCTAGGTGCTGTTAGTGGTTTAAAAGGCAGTGTAGAGACACATCATTTTTCATCGGTCAATGGTGAAACCTATGGTTTGGTGCAATATAAATTGAAATAAAATAATTTTTCTGTATATTTTTACAAAAATACTTGCATTAATATTCGTAACTATGTATAATGTTACACATGAAATACAGAAATCCATTCTAGTGAAATGCAAGTAGAGGTGTTTATAATGAGTGACATTAAAAAAGTAGTATTAGCGTATTCTGGCGGTCTTGATACCTCCGTTATTATCCCTTGGTTAAAAGAAAATTATGGTTGCGAAGTAATTGCTGTTTGCTGTAATTTAGGTCAACCTGAAGATTATGCAGCGGTTGAGAAGAAAGCGATTAAATCAGGCGCATCCAAAGCATACATTTTAGATGTACAAGAAGAGTTTGTAGCTGATTATATTTGGCCAACCGTTAAAGCTGGTGCTGTATATGAAGGTAAATATTTATTAGGTACTTCTTTTGCCCGTCCTTTAATTGCTAAAAAATTAGTAGAAGTAGCTAAACAAGAAGGGGCCGATGCGATTGCCCACGGTGCTACTGGTAAAGGGAATGACCAAGTTCGTTTTGAATTAACTATCAAAGCGTTAGCGCCTAATACTAAAATTATTGCACCTTGGCGTGAATGGGATTTAAAATCTCGGGAAGATTGTATGGAATTTGCGGCAAAACATGATATTCCTGTAGTAGCCACTAAATCGCATCCATACAGCATGGACCAAAACGTATGGCATTTATCTCATGAAGGTGGCGATTTGGAAGATCCAGCAAATGCACCTAAAAATGATGTGCATTTAGTTTGCAAATCACCAGAAGAAGCACCAGATACCCCAACCTTAGTATCTATTGAGTTTAAAGAAGGTGTGCCAGTAGCGGTTAATGGTAAAATAGGAACGCCACTCGAATTATTGCAGACCTTAAATGAATTAGGTGCTGCTAATGGGGTGGGCATTGTAGATATTGTAGAAAACCGTTTAGTAGGCATGAAATCTCGTGGCGTGTATGAAAATCCAGGTGGTGCTATTATTATGTACGCCCATCGTGAATTAGAATATCTTTGCCTCGACCGGGCTACTTACCATTACAAAGAATTAGTGGCTAATAAATATGCAGAACTTGTATATGATGGTATGTGGTTTGCGTCATTGATGGCGGCTTTACAGGCTTTTGTAGATGAAACTCAGAAAACGGTAACCGGTACTATTAATTTGAAATTGTATAAAGGTAATATCATTAGTGCGGGTGCTACCTCACCTTATTCCTTATATAATCAGGAATTTGTAACGTTTGAAGAAGATGATGTATATAATCAAGCTGATGCGGAAGGGTTCATTAATCTCTTCGGCTTACCACTTAAAATTAATGCATTGATGAAAGAAAAGGCAGGTAAATAAATGGCTAAACTTTGGGGCGGCCGTTTTACAAAGGGTACTGACAAAGCGGTAGAGGACTTTACGTCTTCTATCGCTTTTGATGCCCGTATGTATGCGGAAGATATTGCAGGCAGTAAAGCGCATGCGAAAATGTTGGCTAAACAGGGCATCATTTCGCAAGCTGATTGTGATGATATTGTAACAGGCTTAACTGACATTCAAAGCCAAATTGAAGCGGGAACTTTTGATTTTTCGGTGGCGTTAGAAGATATTCATATGAATATTGAAAAACGCTTAACCGATGCTATTGGCGAAGCTGGTGGACGGCTTCATACAGGGCGTAGTCGTAATGATCAATGTGCCGTAGATCTTCATATGTATGTCCGTAAAACGGTTGTGCATATGGGGGAATTATTAGTTAATTTGCAAAAGGCCTTATTAGAAGTGGCTGAAAAACATCAAGATGTGATTATGCCAGGCTATACGCATTTGCAACGGGCACAGCCGGTATTGTTTAGCCACCATATGATGGCGTATTTCTCTATGTTTCAGCGTGATTTTGATCATTTGCCATTGATTTATAAACATGCTGATGTGATGCCCTTAGGAGCCGGTGCTTTAGCAGGTACTACCTATCCTATCGACCAAGCGTATACGCAAGAATTATTAGCTTTTAGCAAAATTTACGAAAATAGTATGGATGCCGTTAGTGATCGTGACTATGTGCTTGAATTTTTGCATTTTGCCTCTACGGTTATGATGCATTTGAGTCGGTTAAGTGAAGAGCTTATCATTTGGTCTAGCACGGAATTTGGCTTTATTGAACTGGATGATGCTCATTGCACAGGCTCTAGCATTATGCCTCAGAAGAAAAATCCTGATGTATGTGAATTAGTTCGGGGTAAAACGGGCCGTATTTATGGTCATTTGCTTGGGTTGTTGACGACTATGAAAGGCTTGCCGTTGACCTACAATAAAGATATGCAGGAAGATAAAGAAGGTATCTTCGATGCCGTTGATACGTTGCATTTTGCCTTATCTATTATGGCTGATATGTTGCGTCATATGACTGTCAATGGGGACCGGACGTATGCGGTACTAGCTAATGATTTCTCTAATGCGACGGATATGGCGGATTACTTGGCGAAAAAAGGCGTACCTTTCCGTGAAGCGCATGCGATTGTAGGGGAAGCGGTACAACATTGTATCCAAAATCATTGTGTTTTATTAGATTTAACAGTGGACGATTTTAAGAAGATTTCGCCTGTGTTTGAGGCAGATATTTTGGAGGCTATTACGATTGAAGCCTGCGTGGCTGGTCGCAAGAATTACAGCGGTACAGCTCCTGAATGTGTAGCTCGTCAACGGCAAATTGGAGCTGCGCAAGTGGTTGAAGAAGAAGCTCAACTTGCTAAATGGGCGAAGCAATTAGGGAGGATATAAGATGCATACACCAACGTTAAGCCGTGAGGCAGCCTTAGATTTGTTGAAAACATATAATAAAGAGCCGTTTCATATTCAACATGCTTTAACAGTAGAAGCCGTTATGCGTTGGTATGCCGAGCAGTTAGGTGCCAACGATGAAATCGATTATTGGGGGCAAGTCGGTTTGCTTCATGATTTAGACTTTGAAATGTATCCAGAAGAACACTGCGTAAAAGCCCAGGAACTCTTGCAAGCAGCTGGGGTAAGCGACGATATGATTTACTCCATTTGTTGTCATGGCTATGGTATCTGCATCGATTGGGAACCAAAAGAGTTGATGGAAAATGTGTTATTTGCGGCTGATGAATTAACCGGCCTTATTGGCGCGGCCGCATTGATGCGGCCTTCTAAATCTACCAAAGATATGGAACTCAAAAGTTTGAAGAAAAAGTTCAAAGATAAAAAGTTTGCTGCTGGTTGTTCCCGCGATGTTATCAAAGCAGGTGCGGAACGACTTGGCTGGGAACTAGATGAGCTATTAAGTAAGACCTTAGCGGCTATGCAAGCTATGGAAGATCAGATTGTGGCTGAATATGATAAGCAAGTGGGCTAAGTGTTGATTTTCGGCTAATTCTTACGCCTAATGACAGACTAATTCTTACGTTTAATTGCATATGAGATAAAGAAAGCGTGTAGTGGCCAATGGATGAAACCTTGGTTGCTACACCTTTTTAATTGTAAACCTTGAAATGTGTACTTTTGGAGTGGATATAGAGTGGTGATATTCGAAAAAAGTCATAATTATTTCGTAATAGGGTCGTAAAATACCTAATTGGCATAGGAAAAAATGGACTAAAATTAAAACTTATTATGGTTAAAATGGATTCTCCTCGTTTTAAATAGGTTGTTTATAAAGAATTATTCAATTCGTGTAATAATTTTATGTCCGCCAATGGTAGAAATGAGCCGTGAAAAAACTAAAAAAGTAGTGTTAATGCCTACTTTGAGAATTCAGTCATGAAAAACAGGTGCCAAATTAGACGGCATCTAGCTTTGTTGGACTTTTTATATTGAAAAAAAGACTTTTATTATTTGCTAATAGATGTTAGAATAAGTCGTCAATAAAAAATAGAAATACGTTACATGCGATATCACATCCACGCACAACCGCAAGGACTGATATCGATAGCGGTTCACTTGTTAAGTTGTAGATGTTGAGCTACATAGAAAGGGGATTGATACATGAAAACCACCGCTAAAAAAATGTCTGTATTCCAGTTGACCACGCTCGTTGCAGCAAATATGATGGGTGCTGGGATTATTATGTTACCTACGAAACTTGCAGAAGTAGGAACCATTTCCGTTTTGTCTTGGCTGATTACAGCCGTAGGGTCTTTAGTATTGGCCCATATCTTTGCACAGTGTGGTATGTTCACTACTAAACGTGGTGGCATGGGGGGCTATGCAGAGTATAGTTTTGGCAGAACCGGACATTTTATGGCAAATTATGCTTATGCCATTTCGCTTGTAATTGCAAACGTAGCGATTGCGATTTCCGCAGTGGGCTACGCAGCTGTCTTATTTGATTTAACCTTATCGCCAGTACAGATGAGTTTGGCAACCATTGTGTTGTTGTGGCTCGCTGCCGTACTTAACTTCGGTGGCAATGCTAAGACTGGTCGTATAAGTAATATTACGGTTTGGGGTGCTATCCTACCAGTTCTTTTCATCAGTGTATTTGGCTGGTTCTGGTTTGACCCAAGTTTGTATTCAGCTGTATGGAATCCAAATCAACTGCCTTTCTTTGATGCAGTGAGCTCTTCCATCGCTTTAACTCTTTGGGGATTCTTAGGTTTTGAATCCGCAGCAGCTAACATGGATGCTGTTGAAAATCCAAAGAAAAACGTACCAATTGCAACGTTCTTCGGCACATTAGCAGTAGCGGTGATTTATGTATTGTCTACTAATATAATGGCAGGGATCGTGCCTAATGTAGATTTATTAAATTCTACAGCACCATTCGGTATGGTGTTTGCCCAGATGTTCAATGACACGGTTGGTAAAATCGTGATGGCAGCCATGGTTATTTCTTGCTGTGGTGCTATCCTTTGCTGGCAGTTTACCTTATCGCGCGTGTTTAAAAGCTCCGCTGATGCAGGTTTATTTCCTAAAGTATTCAGTCGTGTAAATAAAGCTGACGCACCCGTTCGTGGTTTGTTAATTCTGTTAACAGTGCAATCGGCCTTAGCTTTCATGACTATGAATGATTCGTTAAGCCGTCAATTTGAAAATTTAGTTAACTTAGCCGTAGTGACGAATGTATTCCCTTACCTTCTTTGCTGTGTAGCTGTTAATAAACTATTGAAGACAGAAGGAGCGTCCCTCTTTACTCGTCGTAGCATGTATGGCTTGAGCGTAGTAGCGTTTGCTTACTCTGTATACGCTATTTATGCCAGCGGTGAAGGGCCAATCGTGGGTGGTACGATTGCTATCATCGTAGGTTATATTATCTATCAATTAGCTTTCAACATTGTACCTCGTGCGGTTCGTTCCAAACGTAGCATCATCTAATATATAAATCGAGGACTGTAGGCCTGTAGTGGGCTTGCAGTCCTTTTTGTTTTCCTTTACAATTTAAGTATATGATTTTAGAAAATGAGGTTACCTATGACATTACTACAGTTGAAATATATCGTAACCGTGGCTAAACAAGGATCCATTAATAAGGCGGCTAAAGAGTTATTTATTGCGCAACCTAGTTTAACAGCTGCGATTAAAGAGTTGGAGCAAGAATTAGGGATTACTATTTTTTCACGGACAAATAAAGGCGTTATTGTATCGCCTGAAGGGGATGAATTTTTAGGCTATGCTCGGCAGGTTATTGAGCAGACTAACTTGATTGAAGAAAAATATTTTGGTCAAACAGCCGTAAAACATGAGTTTTGTGTGTCCACGCAACATTATTCGTTTGCTGTAGAAGCCTTTGTGGATGTGTTAAAGGCTTATGGCGGTAATGAGTATGATTTCCGCATTCGTGAAACGCAGACCTATGAAATTATTGAAGATGTGGCTCGTTTGCGCAGTGAAATTGGTATTTTGTATTTGAATGAATTTAATGAAACTATTTTGCGCAAAGAATTTAAACGTCATGATTTAACGTTTCACCCTTTATTTACAGCGAAACCCCATGTATTCGTAAGTTCCTTTAGTCCTTTAGCGGCTAAAGATGTGGTTACTTTGGCTGATTTAGCGCCTTTTCCACGGCTCTCTTATGAACAAGGGGAGCATAATTCCTTTTATTTTTCAGAAGAAATACTGAGTACTTGTGAAAGTGCTAAAGATATTGTGGTGTGCGATAGAGCGACCTTGTTTAATCTCTTAATTGGCCTTGATGGATATACCATTTGTTCCGGCATAATTAGTGAAAAGTTGAATGGTCCGAATATTCTGGCTATTCCTTTAGATGTGGATGAAAAAATTGAGATTGGTTATATTTTGCATAATAAAGTAGCGGCCGGTAAGTATTGCCAGCAATATATTGAAGCCTTAAAGAAAAATACGCAAAGTGTGTAATTTTTAAAAGATGACTACAGGCGCTAAAAAAAGTATGACAAAAGTTAATTAGCTCGATTAATATAAAAACGGTTGGTTATAGTTTTAAGCTATAACTAACCGTTTTCTGTATATATTAGGCATGAAAGTGAAAAGCACGTATAATAAGTTCCAGTCAAGGGGTTAGTGTTATTGACTAGGGATAAAATGGGAAAAAGAGAGAGTTACGTTGGGGTTTCAGGTAATCAAGCGATTCGATTATATGAATTGATTGATTTTACTTTGAGCGAGAAGAGAGCGTAACAATTAAGAGAGAGTCATACGGGGTGAGAGCCGTATGATGAGCTAAGTTACGCAGGGTGAGAGCTGTGTGATGTGTGCGAGGTGTGAGAAGCCTTGCACAATTTTTTTATCAGTAAATAGCTTGTTACGATGGCTTGTACGTACGAGGGCTAGATAATGGCTAGCTTGATGGGCGAGGCAAGCGTAGAGAGAAAGGGGTCATACTATGAGTTTACATATTCCATTTCGTTATGATTATGTAGGGAGTTTTTTACGACCTACTGCGTTAAAAGAAGCGCGTGAAGCATTTAAAGCAGGTACACTTACGGCTGAGGAACTAAGAGCCGTTGAAAATAAAGAAATTGAAGCCTTAATTGCCAAGCAAAAAGCAGCGGGCTATCATGTGATTACGGATGGTGAATTCCGTCGTGCCTATTGGCATTTAGACTTTATGTGGGGCTTTCAAGGTATTGAAGAAAACGAACTGGATCACGGCTATTTCTTTGTTGGTGAAGAAACAGCTAAGGGTTCCATTAAATTAGTAGGTAAGATTAGCGGTGAAAATCATCCTTTTATTGAGCATTTTAAGTTTGTTAATTAATGGGCTGACGCTAATACTGTAGCTAAGCAGACATTCCCTGCACCAGCACAGTTATTTTCAGAATTATTCCGTGATAAAAATGGGGATACTACACGGCAAATTTATCCTGATGTAGAAGAACTGATACAAGATATTGGCGCGGCGTATCGTACCTTCATTAAGGAATTGTACGAAGCAGGTTGTCGTAATATTCAACTTGATGATTGTACTTGGGGTATGTTCTGTGATGAAGCGTATTGGCAAAAACGTCAAGAAACAGCAAAAGACGATCTTTCTTTTGAGGAAGCGGCTGAGCGATTTTTACGGCTT
This sequence comes from Veillonella sp. R32, assembly GCF_010093125.1. Classification (GTDB taxonomy): domain Bacteria; phylum Bacillota; class Negativicutes; order Veillonellales; family Veillonellaceae; genus Veillonella_A. Next base: position 29,172 of record NZ_NMZQ01000022.1, read on the forward strand.
AATAATTTAGCATTGCAAGATATTCCTGCTGATTTGGTCGTTACTACTCATGTATGTCGCGGTAATTATAACTCTACGTATGCTGCTTCGGGTGGCTATGAACGAATTGAAAAGATTTTATTTGGTAAAGCCAAAGTAGATGCTTTTTACTTAGAGTTTGACGATGAACGGTCGGGTGGTTTTGAACCCTTGCGATTTGTGCCAGCTAATAAAAAAGTAGTATTAGGCTTAATTACTACGAAGCGAGCTACTTTAGAAAATCGCGACGGCATTATTAAGCGTATTCAAGAGGCTACACAATATGTGCCATTAGAGCGCTTGTATTTAAGTCCACAATGTGGCTTTGCTTCTTGTGAAATTGGTAATAAATTAACTGAAGAAGAGCAATGGGCGAAACTAGCCTTAGTAAAAAGTATTGCTGAGGAAGTGTGGGGGCATCGATAAGATGCCCTCTTTTCATCTTAAGGGGATTGAAGTAGTTGCTCTATATATTCTCTAGGGGAAGTGTGAAAATAGCTCCGGAAAGCTTTATAAAAATTACTGGTATTACTATACCCTACCATAGTAGCGATGACTTCGATAGACAAATCAGTACCTCGTAAAAGTGCAACCGCTCGTTCCATACGGTGAGCGAGTACAATTTCACTAAAGGACTGCCCTGTTTGTTGTCTAACTAAGTTGGAAATATAGTTAGGATGATAGGCTAAATCAGCAGCTAATTGTTTTAACGTGACTCTATCTACATGGGTACTAATATATTGCCGGACTTGATCGATAAGGCTGCTTGGCGATTCGGTTGTTGTTTGTGTTTGATATTCCCGCGCTACAATCAATAATAGGGCGGCTACGAGGGGCTGTAAGATATCTTGCGTGTCTGCTTTAGGGGCTGCATATTCTAACACCATAAGCTCCAATAAGCGGCGCACATAGGTGGGGTCAGAGAATTTCAAATGGATAAATTCTTCGGAAAACTGATTATTCTGAGGTTCTAAGAAAAAGTTAAATACTTTTTTATCAGCGGCTAAAATAGGGAAAAAGGTCTTAAAAAAGGTTTCTTTTTGAATAAGAATACCTATAATAATAATTTCATTCTTACTATCGCCGCGTAAAGCATAACCTGTGAAGGGTTGGCCAATATAGCATTCATTTTCTTTTACTTTAATATAATTATCCTTGTCATAGCTAAGGGCGCCGTAATCTCCTTGATAGGCAAAATTAAAAAAGAAAAAATCATGGCGATGAAAGCCTTCTTCTATGTGTTGCCCTTTAAATACACAAATCATAATTGATTCATTGGCTGGGGCCGGCCATTGATAAGTGCGACTAGGGGTACCATCGGCAGAGGCCATTAATTTAGGCCAATGCTCAGTAATAAAGGCAACTCCTAGTTTAGTAAAAGATGCGTGGAGATGGTTGGCTTCATCGGTACATAGGATGTCTTTCGATATATTTCTGGCTGTCATAGCGGATGCACCTCCTTACGTTTAGTATATCATCAATCTTAACATTTACCACTATATATCTTAGGATTCGCCGTCGTCAGTAGTTACATTTATGGTTATACTAAGTATGTAGTAAGTAAAGAATTATGGTAGAAAACAACGTGCACGGTTGTTAACATGTTTAAAAACGTGAGGAGGATACAATCATGCAACAATTTATTTTTAATATGCCAACTAAAGTTTTATTTGGTTTTGGTCAATTAAATCATTTACATGAACAAAATTTACCAGGGAAAAAAGCGTTAATTATTACATCAAATGGATCATCAACCAAAAAATATGGTTATTTAGAGCGGGTCATTAATGAATTGAAGCTAGCTGGCGTAGACTATTCTCTTTTTGATGAAATTCGTCCTAATCCGACACGTCAGAATGTAACGGAAGGAGCTAATAAAGCTAAAGCTGAACAATGTGATTTTGTCATTGCTCTTGGTGGTGGTTCCGTTATGGATGCTACTAAATGTATTGCTCTTATGATGACAAATCCTGGTGAAATTTGGGATTATTCATTAAGTGCTCAAGGGGGAAAACAAACAGCACCTTATGATGCGGCCCCTATTATCGCTATTACAACTTCAGCGGGCACAGGGAGTGAAGTCGATATTGCGGCGGTTATTTCTGATGATACCTTAAAAGAAAAAACTGGTATCTTTTTTCCGTCTATGTTTCCTGCGTTAAGTATTGTAGATCCTGATTTAATGATGAGTGTGCCACCAACATTTACCGCTTATCAAGGGATGGATGCTTTTTTCCACGCCGCTGAAAGTGTTATTAATAAGAATGAGCATGTAATGGGTGAAATGTTTGCTCTTAAAGCTATTGAGTTAATTGCTAAATATTTACCAATTGCATATAAAGATGGAAATAATAAAGAAGCACGGTATTATATGGCTATTGCTAATACTTTAGCTGGTTATTATATGCTTTGTACTTCCCCACATACGATGGAGCATATTATGGGAAGCTATCATGAAAATCTAGTTCATGGTGCTGGTCTTATTATGATTGCTCATGAGTATTATAATTTCTTTGCTGAAAAGAAGGCCGCTGAAGAGCCTATGATTAAAATGGCTAGGGCTATGGGCCTAGCTAATGCAACGAGTGGTAAAGATTTTGTAACAGCACTTGATAATTTATTGGCTGCTATTCATTGTGATGCATTAAAGATGAGTGAAGTAGGGATTACCAAAGAAGAATTAAAGACCTATCCACAACGAATCACGGAAGTATTGGGCGGCGATATTACGGCGGATCCATTACCATTAAGTGCAGAAGATTATCTTACTATTTTTGAAAAATCATATCGTTAATTAATAGTCACAGGAGGAACAATGACTGAACTTGAAAAATTAGAGGCTGGTTTACCTTATAATTTCTTAGATCCTGATGTGGATGCGCGCAAATTAGAGGCTGTTAAAATTTGTGAAACCCTTAATGCTATTAGTGCGGCTGATTATGAAGCGCGTACGGCTATATTACATGAATTATTTGGACGTGTAGGCTCTAATCCTGTAGTTTTGCCTCGTTTCACTTGTGATAATGGGAAGAATATTTCTGTAGGTGACAATTTTTTAATTAATTTTAATGGTGTTATTTTAGATATTGCACCAGTAACTATAGGCGATAATGTTATGATTGGACCGAATACACTTATAGTAACGGTAAATCATCCATTGTCGGCTAAAGAACGTCGTAATCATATGGCGATAGCTAAGCCGATTACAATTGGTAATGATGTATGGATTGGTGGTAATGTGACGATTTTACCAGGGGTTACTATTGGTGATAATGTAGTTGTTGCGGCTGGGGCGGTAGTGACAAACGATGTACCTAGTAATACTCTCGTAGGTGGTGTGCCCGCTAAGACAATAAAAAGCTTAGCTGTAGAATAAAATAAAAAAGCCTGTAAGCATTCTTTTCTAGAAAAGTGCTTACAGGCTTTTTAGATTGTTAGGTTGTATTATATTATTTTTTGGTTCGTTTCAACTTATAGGTTATGTATAAGAAGAGAATCCAGAATGGAATGGCAATAACCGATGGTTTAAAGCTATCCATTTGCCACATAACAGCTACCACTACCAGTAAGAATAGAATACATAAATAGTTGATAAATGGATATAGTGGCGATTTGAATTTAAGTTCATCTAAGCGGTTTTCACGAATGAAAGTATTGCGGAATTTAATATGTGTTGCAATGATGACAAACCAGCTGATGACAAGACCTGCTACTACTAAGGCTAGGAGATGCATGAACACTTCGCCTGCTTGTGGGTAGAGGTAAGTAGTTAATACGATAATTAACGCTAGGCCAGCGGAGAATAAAGTACTTGCTAAGGGTACCCCGTGAGCGGTTAAATAACTAAATATTTTAGGTGCATTACCCGCTTTGGCAAGGCCATAGAGCATACGGGAGTTACTATATAAAATACTGTTGAAAACGGATAGGGCCGCTACTAATACGACTAAGTTTAGAATATTAGAGGCAGCAGGAATGCCGATTTCCTCAAAGATTTGCACAAATGGACTAGCTTCTAGGCCTACTTTATCCCATGGTGCTAAGGACATAAGTACGACCATAGTACCAATGTAGAAAATTAAAATACGAAGTAATAATTCGTTAATAGCTGTTGGCAAGCTCTTTTCAGGATCTTCCGCTTCACCAGCCGTAATACCGATAAGGTCAACGCCACCAAAAGAGAACATGACTACTGCTAAGGAGCAAAGGAAGCCCCACGAACCATTCGGGAAGAATCCGCCATTATCCCATAAATTATGGAAGTTATTAGGGAAAGATCCCATGGTGGTAAAGATAAGATAAAACCCAAAGAGAATCATACTTACGATGGCGCCAATCTTAATAAAGGAGGCCCAAAATTCTACTTCCCCATAGGCTTTAACATTGATTAGGTTAATAGCCGTAATAATAACTAAGCATATGAGGGTAGTAAGCCAATGTGGTATATCGGGGAACCAATAGGCTAAGTAAACGGCAATAGCCGCTAGTTCCGCCATGCCAGCGAGCATAAATAAGGTCCAATAATTCCAACCAGCTAAATAGCCCATAAAGCCATTCCAATATTTATTAGCAAAATGACTAAATGAACCGGATACTGGTTCGCGCACCGCCATTTCACCGAGCATACGCATTACAAAGAAAATGAAAAGACCTGCTAAGGCATAGGAGGCAATAATCCCTGGTCCTACTAATTTTATGGTTGGTGCCGACCCATAGAATAAGCCTGTTCCTACCGATGCACCTAAGGCAATCATCTGCATGTGACGATTTTTCAGACCACGCTTCATATGATGCTTGTCTTGTGTTTCATGTTCACTCATAAAAAATCCCCCTTCGTGTTTGGCCATTCGACTCTACTAAACTACTATATTACTTGAATTTGGGCGGCCAAACCTCTTATATATATTATTTAATGTTACGGTAAATAGTCGTTTTTGGCAAGCTATTTGTAGCATTTAACTGGACAATTTGTAAAAAATTTGCTTACTTTCGAAAAATGTATAATAAGAATAAAGGAGATTCATACATGAATAGCGAATAAGTACAGTAAATTGCGTTTCTGCGCTTTAAAGGAGGCGGTTCATATGAAAGAATATGCTAGTGATTTGATTCGTAATGTGGCAATTGTATCTCATGACGGGGCTGGTAAGACAGCGTTAGTAGAATCTTTACTATTAGCTTGCGGTGCGGTAGCATCTGTAGGTAAAGGGCAAGATAATAAACACATTATGGACTTTGAGCCTGAAGAAATTAAACGTAATGTAACAATTCAATTGGGCATGGCCCCTTGTGAATGGAAAAATTATAAAATTAATTTCATTGATACCCCTGGTTATTCAGAATTCCATGGTGAAGTTCGTGCCGCTTTGCGTGCCGCTGATGGCATGCTTATGGTATTATCTGCTACATCAGGTGTAGAAGTAGATACCATTCGCGCTTGGGACTATGGGGTAGAATTACAGATGCCACGCATGGCATTTATCAATAAGATGGACGTCGAAGGGGCCGATTTCTTTGGTACTCTTGAAAAAATGCATGCTCTATTTGGTAAAGCCATTATGCCATTGCAGATTCCGATTGGTGAAGGGCCTGACTTTAAAGGTGTTGTAGACGTAGCGAAACGCACTGCTTATGTATATGAAAACGGTAAAATGACCGAAGTAGCCGTACCTGCTGAATTAGAAGCTAAGGTAGAAGAAATCCGTGAAATGACGGTGGAAGCGGCTGCTGAAGGTAATGATGAATTACTTGAAAAATATTTAGATGGCCAAGAGTTGACTTTGGAAGAAATTCGTCAAGGATTGCGCGAAGGTATGTTAACTGGTCGTGTTTGCGCCGTTATGTGCGGTAGTGCCATTAATAATATTGGCATGGATCAAGTATTAGACCGTATGATTCGTTATATGCCAGATGCGTCTAAACGAGTGATGACAGCGGAAGATGTAGATACTGGGGAAGAACGGATTGTTCACGTAGATAAACCATTTACAGGCTTTGTATTTAAGACAATTTTAGATCCATTTGCTGGAAAACAAAGCTTTGTGCGCGTATTCTCTGGGGAATTAAAAGAAGGGGATAAACTTCTCAATGTGACGCAGGGGATTGAAGAAAAATGGGGTAAAATGTATACTCTTATTGGGAAGCAACAAGTACCTGTTAGTGAAGCGGGCGCTGGGGATATTGTAGTGATTCCTAAATTAGCGGCTACTAAGACAGGTGATACGTTTGCAACCCCTGGTTTTAAAGTAAAATATCGTCAAATTCGCTTCCCTCAACCACTTCATACAGTAGCTATGGTCCCTGAAAAGAAAGGGGAAGAAGAAAAATTAGCGGCGGCCTTACAGCGTATTTCGGAAGAAGATCCAACCTGCGTAGTGGTGAAAGATATTGAAGGACGCCAAATGCAAGTTCGTTGTATGGGCGAAGTTCATTTGGAACATATCCTTACGAAGATGGAACGTAAATATGGCGTTAAAGCTAAATTAGAAAAACCATATATTCCATATCGTGAAACGGTACGTGGTCAAGTCGAAGTAGAAGGTAAACATAAGAAACAAAGTGGCGGTCATGGTCAATATGGTCATGTTAAAATTGCCATTGAACCTTCTTATGAAAGCGATTTTGAATTTGTAGATAAAATTTTCGGTGGCGCCGTACCAAAACAGTATATTCCAGCTGTTGAAAAAGGCGCCAAAGAAACCTTAGATAAAGGTTTATTAGCCGGTTATCCAATGATTGGTGTAAAAGTGACCTTATTGGATGGTTCATATCATGCAGTAGACTCCTCTGAATTAGCCTTTAAAGTAGCGGCTGCTCAGGCCCTTAAAAAAGGTGTGCCTCAGGCTAAACCGGTCTTATTAGAACCTGTTTATAATGTCAATGTATTTGCCCCAGATACTTTCATGGGGGATATTATGGGTGATTTGAATAGTCGGCGTGGTCGCGTACTTGGGATGGAACAAGGTGAACGAGAAGGTATTACGGTGGTTAAAGCACAAGTTCCATTTGCTGAAATGCTTGACTATGTAACTGTATTACGCAGTATGACACAAGGGCAAGGCGTATTTAATATGGAATTTAGCTCCTATGAAGAAGTGCCTCATAAGACAGCGGAGGGCATTATTGCTAAGTTTGACGGGACTAGTGATGATGAATAGTTAATGGTTGAAACAAATAGTTTGGCGGGGTGTTTCAACATAGCTTACCTTGGCTCGAAGATGAAGTGCATCTAAGTAGAGTTAAAAATAAATAGCCCTAAGCGGGCTCAAAGGAGATATATATATGATATTTGGTAGTGTGAATGTGAATTACAAAGGGTTAGGCTATGCACCTGTATTAGAGCGCGTACTCGATTGGTTGAAAGAAACTGATTTGAAAAGTTTAGAGATTGGTCGCCATGACATTGATGGTGATAATATCTTCGCTTTAGTACAAGAAGTGACGACGAAGAAGTTTGAAGACACTCGCCCTGAAGCACATAAGCAGTACTTAGATGTGCAATTTGTAATTGATGGCCAGGAAAAAATGGGCTTTTTACCAGATCGCCAAACAGAACCTGTGGTAGAAGCGCATGATGACAAGGATTTGTATTTTTACAAACAGGATTTAGCAGATGAAGGCTATATTATAGCGCAAGCTGGCTCCTATGCTATCTTCTTCCCTGAAGATATTCATCGTCCTTGTTGTGCTGTTAATGAAGAATCAAGTAAAGTATTAAAAGTCGTTGTAAAAGTCGCTATGAAATTAGTTGACTAATTTATAACATAGACTCTTAGGCTGATACAACTTGTTACCGAGGTGTTGGTAAGACATGTAAGGTGAACTACCTTGTCAGGTAAGAGGATTATTTGTTACAATAGCATATAGTCAAAGACGACCAGTATTTTCTGGTCGTCTTTATAAATTATGAAAGTGAAGTTGTTACATCATACATTATAAGAGTAAAGTTGTTATATCATACATTGTGAAAGTAAAGTTGCTGAATCATAAAGGAGGGCATGATGGATAGGGATAAGATGATAGGGATTGCCCTTACTTTATTTGGTGGTACTTTATGGGGCTTATCGGGCATATCGGCGCAGTTTTTACAACAGCAACGAGCGATTAGTCCAGAATGGCTATTAACCGTACGGCTGTTGGCAGCGGGCATTGTTACTGCGCTAGCGGCATATTATCAAGGGCGTGTCCATATTTTTCAGATTTTTAAGGATCCTCGTCATGTAGTGGGCTTACTTATATTTGGTTTATTGGGGATGGCTCTTTGCCAGTATGCTTATTTCCGGTCCATTTATTATGCCGGTGCTGGGATTGCTACAGTCTTACAATATTTAGCACCTGCTATGATTGTCGTCTACATGGCTGTTCGTTATTTTAAATGGCCTACGTGGGGCGAGGGCATTAGTGTTGTTTTGGCTATGGTAGGTACTGCTCTAATTGCGTTTCATGGCAATTTTGAATTTAGTGGCATTGATGAACGCGTGCTGTTTTGGGGGCTTTTATCGGCTGTGGCAGTAGCCATTTACAGTGTTCAGCCAGTGCCTTTGTTACGGCGGTATGGTACAGGACCTGTGGTAGGTTTTGCCATGCTTTTGTCTGGCCTTGTGACGGCGATGATTGCGTCACCGTTTGATGTGCCAGGTATTTGGGATACGTGGACCTATGTAGGCGTTTTTAATGTAGTTGTATTAGGCACTATTGTTTCCTTTAATGCATACTTAGAAGGGGTACGGCGAATTGGAGCTGTGAAAGGGTCTGTTTTATCTTCTATTGAGCCTATTTCAGCAGCTTTATTGAGTTGGCTTATTTTAGATAGTCAATTTATGACTAGCGACTTAATAGGCTTTGTATTAATTTTGTCTACTATTTTTATTTTAGCGCGTGAAAAAAGTAATAATTAATACGTATTAATTATTATGAGTACTATTCAATAGGATGATTTATATTGATTAAATTCGATTAAATAGATTGACATATCTAGAAGATAAGATATAATAAAATTATGAGTGAGAAACAATTACTAGATATTTTTAAAGTCTTATCCAATGAAAGTCGCTTAAGAATCTTGCAATGGCTCAAAGAGCCAACGAAATATTTTCCACCCCAGGGATTACATATTCCTGAGGGCGACTCATTTGAAGGAGGAGTCTGTGTGGGGAGTATACAGGATAAATTAGGCATTTCACAATCAGCTGTATCGCACTATTTAGATTTAATGCAGCGGGCAGGGCTATTAGAGTCGGCTCGTTATGGCAAATGGACGTATTATCGCCGTAATGAAGCAACAATCGTAGCATTAGCTACTTATATTGAACAGGAATTATAAATGAAAAAGGCTGTCACCGATGATATGATTTCAAGGGTGATAGCCTTTTGATGTATAGGGAGTATAGGATGTATAGAGTATAGGCCAGTAATTAGGAGGAGGGGTTTTCGCTTAGGCCTTTAGTTTGGTATATACCCAAAGGGCGTTTAACAAGAAGAGTAGACCTGTACCCCAGAAGAGGGCGGTAAAACCGAATTTACCCATAAAGAGAGCACCACCAACGGAGCCCATAAAATAGCCTAAAAATTGTGTAGTCTGATTATAGGAGAAAACTTGGCCCGATAAATTTTTAGGTGAATGGGAGGAGATATAGGTGTTGAGGGAAGGCAATAAACCAGCTAAACCAAGGCCTGTTAGGAATCGTAATATGCCTAGTTGCCAAGCCGTTGTTACATAGGCTTGGGGGATGGTCATAATCGCCGTATAGACTAGCGAGCCAATTAGGATGCGCCGTGGTCCAATGCGATCAATCCATTTGCCCATATAGGAACTACTAAGCATTTGTGCAAAACCAGTAGAGGCAAAGACAGCCCCAGCAATTAATGCTAAATGTGGTGTGTGAGGGGGCATGATTTCATTTAAGTAAACAGTAATAATTGGTTGTAATGACATGATGGACAGGGCGTAGATAAAGGTTGATGCAGCAACGATAAAGAGTTCATGTAAATGAGGCAGGCGATTGCATAATTCTTTAAAGCTATGAGGGACACTGTCTGGTTGTGGTTCAAAGGATTCATGAACGAGGAAGAAGATGAGCAAGAACGCTGAACCTAGGCAACAAGCGACGATAAAAAAGGTGGCGCGAATGCCGAAGATACCTGCAAGATAACCCCCGATAAGTGGGCCTAGGAGAGATCCTGCCAAATTGGAGGAGGCTAATACTGATAGGGCCCAGCCTGTTTTATTTTCTGGCGTTTCAGAAGCCACGAGCGTAACGGACGCGGAGAAGAAGCCTGATACAAGGCCTTGAATGAAGCGGACTAGTACTAGTTGTTCCGGTGTTTGGACGAAGCAAATTAAAAGATTACAAAGCATCATACCAAAGCTGGCTCGTAGCAAAGAGATTTTACGCCCTTTACGATCAGCTAGGCGTCCCCAAAAAGGAGATACAAAAGCGACCACTAAATAGGTTACGCCCATGGCTAAACCTGACCAATAGGCCACTTCCGTAGTAGCTGTTACGCCCATATCATGTAAATAGAGTGGTAAGAGTGGCGCCAGTTGACTCATGCCGAGAGCCGATAAAAAAGCACCAAAGAAACAGATGTAGTCTGTGCGTTGCCAGGCGGGCATAGGTGTCCTCCTTTAAGTGATAGTTAGAAATTTATAGTCATTTATAGTTGTTTTTAATAATAATATATGACTTCATTATACTCTTTTTTTATAAATTGTACATGTTGTACAAAATGAGAATTTTTATTAAAACTTCATTATTGTTTGATATAGTTGGAATTAATTAATAAGGTCTTCATTTTATAAATTAAGGGGTGTTTCTATGAAACGATATGTTCTTTCTTTCCTAATCTCCAGTGCCTTAGCTTTACCAGTAGGTGGTGTAGTATGGGCTAATGAGGGGGCAGTACCTATTATGACTACGGTAGCGGCAGGGACTCAAGTTGCTAAGGCGAACCAGGTAGCAGCGAATGGTGTGCCTATTGTGTCGGCGCAAGTGACGGCTATGCCAGCGGCGACACAAGTGGTACAAGGTGATTCTGTAGTTAAGTCTGTTACGACGATTCCTGAAGTATTTGGTGATGGTGAGAAAGTAGCGGCCGTCGCCTTAGAATTTCCTAAAGCCATTGATGTAAAGACCTTGAACGTTAATGATTTTACTGTAGAAGATAACACCATTGCTAAGGTGTATACCAATTATCGTCCAGCTACTTCTTGGAAAACAGATGGTGAAATCGGGCGATTTGTTATTTTAGAATTAAATCAAACGAATACCGTTCCTTTTGAACAAGGCCAAAAGGAGTCAAATCGTGATACAGCCAATACTAATGAAGGTCAGAATGAACCTCAAAAGGCTAGCCCTGGGGCAGCAGGTCCCGTTTCAGAACCAGGCATGATAATGCATAGTGACAAAGCCTTGCCTGATTTAAACGTAGTTATTGAGCAAACAGGATCTGTTACAGCTTTAGATGGTACTGTATATCCAGCCAATACGACTGTACTCAAGCAAACCGCACAATTAGAAAGTGTAGTTGATCAGTTTACCTTACATTCTTATACCGATGCTGAAACGGGGGCCACCATTCAATATAATGTCTTTTTGCCAAAAGATTATGATGCTACAAAGTCATATCCTTTGTATTTCTTTGTAGCTGATGCATCAGCCAATAATAACTATCCAACGACACCTTTATATCAAGGCAATGGGGCCACTATTTTTGCTAGTGAAGCTGAGCAGGCTAAACATGAAGCCATTATTGTGGCTCCACAATATACGGATGAATTAGTAAATTCCATTGGCATGCTTACAACTGATGAAAACAAATGGACCACAGGTCTGACTTTAGTGACGAATTTATTACATAAAGTCATTGCTGAATACCCTGTAGATAGGGACCGCATTTATGGGGCGGGCCAGTCTCAAGGGGGGATGACAAACATTGCTATTAGCGATCGCTATCCTGATTTATTTGCCGCGCAGTGGTTGGTAGCTTGCCAATGGAATGTAGAAGAAATGAAGGCTCTTAAAGATAAAAAATTATGGATTGTCGTTTCAGAAGGCGATAACAAGGCAAAACCAGCTATGGATGAAGCCACTAAGAATTGGGAAGCGTTGGGTACTAAGGTAGCGCGTAGTGACATGTGGGATAGTCATGCTACAGGCGCACAATTTGCTGATTTAGTGAAAGCTATGGAAGCGCAACAAGCACCGATAAATTACACTGTCTTTGAAGGCGGCAATCACATGTATACTTGGTCCGTAGCCTATAATATTGAAGGCATTCGTGACTGGTTGTTTGCCCAAACTAAGTCTGGTAAACCAGTTGCTGAAACGGAATCTGGTCGTTATATGGTCACGGTTGCAGCTAATAAAGCTAGTCGTGACACCACACGGGCGCAGATGAAGGCCGGGATAGCGGCTTTGTCTGGCGAAACGGGGCCGGTAAATTATAAAGAGGCTTGGCAATCGTTTAAAGCAGCTGCTAAGGCTAAGGATATGAAAGCCAATCGCTATTTAGGTTTTATGACTGAACAGGGACTATATGGTTCCAAAGATAGTAAAAAAGCGTTCCATTATTATCTAAAAGCAGCCGTTGCTGGTGATATTACAAGCATGGCTAAGGTAGGTTCTTTGTATGAAACGGGCGAAGGGGTAGCTGTGGATTATAAGGCGGCGTATACTTGGTATGAAAAAGCAGCGCAACAGGATACTATTATTGGAGCTCCTGGGCTAACTGGCTTAGGTAGCTTGTATGAACATGGCCGCGGGGTTGTGAAAGACGAAAATAAAGCACGTGCCTATTATGAACAAGCTGCTGCGTTAGGTGATCGACTAGCGATTTTGTGGTTGCAACGTCATAGTAAGTAAATTTTATGACACCAATAATCATAAACCTACTTGACAAAACGAAATCCCTTCTCTATACTCTATCTATAACAAAAGTTACTATGAGTTGGTCAACTGTCCTTGACAGTAAGACTTCTTTCAATAACTGTATATGACATGCGATGACGAAGACGGTCATTTCGGGTAGTTCTCAGCGAGCTGATGTATGGTGTGAGTTCAGCGAATGAAGAGATGACGAATCACTTGGGAGCATATAAATGTTAAATTTATCGGTGAGCACCGTTATATGCGTGAGTGGCTCTGTATAGAGTCAGTAGGGTGGTACCACGGACTTATAGCGTTCGTCCCTTCGGGGACGAGCGCTTTTTTTATTAGTTGAGAGGAGAGTTTATATGGATTACGGTAAAACATTACATTTGCCTGCTACAGAATTTCCAATGCGCGGGAACTTACCAAAACGAGAACCAGAATATTTGAAATATTGGGAAGATAATAAAATTTATGAAAAACGCTTAGAATTGCGCAAAGGGAATAAGCCGTTTGTATTGCATGATGGCCCTCCATACGCTAATGGTAAACTTCATATTGGCCATGCCCTTAATAAAACATTAAAAGATATTATCATGAAATATAAAACTATGCAGGGATATTACACCCCGTATATTCCTGGTTGGGATACGCATGGTTTGCCAATTGAACATGCTGTTATTAAAAATACAGGTCTTAATCGCCATGAAATGAGTCCTCTGGATTTACGTGCTAAATGTAAAGAATATGCGTTGCAGTGCGTAGAAGATCAAAAGAAAGACTTTATTCGTTTTGGTGTACTTGGGCGTTTTGAAGATCCTTATTTGACATTAAAACCAGCTTTTGAAGTTAAACAACTTGGCATCTTTGGGGAAATGGCTAAGCGTGGTCATATCTACAAAGGGTTAAAAACAGTATACTGGTGTACTCATTGTGAAACAGCGTTGGCTGAAGCGGAAATTGAATATAAAGAAAAGAAATCCTTCTCTATTTATGTAAAATATGCGTATGTTAATGAATTAAAACGTACATTACCAGCTGATGTAGATACTAAAAAAGCCTACGCTGTTATTTGGACAACTACACCTTGGACATTGCCAGCATCTCAAGCAATTTCTGTGAACCCTGAATTAGAATATTCTTGGGTACAAGTGGGTGAAGAATACTACTTGATGGCTACTGATTTGGTAGCTAATGCATTAAAAGATGCTCAAGTAGCAGATTATACTGTACTTAATACCTTCTCTGGGGCGGATTTAGAATTAGCTACTTTTAAACATCCATTCATCGAACGGGAAGTGCCCGTATTCTTAGGTGACCATGTAACGCTTGAAGCTGGTACTGGTTGCGTTCATACGGCGCCAGCTCACGGCGAAGAAGACTTTGGTGTATATCAAACGTATAAAAAAGCCGGTAAAGTTGATTTTGAAATCACTTCCTTTGTTGATCCAACGGGTACTTATGTAAGTGCGGTAGATAATGGCCGTTATGGTGACACGGAAGAAGCCTTAGCCGGTAAAGAAATTCATGAGGCAGAAGTGCCTATCTTGAAAATTGTAGCTCATAATGGTGCGTTACTTCATAAAGGTACACTTCGTCATCAATATGCGCATTGCTGGCGTTGTAAGAATCCTGTTATCTATCGTGCTACGGAACAGTGGTTCTCATCTGTTGATGGCTATCGCAAAGAAGCCCTTGATGTAATCGACAATCAAGTACAGTGGATTCCTAAATGGGGTCATGACCGTATTTATAATATGATTGCTGATCGTGGGGATTGGTGTGTATCCCGTCAACGTGTTTGGGGTGTGCCAATTCCAGTATTCTACTGTAAATCTTGTGGTGACTATGTCATCAATGATGATACTATCAAATCGGTTCAAGCTTGGGTTGCTAAAGAAGGCTCCGATGCTTGGTGGAATCATACAGAAAAAGAATTATTGCCAGAGGGTTTCACCTGCCCTCATTGTGGTCATGATGAATTCCGCAAAGAAACAGACATCATGGACGTTTGGTTCGATAGTGGTTCTTCTTGGGCTGGTGTACTTGAAAACGAAGGCCTTGATGTACCATGTGCTATGTACCTTGAAGGGTCTGACCAACATCGTGGCTGGTTTAACTCTTCCTTATTAACTGGCGTTGCGACTACAGGCAAAGCACCATATAACTCTGTACTAACTCACGGTTTCGTAGTGGACGGGGAAGGCCGTAAAATGTCTAAATCCGTTGGTAATACAGTGGCACCATCTGACATCATTGATGTTTATGGGGCTGATGTAATGCGTCTTTGGGTATCTTCAGCTGATTACCAAGGTGACGTGCGTTTGTCTAAAGACATCGTAAAACAGTTATCCGA
This sequence comes from Veillonella sp. R32, assembly GCF_010093125.1. Lineage (GTDB taxonomy): Bacteria > Bacillota > Negativicutes > Veillonellales > Veillonellaceae > Veillonella_A. The sequence continues at coordinate 44,415 of NZ_NMZQ01000022.1, forward strand.
AGTATATCGTAAGATTCGTAATACGTTCCGCTTCTTGCTAGGTAACTTGGATGATTTCAATCCAAATACAGACAAAGTTTCCTATGATCAATTGTCTGAAATTGATAAATGGGCGCTCCTTCGCTTAGAAGAAGTTCGTCGTAAAGTTACGGAAGCCTATGAAAACTATGAATTCCATATTTTATATCATACGATTCACAACTTCTGCACCGTTGATTTAAGTTCGTTCTACTTAGACGTGTTAAAAGATACGATGTATGCAGAAGAAGCGACTTCGGTAGCTCGTCGTAGTGCCCAAACAGCTATGTATGAAATTGTTACAACCTTAGTTCGTATGGTGGCACCAGTGCTTTCCTTTACAGCGGAAGAAGTATGGCAGTACATGCCTAAAGAAGACGGCATGCGTGAAAGCGTAATGCTTGAAGATTGGCCTACAGGTAATGAAGCTCATTATGATGCTGCATTGGCTGAAAAATGGAACCACGTATTAGCTTTGCGTGGGGAATTAACGAAAGCCCTTGAAACAGCACGTCAAGATAAAGTTATCGGTCATTCTTTGGATGCTTCGATTACGGTATATGCCGATGGCGCTGCTTATGAAACGTTAGCACAAGTGAAAGATTTAGCGGCTTTACTTATCGTAAGTGAAGCACACTTGGTAGAAGGTCGTGCTAATGCACCAGCTGAAGCGGTGGCTACGGAAGAAGGTCACTTGAGTGTGGTTGTAAAACCAAGTGAATTTGAAAAATGTGAACGTTGCTGGATTCATCGTGATACAGTAGGTAACGATGCAGAACATCCTACCTTGTGTCATCGTTGTGTAGAAGTGTTAAGTAAATAAAACATTTGCCGAAAGATTCTCCTATTAATAGGAGAGCTATACTGTTAGGATAAGAACAAAAAATCCTCCTCTTGCTGCTCAGTTCTAAATCAAAGATTTAGAAAAGTCGCTACAAGAGGAGGATTTTTATTCTTACAACAGATAGTCTTATTAAGGTCGGAGAATCTTTTGGCAGAGTGTTGTTATTTGGGAGGGGAGTCGCGGCAAGAGGACCTAAGGGGGCTTTTGCACTCGAATATAACGGCATTAAAGAGAAATCTTTATAAGTATTTATAGGGGATCTGTGAGGGAGAGAAAAGTCGCGGGGCTAATGGTCTTTTGCTTTCATATGTTATAATAGATTTATATAAATAAATCTATTTTCTTGGTTGCAGTAAGCGAAAGTTAGGGCAATTAGGAAGGGTATTTATTAGGCAATGGAGATGACTATGACAGAAAAAATAAATTCCATAAATGTAGAGGATCAAGCGGCTGTGTTTGAGGTAGCTGCTAAAGCTAGTCATACGGCTAGTTTGCCAACAAAATCGGCGGATTTACAATTAAAGAAGCCTATTAAATTAATTGTTTCAGATGTAGATGGTACCTTAGTGGATACGCACAAGCATGTAAGTGATGAAACGGTGGCGGCTGTGAAAGCCGCTATAGAGGCTGGTGTGACGGTAGCGGTAGCGAGCGGCCGTGCTTGGGGGGAAATGGGTGAGGTGATTCATCGCATCCCTGAGATTCAGCATTATATTTGCAGTAATGGTGCCGTTGTATTTGAGCAACAGGGTGGGGACACAACCACTGTGTTTCATCAGTCGTTTAGCAATGCAGAAGGGTTACGGTTGTTGGATGAATTAAGGCCTTTTGATGTATATATTGAAGCTTATGGTGGTAAAGATATTTATGGTGAAACGGAAGGCATGTTAGAGTTTGCTAGTAATTTACCACCTCATTTGGTGCCGCTTATGAAAGCGAGTCGTACGATGGTGTCTAATTTACGTGAGCATATAGTAAAAACGGGCATGGACTTAGAAAAAATTCAATTATTTTATGGAACCGAAGCTAAAAAAGAAGCTATTTTAGATCATTTTAAAGGCGATCATCGCTTTGTCATCATTCAATCTAGTGAAGGCAATCTTGAGTTTGTACAGCCAGGGATTAGCAAAGGCCGTGCGGTAGCGGCATTGGCAGATTCTCTAGGCCTTACGGCTGATGAAGTGATGACTATTGGTGACAGTAATAATGATTTGACCATGCTAGCCTATGGTGGTATTTCCTTTGCCATGATGAATGGGGAAGCAACGGCTAAGGCTACTGCTAAATGGTTAGCCCCTTCGAACGATGAACAGGGGGTAGCACAAATGATTCGTTTAGTATTGGCAGCAGAGGAGCAGCAAGCCATATAGTATGGCTTGCTAAATAGAAGATGGCAAATACTCACTTTAGGACGCTAACATTTGTAATTGATGGGCAGCGCTGTGTGAAATGTGGTGCCTGTGCGTTAGATTGTCCAGTACAGATTATTTCTGAAAAAACATTACAATTTTTTATTGGCCCCGGCTGTATTGGTTGTGGTGATTGTTATGAAATTTGTCCAGTGGGGGCTATTAAAAAGCAGCAAGTAGATGATATATAATTATCAATAGCTATTTGCTGCTTTTGATATTTTTTATCAATATATAACGAAGTAAGTTGGTAGCAGATTTTAATTTGTGTATTCCTACTATACACCAAGACAAAGGCTGTAAAATAAAGGATGTATAGTTAAGAATACATAGTCATACATTTTCTGTCTTATTGGATTATATTTTAAAAAAACTGAGAGTAACTGTAATTATAGATATTTAAAGTTTTTATAAAAATACATGTAAATTGCATATAAACTAAAAAATACTATTTGAATATCCTATGAAAAACAGGGGGCAAACTTGAAAAATGAGAGTATATATAGCTTCATGGGTGGATTTTTTATCATAATGATGTTGACAGCTACTATTATTTTTTATAAAATATTTGAAGAAATAGAAGAAATTCTTCTCAATTTCCAAATTATAATATACAAAATATAAGTATGCTAAGTAGCATAGGACAATGTAATATTTGTAGCCAAAAATTTGGCCTCTTTCGACAAGGTTAGCACTGCGCAACGATTTCAGTAGGGCTTAAGCAAGCTCGGGTAGTTAGCACAATATACGTGTTATATGAAATCAGGGACGTATTCTGTTGACCTGTTTTTATGTCATAAGCGAAATGAGGGTAGTTGATGAATGACGTTGAAATAATGACGCGTCAACAACGCCTGCAAGAGTTACAAACCGCTACGAAGCATCGCACTGAAACATTGGGCAGTTGGGCCGTACCGGTTCTGACTGCCTTTTTAATTTGCGCAATTATAGCTGCTATTGCGTTAGGAAGTGTAACTATACCTGCAGGCCATGTGTTGGCGGTGATTAGCGGCAAAGTAATGCATACGCCCATACCCGATGCGGTAGGGCCGGCGATGACCGATATTGTGTGGGATATTCGTATTCCGCGAGTAATTTTGGCGGCTTTAGTAGGAGCTGGACTGGCTCTATCGGGAGCGGTTATGCAAGCAGCGGTGCAAAATCCATTGGCTGAGCCTTTTATTTTGGGGATTGCATCGGGGGCGTCGGTAGGCGCCGTTATGGCTATATTATTAGGCTTCTTATTAGGTGCTGCTAATGTGGGCGTGCCTATTTGGGCCTTTGGTGGTGCCATTGTAGCTACGCTGGCCGTTATGGCGTTAGCGGGGATGGGACGCCGTATTTCTACAGTAAAACTTGTATTAGCTGGGGCGGTAGTGAGTGCGCTATGCACGGCGCTGTCTAATTTTGTGATTTATATGGCTGGTGATGCAGAAGGCATGCAAAGCGCAGCCTTTTGGACCATGGGATCCTTGGCGGATGCTAAGTGGTCTATGTTATTGTGGCCGACGCTAGTAGTAAGTGGTATGACAATTTATTTTTTATCGCAAGTAAGGGCGCTAGATGCGTTGTTGCTGGGTGAAGAGATGGCGATTACCTTAGGTATCCATGCGACTCGCAAACGATATATATATATGGCATGTATGGCTTTGCTTACAGGTGTGCTCGTTTCACAATGTGGCATTATTGGCTTTGTAGGTCTGGTAATTCCTCATATGTCACGGGCTTTGGTAGGAGTTGGTCATAAACGGTTGTTGCCAGTCGTTGCCTTAGGCGGTGCTATATTTCTAGTGTTAGCTGACTTGTTGTCTCGGGTGTTATTGCCTGCCGGTGATTTGCCAATTGGTATTTTGACGGCCCTTATGGGAGCGCCTTTATTTATGAAACTCCTATTTGGTTCAAGTCGTAATTTTGGTGGTTAGGAGGTATCTATGAAAGAGATTGTAGTAGAGAACCTCTCCTATGAGATAGGTGATGCACAAATTTTAAATCACTTATCGCTAACCATTCCCGCCAATAAATTTGTTGGTCTTATGGGTCCTAATGGTTGTGGTAAGTCCACTTTGTTAAAACATTTATATCGCGTTATCCCGATACAAGCAGGTACGATCCGTTTTGATGAAACGCCGTTAGATACCATTCCTTTACGGGAAGCGGCCAAGCGCATTGGCGTAATGGGGCAGTTTCACAGTATTAATTTTGATTTTACTGTCTGGCAAATTGTAATGATGGGGCGAACTCCTTACAAACAAGGGTTTGATGAGGATACGGAAGAAGATGTGACCTTAGCCATGGAAGCCCTTCGAAAAGTGGGTATGTGGGATAGAGCTCATCGAAGTTTTGCCTCTTTATCTGGTGGTGAACAGCAACGCGTTATGTTAGCGCGTGTTCTTTGCCAAGAGCCAGAGTATTTGATTTTGGATGAACCAACGAACCATCTAGATATTACCTATCAGCTGGAGCTGTTGGAAGTCATAAAAGGGTTAGGTGTTGGTGTGATAGCCGCACTTCATGATTTAAATTTGGCCTCTTTATTCTGTGATGAATTATTTATTATGAAACGAGGTCAATTAGTAGCCCAAGGCACACCCCGTGACATTGTGCATGAAGCACTGATTCGTGAGGTATACGAAGTAGCGAGTGTAGTGTCCTATCACGAAGATGGCACCCCTATGGTGACCTATGAAAGGCAGCCACGGCGTCAGACTCGTTTAGGGGCATTTCACCAGAGCGATGCATCGGGGCTAGGACTAAGCCGTACTGGTGATAGCCTATGATAAGCACTTGGGAACGGTGGAGTCGGCGTTGTATAGGGGCTATTCTGTTAGCTATAATGCTTCTTATTGCCTGGTTTGCTTATACAAATGGGCATTGGCATATTGTAGGAGATAGCGATGAGAGTCAAACGGGGATTACGATACAAAATGTAGATAGTGATGGACATTCTATGCGTTTCACCTACGCAGCGCCACCTAAGCGCGTTATTGTAACGTATCCTGGAGCGACGGAGTTATTGATCGATTTAGGATTAGCGGACCGCATTGTAGGAACGGTGGCTCCCTATGGGGAAGAGCTAGCGCGGTATCGTGACATATATAGCAAGTTACCATTAATTACTAATAGCTATGTGCCTAGTCGCGAACAAGTATTGGCGATGCAACCTGATGTATTAATGGGGTGGTCGCATCATTTTACACCAGCTGCATTAGGTGATGTACGGCAGTGGTATGAAAGAGATATTGGTGTATATATTGTGCCAGCTACGATTCGTAAGAATCAGCCCACCTTAGAGAGTGCAATTTATCCCTTTATTGATGATATGGGACGTTTGTTTCAAGTCCCTCAGAAGGCAAGTGCCTATAAAGCAGAGTTACAACAGCGAGTGCAAGCGGTGACTCAGCGAGTAAATAGTTGGACCTATAAGCCGAGTGTTATTATTTTACAAGCTCACGGGCATAGTACCTATAGCTTATATGGACCAGTGTATCTCGTAGATGACATCGTAAAAAAAGCAGGTGGTCATAATTTGACGAACCGACAGATTTCGATGGTAGGGCCTGAGCGTGTGTTGGCCTTTGACCCTGATGTAATTGTGTATGTGACTGTGAGCCAAGGAAATCGTACATTGAGTGATGCAGAAGCTATCACTGAATTAAAAGCGGATCCAAATTTGCGCAATATGCGAGCCATTCAAGGAGGGCGTATTATAGCAGTGCCCTTTGCCGATGTGAATAATGGTAACGGTCGTGTGGTGGATGCCTTAGAGAAAATTGCTCAAGGCTTTGAGGAGGAACAAAATAAATGAAATTTACTCATCGCAGTACAGTAAGTAAAGCAGTATTAACCGCTTTAGTGGTAAGTGCTACCAGTGGTAGTGTGTGGGCTGCTAATTACGATGAAGCAAATTTACAAGATTTAGGTAAAGTCGTATTGGTAACGGCTAGTCGTCTGTCAGAAGAAAAAGTGGATGTACCGGCTGATACGACGGTTATTACAGCAAAAGATATTGAGCAAGGAAATTATAATAGCGTATCTAATGCGTTAAAAGCGAATAATGTCACGGTTGTGCAGAAAGGCTTCGCATCGTACCCAGAGCTTAATGGTGATACCCGTGTGCTTGTTATGGTAAATGGTCGTCGTATGAATTGGGATCATTTAATTGTATCAGGTGACAATAATGCCATTGATATTGATCAATTTCCTGTAGAAAATATTGAACGAATTGAGGTAGTAAAAGGACCTAATTCTGCTTTATATGGTGAACGGGCGGTAGCTGGGGTTATTAATATTATTACCAAAGAAGGCACTATGGGGCAGAAAACCACAGCAAAAGCTGAAGTAGGCAGCTGGGGGTATTGGAGGACTGGCATTACCACTCAAGGTGGCGATGAAAAGAATGCATATTTTGTATCATATAGCAAACAGCGTCAAGATAATTATCACTATAAGGCGGCTAATGGCAATTCCTATGAATTCCCTGATAGTTCCATCAATCGTGATAATGTAACAGCTCGTTATGATCATTATTTTGATGATGACCGCATGACTGTTGATTTTTCTTACAGTCATCGTAAGGATGGGTTTGGTATTTATTTGAGTAATCCATTAAATGGGACCGCTTATGGCGCTGGAATGAAGAGTAAAACTACAGATATGAGTTATGGTGTTACCTATAACTTTGGTTCTGACTCTGGGAGTTTTGTTCGAGCATACCGCAATACTGAAAAAGCAAATGCACCTTTTGCAGGCACGCCATATGAACATGATTTATCTATGCTTGGTTTAGAAGGACAAAAAACATGGAAACTTGGTGACCATACATTAATTAGTGGTGTTAGCTATAACAAAGAAAAAATTGATGAAACTAATGATGGTGTAGGCTTCAATAAGAGCACAGATAATGAAGCTGTATTTATTGAAGATAAATGGGAATTAGGTCAAGGCTGGACCGCTAACCTTGGTACTCGTTATGAACACCATGATATTTTTGGTGGTGAATTTGCTTCCCATATTGGTTTAAATAAGAAATTAGATGAAAATACACATGCCTATATTTCTTGGGGCCAAGCTGTTAATAATCCTACATTAAAAATGTTATATGCTAATTCCCCATACTGGCTTGGTAATCCTGATTTAAAACAAGAAAAATCACATACCGTAACATTAGGTGTTGATAGTCAAGTAAATGATCGTTTATTAGTATCTGCTAGTATCTATGAAAGCCGTTTAAAAGATGCTTTGGATTGGGAGTGGAATAATAGCATTAGTAAAACTGTTTATTACAATATTAATAAAGAAAAGCGTCAAGGCCTAAATTTAAGTGCTACTTATAAATTAGATGATGCATGGAAGGTACGTGCTTCTTATAATTTCCTTCGCCAAAAAATTGATGAAGGTAGCGGTATGACAAATGATTTAAAGAACCGTCATCCAAATAGTTATGGATTAGAACTTTCTTATGAAAAGAATCGTTGGTATGTATCTAATGATTTTAGATATGTAACAGGTCGTTCAACAGCTTATTATACTGATTCCTCTTACTTTACTTGGAATTTGAACGTAAGCTATAAGATTAATGAGTCTACTAAGGTATATGCACAAGGGCTTAACTTAACGAATGAATCTTATGAAGTAGAACCTTATAGCACACCAATCGGTGCGTATGCTATGGCAGAACGTCATTATGTTGTTGGCGTAGAACATACCTTTTAATTAGTTTTTTAGAAGAAAGAAGGAGACTGGTATGGAACTTTTAGAATTATTTCACCAAGGTGGGTTAGTCATGTACCCCCTATTACTTTGCTCAATCATTGCGATTGCTATTTTAGTGGAGCGTGTGCGCACCTATAGTGCAGCTAAATCCAATATGGACCGTTTGCGTGAAGAGATTCCCGTATTGGCAGCCGCTAATAATGAAGAAGGGCTAGAAGCCTTATGTGCTGAAGATGGTGGTGTGGCCGCTGAAATGTTGAACGCAGCGATTCGTCGTAAAACTGTTAAATCTAAAAATGCAGCTTTACAAGGGGCTGCCGGTGCCATTGCTGGTCGCCTTCGTTCTCGTTTAAGCTATTTAGAAACTATCGTTACGTTGGCACCATTACTTGGTTTGCTTGGTACGGTAACGGGTATGATTAGCTCCTTTAGTGTATTGTCTGTATCTGATGGTCAGCCATTTGCCATTACCGGTGGTGTTGGTGAAGCCTTAATTGCTACAGCTACGGGCCTTTGTGTGGCTATTGTAGCGTTGGTTATTCATTCGTACTTAGTACATAAGCAAGATGGACTCATTACGGATATGGAAGAAATCGGTAATGTGTATATGAATGCAGCTGTTGGTGTAACAGCTGAAGAAGGTGCATCTAGTGCAAATTAGAAGTCTTCGTACAACCAATAAACCAAAGCTCATGATTATTCCCATGATTGACATTATATTCTTCCTATTAGTGTTTTTCATGATGAGTATGCTTTCTATGGTTGTACAAAAATCGATGCCTGTAAATTTGCCAACGGCTACGTCAAGCTCTGTGGATTTGCAACGTAAAATTCCTATTACGATTACCGCAGATGGCCGAATTTATGTAGAACAAGATTCGTATGCTAATTTAGAAGGCATGGCGCAACGCTTGGAAGCTGAAAAAGCTAAAGGCGGAGACTTAACAATCATTTTACGAGCTGACCAAAAAGCACAATATGGTACATTCGTACAAGTGTTGGATACGTTAAAAAATATGAATCTTAATAAAATTGCAGTCGCTACTGAGAGTAAGTAGGTGATAGTTATGGCTGAATCCGTACAAGATGTAGTTAAAAAGCCATCCCCTTTTGCTCATATTTATAAGAATCGGTGGCGAATGGCGATAACTTCATCCGTTATTATCAATCTAGCTCTCGTTAGTGGCATGGTGTGGTCTTTTTTACAAAAGCCTGAGTTAGTGCCTGATAGAACACCTATATCAATTAATGTAGTCAGTGATTCGGGCGTTTCAGCAGGTGGGCCACAGGTAGCTACACCTCAGAAATCAACTGTACAGCCACCAGCGCCTATGACGGAGCAACAAGTAGAAGATATTAAAAATGGTGTGCCTGTGGAGCAGGTTATAAAAAAGGAGGCGCCTAGAGCGACAGCTTCCCCAGCCCAAACGGGGTCGTCAGATGCTAATGGGACCCCGTCGTCTGAGACTTCGGGGGCCGGTGGTGGTTCGCAAGGGGAACCAAGCGATGGACCGGCGGCGCCACCTCATGAGCCAGTGGTTATTGGTGCTGAATATTTAGGCCCTCGTACGTTACCAGGTAGTGGTAACGTGGTGGTATATGTAATGATTAATGAAGCTGGTCGCGCTGTTGAAGTGGATATTATTAGCAGTAGTGGTAATGGCTCGTTAGATCGTTGGGCTTTGCAACAAGCTAAGAATAGTGCTTACCGCCCTAAAACGGTTGATGGTGAACCTGTTGTTTCAGAAGCAAGAATTGAATTTGGTAGCTAAATTTAGTTAATACAAGTACAGGAGGGCGGCCATTCGCTCTCCTGCTTTTTAGTTTTGTGTATAGTTACTATACATCAGTTGTGATTTAAGAGAGGAGCTTATTTCAATGAAAGAAAGTTGTGTAAATGAAAAACAGCGTAAAGCTGTATTGACTAGCCGTGTATTAGGCGCTTTAGTGCTTGGCGGTTTGTGGAGTGTGGGTACTTTTACGAATCCCGTAGAAGCTCGTGATTATAGCGATTTGCAAGATTTGGGAAAAGTTACGCTCGTAGAAGAGAAAAAAGAGCCCGTTGTAGCGGAGCCCGTAGCAACCGAAGAACCTGTGTATGCTGGCGGCCAAGTGTCTCGCCAAAGCACAATTGGTATGTTGGGTAAAAAAGACTTTTTAGATGTGCCATTTAATGTGACTTCTATTACGGAAGAAACAATTGCGAATCAGCAGGCCACCTCTATCATTGATGTAACCGCTAATGATCCATCGGTTACCGATTTAACCTTGTCTGGTGCTTCGAATGCTTGGAGTATTCGCGGTTTTAAAACGACACAACAAGATGTGCAGTTAAATGGTATTTATGGGGTAGCGCCCCGTTATTATACAGGCGTTGAATATCTTGAAAATGTAGAAATTTTAAAAGGCCCTAGTGCTATGCTCAGTGGTATGGCACCTAATGATACGGTTGGTGGGGTTATTAACTATGTAACTAAGCATGCAGGTCCAGAAGATAAAAATACCGTAACTTTGACCTATGGTGAAGGTCATCAATTCACACAACAACTTGATATGAGCCGTCGTTTTAATGATGGTAAATATGGGGTGCGTTTGAATGTATTGAATCGTGGCGCCCAAGAGGATGCCTATAAAGGTGAATCTAATAGTGCTAATACGGTGACGTTAGGCTTAGATGCTAAAGGTGAACGTTGGCGTTCGTCCTTAGATATGGGCTATATTTACAATGATATTGAAGATCCACAATACCAAGTAACTATGTCGCAATCAACAGCGAATAAATTGACAAGCTTGCCAAGTGTAGCTGATGATGCTAAATTTGGTGCTCCTGGTACTTATCGTACGTTGACTGAAAAGTTTTTCCTTTGGAAAGGTGAATATGATTTAAATGATAATTGGACCGCTTGGGCTGCTTTTGGTATGCGTAATACCTCTCAAGATGGTTTGTCTAATCGCTTCTTACTTAATAATGTAAATGGCAATGCTAAGGTAAGCTATGTGCATAATCGCCAGATTAATAAGGCTATTTCTAGTGAAGTGGGTGTGCGTGGCCATGTAAAAACAGGGTCTTTAGATCATGAATTAAGTATTGCCGCATCTCAAGTGCGTTACAAAGTATTGGAAGATAAGCCAACGGTGAGTGATACCTATACAACGAGTATTTATAATCCAAAATGGCAAAGCTTTACGGATGGTAGCTATGGACCGTATTTAATTCGTGATAATCGTATTCAACAGAGTATCGGTATTAACGATATTATTACGACAGCCGATAAAAAATGGAATTTCATTGTAGGTGGCCGTGTACAAAATGTTAAAGATACGTCCTATTCCTATTCTGGTACTAAAGTGAAGAGTACAACTACATATGATGAAACTGCATTTACACCAACTTTTGGCATTGTGCACAAATTAAATGATCGTACGTCCTTATATGCCAACTATGCACAAGCTCTTTCGTTAGGGGATACAGCGCCAAGTGGTACAGAGAACTCAGGGGAAGTATTTGCGCCATATAAAACTAAGCAATATGAAGTAGGCGCTAAGTTTGACTTTGGTAAAATTGCAACGACTATTAGTGCCTTCACTATGAAAAATCCAAGCTTTATTACTACCGATGACAATTACTATGCTTTAGCTGGGGAACAACGCAATCGTGGTATTGAATTAAGTGTCTTTGGCGAACCTCGCGAAGGTACACGCATTTTAGGTGGTGTAACATTCTTGGATGCAAAATATATCACCTTAGCTTCTACCTATGCTAATTATGAAGGCAATCAAGCAACGGGGGTACCACGTTGGAGTGGCGTAATTGGCGTTGAACAGGATATTAAATCTGTGGACGGTTTGTCAGTAAATACTCGTTTAACCTATAATGGCAAAGCGTATGTAAATATGGCGAATACGTTGAGTACATCACCTTGGGTTCGTTGGGATTTAGGAGCTCGTTACAAATTTAACTGGAACCAGACCCCATTGACGGTGCGTGCTAACGTATATAATGTGTTAGATACTGTTAAATGGCGTGCTTTACAAGGTAGTACTACTAATGCGATTTATCTTGGTAAAGGTCGCACCTTTACGCTTTCCGTTTCAGCAGATTTCTAATCGAGGTTGCTCATGAATTGGTATAGACGGCCTTGGTTACTAGGCGTGTTACTACTAATTAGTCTTGTTGTATTGGCGGGCTTTTCACTGACCGTGGGAGCTCGTCATATTACCTGGCCTATTATTTGGAAAGCCTTGGTAGCCTATGATCCCACGCAAGTGGACGAATTATTGGTACGAACATTGCGGGTGCCTCGTCTTTTATTAGCCCTTGCTTGTGGCATTAGTTTTGGCGTAGCTGGCGCGTTAATGCAAGGGGTGACGAATAATCCCATGGCGACTCCCTCGATTATGGGGGTTAACTCTGGGGCTGCTTTAGGGTTAGCTGTAGCCATGATTGTATGGCCTGATAGTAGTTTAAATGTAACGATTTTATTTGCTTTTGGCGGCGCTGCGTTAGCAACGGCGGCCATTATGTTCTTAGCTAATCGCAATGGTAGTCGTATGTCGCCCGTATTTTTAGCTTTGGCAGGGACTGCGGTAAGTGCGGTTCTGCTAGCAATTACGCAGGCCTTAGTAGTCTATTTTGATGTAGCGCAAGATCTTAGCTACTGGACGGCTGGCGGTATTAGCGGTGTGCGTATGCCACAGGTTTTATTGTTATGGCCGTGGACAGTACTAGGTTTGGTGATGGCGATTGCGTTATCAAAGTCTGTCACTTTGCTTAGTTTTGGTGAAGAAATGGCGATTGGTCTAGGCGGGCATATGGGGCGCATTCGTGTATTAGCGGGGCTGGCCGTGTTGATTTTATGTGGCTCTGCCGTAGCTATCGCAGGCCCTATTGGTTTCATTGGTTTGGTGACGCCTCATATGGCGCGCAAGCTAGTAGGGATTGATTATCGGAAGGTAGTACCGATTACGGCACTGTTAGGGGCGATTTTATTAGTCGCTGCCGATTTGGTGGCCCGCAGTGTAGCGGCGCCTTTTGAGATTCCTTTAGGTGCTATTACCGCTCTTATAGGGGTGCCTTTCTTCTTATATTTGGCTAATCGAAAGGGGGCCCGTGCATGACGACCCATCAAAAACGATTCTGCCTATATAGTGTAGTATTTCTTGTAGTATTACTTATCTTTTTCTTCCTCCATGTAAGCACAGGTTTCACCTATTATTCTGATGCGCATTTGTTACAGATACTGCTCGGAGGTGGTAGCGCGGAAGAAAATCTAGTTGTCTTTGACTTTCGCTTAGTTCGAGCGGTGTTAGCGGTTCTAATTGGGATGGGCCTTGCTTTAGCTGGGGCGGTGTTTCAACAGTTAACGCGCAATGAATTGGCTGGGCCAAGTTTACTAGGGGTTAATGCTGGTGCTGGCTTAGGGGTTATGATTTTAATTTTTCTAACACCGACCAATCAGGGTTTGCCTATTTGGTCCTTGCCTATAGTGGCGGTTATGGGAGCGCTTGTGGCAGCTGGTAGCATTTATGCACTTTCTATGCGCAAGTCTGCCGTGAATGGCACCTATTCCTTAGTATTGAGTGGGATTACCTTAACTGCTGGGATTCACGCACTACAAACCCTTCTTATTGTGACGTTATCGCCTGAAAAGTTTAACCAAGTAAATACTTGGATTATTGGGAATATTGCGGGCAACACTTGGCTGCATGTTATTATTTTAGGCGTTGTAGTTCTGGTATTAGCACTTACCTTATATGCGAATCGGACAACCCTTAATGTATTGGGGCTGCGTGATGAAACGGCAATTGGCCTTGGCGTTCGCATTCATCGTAGTCGTGTATTATTTTTGGTTTTAGGTGTGGTGTTAGCCGCTACTTGTGTCGCTGTAGGCGGTAGCATTGGCTTTATAGGGCTAGTGGCGCCTCATATTGCAAGACGTTTAGTGGGCGCCGATTGTACCTACGTATTGCCATTAACAGCGCTTATTGGGGCGTGGTTATTGATTACGGCCGATTGGGTGGGGCGCGTTATTATAGCTCCTGATGAAATGTTAGTTGGCATTGTGGTAGCACTTATTGGGGCTCCTTACTTCCTCTTTATTTTGGCACGGAAACGAGGGTAATATTATGAGTGAAACAATAAAAACAGATATACAGATTGAGTCGCTCCGCACAGGGTATGACAAAACTGTAATCATCGACAACTTAAACCTTACTATTCCCCGTGGCAAAGTGACGGCTTTAATCGGGTCCAATGGTTGTGGCAAATCCACTTTATTAAAAACGATTTGTCGCATCATAACGCTATGAGTGGCAAGGTATATTTGGATGGACAATCGATTCACGAAGAAAATACAAAAACATTGGCTAAAAAGATTGCTATTTTACCACAACATCCGATGGCTCCCCATGGGTTAACTATAAAAGAGTTGTTAGCCTATGGACGGGCCCCTTATAAAAATGGCGTTTTTACACGGATGAATCGGGAAGATAGGGACATTATTAATTGGGCCTTAGCAGTTACTCATTTAGAGGACTTGGCGGAACGTCCCCTTCATCATTTATCCGGTGGACAACGACAGCGTGCGTGGATAGCTATGGCCGTGGCACAAGATACAGAGATTCTCTTTTTAGATGAACCTACCAGTTTCTTAGATATTGCTCACCAGTTAGAAGTTTTGCAATTAGTTGCTGAGTTGAATAAGACGTATGGTAAAACTGTTATTATGGTATTACATGAATTAAATCAAGCCGCTCGTTTTGCAGATCATATTATTGCTATGAAGGCGGGCGAAGTACGGTTTCAAGGGCCACCGACAGAGGTATTTACGGCTGAAATGTTAGCTGATGTATTCGGTATTACGGCGATGATTATGAAAGATCCGTTGACGAAGTTGCCTTTCTGTATTCCACAAAATGTGGGAGGTAGCCTATGAAAACGGAACTATTGAAGGAGATATTGATAGAGCTAACTAGACTACTACGGCTACCCAGACTAGCTGTGATACTCCTTTTAGGCATAGGGGCTACGATGATGCTCGCTGGTTGCGGGACGATTACGTCTTGGTCGATTACACCTAGCTTAATGGCGACTACTCAGACAGCAAAACCATTATTTCCAGCGGATGTACCCCGAAGTGATACGGCAGCGGCGATTGATGCGGAGTTGACGGCTCGTTATGAAGGCGTTGTGCAACGGACCAATGCTTTATTTACGGAAACAAATGGTCAACTTATTTTAAAGCATAAATATGGCACGACGGTGATTCCTAAAGAGGCGAAACGCGTTGTGGTAATTCGTTTGGAAGACCCTATGCTTGCCTTAGGGGCGCCTATGGTGGGCGCGTATAATCCACCTACGTTTTATCTGCATGATGAATTGACGGCTAACGGCGTGGTGCCGATTAGTATTAATGAAAATATTAAAGCCATTAATTTGGAACAAGTGCAAGCACTGAAACCAGATTTAATTCTCCTACGCGATTCATTTGATCGTAATGCCTATATAGCTTTGAGTAAAATTGCGCCCGTAGCGGCTTTACGACTGCAAGACACAGAGGTAACGCTATTAGCGTTGGGAAAAATTTTACATCGGGAAGAGCAAGCAAACGCACGTTTACAACTGTATTATGACCGAGTAAAACAAGCCCGCATGGATATAAAGGGTCGCATTGGTAATAGCCCCGTAGCCTTACTTCGTATCTTGAAAAAAGAAGTCCGCCTCTACCCGTATTCGACAAATGATATTAATCGTTTCATGTATGAGTTACTTAATTTAACGCCAGATCCAATGGCGGTTGCGCAAGATTCAGGTGATACTAATGTAGTATCCCTTGAAATGTTACCAGAATTAAAAGCGCAGTATCTCATTGTGTCCAGTGGCTATGGGCCAAGTAGTAGTGGCAATAATGAAGCGGCTCAAAAACGGTATGAAGAGTTGCAAGACGATCCTTTGTGGCAAACCATTCCGGCTGTTAAGGCGGGGCACATTTTAAATGTAAATCCTGTCATTTGGAATGCCCATGGCATTATTGCGAAAGAGCGGGCTATTGAGGACCTGCATAGGTATTTTATGACAGTTGAATAACGTATATATTTCTAAATATTCATTGTATTATCAATGAGCCTGTACTATAATAAAGAAAATACACAAAAAAGCTAGGGGAGCCTGTAGGCTGAGAAAAGTGCTTGAACACTTGACCCTTGACCTGATTCGGATAATGCCGACGTAGGAAAGCTGTACAGGACGTTTCATAAGCTCATCCACGTGGATGAGCTTTTTATTTTTGCTTTTTTGCGTGTTTTAGACAGTCATTCGTTGTATTTAGACCTATGTAGGAGGCCTCTCGATGAAACAGCAAGATAATCAATGTAAAAACACGACAGTAGCAAAGCAAGGTAGCTATACCACGCAAATGGATGCGGCTCGCAAGGGTATTGTGACGCCTCAGATGGAGGTGGTAGCCGCTAAAGAACAACTGCTCCTAGAGGATGTAATGGCCTTGTTAGCCTCAGGGAAAGTGGCCATTCCTGCTAATAAACATCACAAAAGTTTATCGCCTGAAGCGGTAGGTGAACGTTGTCGCACAAAAATTAATGTGAATCTTGGCGTTTCACCGGAGCATAATAATATAGAGGAAGAATTAGAAAAAGTACGCAATGCCATTGCTATGAAAGCAGAAGCTATTATGGACTTATCCAATTTTGGTAAGACGCAGGAGTTTCGTCGTAAATTAATTGATATGTCTACCGCTATGATTGGCACTGTGCCTATGTATGATGCAGTTGGTATGTTGGATAAAGACTTAAAAGATATTACGGTAGATGAGTTCTTTTCGGTGGTGGAACAGCATGCGAAGGACGGCGTAGATTTTATGACTATTCATTGTGGGATGAATCGTAAAACGGCGCAACGGATTAAAGATAATCCTCGTTTGACAAATATTGTGTCCCGCGGGGGCTCCTTGCTCTTTGCTTGGATGGAAATGAATAATCAGGAAAATCCATTTTATGAATACTATGACCGCTTGCTAGAAATTTGCGAAACTTATGATGTTACGTTAAGTCTAGGTGATGCTTGTCGGCCAGGCTGTACGCACGATGCGACGGATGCGGCTCAAATTGAAGAATTAATCACGTTAGGCGAATTGACGAAACGGGCGTGGGCACATAATGTACAGGTTATGATTGAAGGGCCAGGACATATGGTGCTTAATGAAATCGCGGCTAATATGACGTTAGAAAAACGCCTTTGTCATGGAGCGCCATTTTATGTACTTGGTCCATTAGTGACAGATATTGCACCTGGTTATGACCATATTACGAGTGCCATTGGTGGGGCTATTGCCGGATCTTGTGGGGCTGACTTCTTATGCTATGTGACACCAGCGGAACATTTGCGTTTACCAACGGTTGACGATGTAAAAGAAGGCATTATTGCTACGCGTATTGCCGCTCATGCAGCCGATTTGGCAAAAGGCATTCCAGGCGCACAGGCTTGGGATGATGCTATGAGTAAGGCCCGTGCTGAAGTAGATTTTGATACTATGATTAAACTGGCTATTGATCCTGAAAAGGCACGCCGCTACTATGAATCGAGTAAGCCAGAGTGCGAAGGAACCTGCACGATGTGTGGTAAAATGTGCCCCGCTCGAACGATGAAACATATTTTAGCAGGTGAAGATGTGTCGATTCGGTAGTATTTGGTGAATGGGCTGAAAAGTTGTATTTGTAAAAATGGAGAAAAGTAGGTTTTATATGTTATAATAGAGTGTAAAAATATGTAATAGCACTTTTTAATCGCCGTTTCAGAAATAGACCTCTTATAATCGGGCGATTAAGTTTGGTTGTAAGTGGTGTTTTAATAAACTGATTAAAAAGGAACCTAATAATTACTGTTGCATTAATGGAGGGTATAATGAACCAGAAAGAGCTTGTCATTGTTGTTGATTTTGGCGGCCAGTACAATCAGCTGATTGCCCGTCGTGTTCGTGAAAATCACGTATACTGCGAAGTGTATCCGTACGATAAAGCAGTGGCTAAAATCAAAGAGTTGAATCCAATGGGCGTTATTTTTACAGGTGGTCCTAACAGTGTGTATGAAGAAAATTCACCACGCATTGAAAAAGAAGTATTTGAAATGGGGATTCCTGTGCTTGGTCTTTGCTATGGTATGCAGTTGATGGCGCATACATTAGGGGGCGAAGTTAAATCTGCTGAAGCTCGTGAGTTTGGTAAAACTCCTGTAACGGTTAAGACAGAATCTCCTCTTTTTAAAGGGCTTAGTGAAAATGAAATTGTATGGATGAGTCACGTAGATTATGTAGCATCTGTGCCAGAAGGTTTTGAAATTGTAGGTCATACCGCTAATTGTCCGGTAGCGGCTATGCAGAATACGGAACGCAAACTATATGCGATGCAATATCATCCTGAAGTGCTTCATAGTGAGCATGGCAAGGAAATGATTCATAATTTCTTATTTGAAGTATGTGGTTGCCATGGCGAATGGACAATGGCTAATTATGCTAAAGTAGCGATTGAAGAAATTCGTAATAAAGTGGGTGACGGCAAAGTATTACTAGCTTTGTCTGGCGGTGTAGATAGCTCCGTTGCAGCGGCTCTTATCTCTAAAGCTGTGGGTGAGCAATTAACATGTATCTTTGTTGACCATGGCTTAATGCGTAAAAACGAAGGTGACGAAGTAGAAGCAGCGTTCAAGGATTCTGGTATGCATTTTATTCGTGTAGATGCGGCAGATCGTTTCCTTGGCCGTTTAGCTGGCGTTGAAGAACCAGAACAAAAACGTAAAATTATTGGCGAAGAATTTATTCGTGTATTCGAAGATGAAGGTCGTAAAATTGGGTCTGTTGATTTCTTAGCACAAGGTACAATTTACCCTGACGTAATTGAATCTGGTGCTGGGGATGCAGCGGTTATTAAGAGTCATCACAATGTTGGCGGTTTGCCAGCTGTTGTTGATTTTAAAGGACTTATTGAACCACTTCGCAACTTATTTAAAGACGAAGTTCGTGAATTGGGAGCTGAGCTTGGTTTAGCTGATTATCTTGTATGGCGTCAACCGTTCCCAGGTCCTGGCTTGGCGATTCGCGTAATGGGTGAAATTACTCGTGAAAAATTAGATATTCTTCGTGATGCGGATGCTATTTTCCGTGAAGAAATTGCTAATGCAAAACTTGATCGCTCCATTAATCAGTACTTCGCTGTGCTTACTAGCACTCGTACAGTTGGTGTTATGGGTGACTTCCGTACATATGATTACACCTTGGCACTTCGTGGTGTAACCACTACGGACTTTATGACAGCCGATTGGGCTCGCATTCCATATGACGTGCTTGATAAAATCTCGGTTCGTATTGTAAATGAAGTACAACATATTAACCGTATTGTGTATGATATTACTTCTAAACCACCAGCTACGATTGAGTGGGAATAGAAAGTAAAAGTCGATAGATTTTCGGTATATTTTATGAATAAAAGCCTGTATGACTTCTTTGCTCCCTGAGTTGCTACGCAACAATGGTCGCGACAGAAGTCATACAGGCTTTTTATCATACTTTTAGCATAAAGATATACATTGAAATCTATCGACATTTTACTTTAAGGAGGGTAAAAGGAATAAAAAGACCATACATCTTCCTCGTTCTCTGCGTTGCTAAGCAACAATGGTCACTACGAAAGATGTATGGTCTTTTTTCTGTATGTAAGAGGGGAGAGGGAAGAAACTGATTTTAGCTCATTATATGATATAATTAATATACGAATAGATTGAATGAGTGTGAAAAAAATCATGTGGATGTAACGTTAGTTCAAGGAGTTGCTAATGGTATCACATAATAAATTAGGCTTAGAAAATAGCATGGAATTACGTCGTGAAGAGGAGCGGCTGAGTAAGCAAAAGGCAAAGGCTCTTTTTGAAACGGGGCGTTTATTTTCTTTTGAAGTAGGGACGTTCAAAGGATTGGCCGATATTCATAGAACGCTTTTTGAAGATATTTATGAGTTTGCTGGTGCAATGCGTGATGTAAATATTGCTAAGGATGGATTTCAGTTTGCACCACGTATTTTTTTACAACAATCTTTAGATTATATCGACAAATTGCCACATGAAACGTTTGATCAAATCATAGATAAGTATTCAGATATGAATGTGGCCCATCCATTTAGAGAAGGGAATGGTCGAGCGACTCGGTTATGGCTTGATGCTATGTTACACGCTAAATTAGGGAAAATTGTAGATTGGAATCAGGTAGATAAAGATGAATATTTACAAGCTATGATTCGCAGTCATATTGCGACTGGGGAATTAAAATATTTACTGCAACGGGCTCTTACAGATGATTTGAGTAAGGCTACTTTTTTTAAAGGCCTAGATGCTAGTTATTATTACGAAGGCTATATGACATATAAAACTGAAGAGTTGTGATTGATAAAAGAGTCCATACATCTTCCTCGTTTCCTGCGTTGCTACGCAACAATGGTCACTACGAAAGATGTATGGACTCTTTATTGCGTTAAGTGTATGTAAAAAAACACTACGAAAGATGTATTGCCTTTTAAATTGCTTCCCTTTTTAGTAGGTGTGTTATAATGAATACGATTGAAATTAGACTGTATGGCTATATATGGTTGCATGCCATGTCAATGGTATATAGTTATAAAAAGATAGTAAGAGATATTAATTAATTACTATTACGGAATATTAAGAGTTAGTAAGAAATAGTAAAACTACTAAGAAAAAGACTACTAAGAGATGTTAAGACTAATAAGTGCTATTAAGAAGGGACTTGAGTGTACACAATGAAGTTACGAGATATAGTATTGGCCTTGTCTGTGATTGTTGTATGGGGACTAAATTTTGCAGTTATAAAATGGGGTGTCAGTGAGCTGCCGCCTTTGTTATTAGTGGCATTGCGCTATTGTTTGGCTGCGTTTCCAACTATTTTGTTTGTGAAACGACCTCAGGTTAAATTATCCTGGATTTTAGCATACGGCCTAACAGTAGGTGTGGGGCAATTTTCCTGTTTGTTTTATGCGATTCATATAGGTATGCCTGCTGGTGTAGCCTCGGTAGTTTTGCAGGCGCAAGCCTTTTTCACGATACTATTTACAGCACTTATATTTAAGGAGCATATACAATTGAGCCAGTTGTTGGGATTAGTAGTAGCAGCCATTGGGCTTGTGTTTATAAGTGGTGCTATAGGCGCTGCTAATAGTACCATCATTCCTTTAGGGTCCTTTTTATTGACTTTATTGGGTGCTGCTTTTTGGGGCTTATCCAATATTGTAGTGCGTAAAATTTCACTCATAGCAGCGGCAGAAAATAAGCCGTTAAATATGTTAGGTTTGGTTGTATGGTCTAGTTTAATTCCACCTATCCCTATGTTATTAGCCTCATTGTATTTAGAGAAAGCACAGTTAGCACTTCTTTCGTTTGATAGTATTTCAGGGTCGGCTATGTTTTCTGTATTTTATTTAGCCTTCTTGGCAACCATTATGGGCTATGGTTTATGGAGTATGCTGTTAGCGAAGTATTCGGCCCATAAGATTGCGCCATTATCGTTATTAGTGCCCGTCGTAGGCTTGCTGACCGCTCAATTTATATTAGGGGAAAGGTTAGCTCTTATTCAATGGATGGGAGGGGCGATTATTATTATAGGCTTAATGATTACTAATTTTGGTCATGTATTTGCAAAGCGTTTCTTATAGTTTGTAGGCTGTTTAATTGCTTAAGTCTTTTTATACTGATGACTGGGATGTAGGGAGATAGGTCATGAAAATATTGTGCAGTGCTTGTTTGTTAGGAGAAAATTGCAAATATAATGGTGGTAATAATTATAGTGAGGCTTTAGCGGGGTTTATTGAGCAAGTAAGATTAATGTCTAAGTCTCAGACTGAGGACCAATTTGTAAATAGAGCAAATTCTAGTAAACTTAAGGGATCTATGAAACCTATGGAGCCTATGGAGTCTAAAACTATGGAATTTATGGAACCTAGTAAAACAGCTATGGGACTTAGTAAAACAATTATGGAACCTATAGAACTGGTGACTGGGGATAGAGAGAACGTTGTGGAAATCATTCCTGTTTGCCCCGAAGTGCTAGGTGGGTTGCCTACGCCACGTACACCAGCAGAAATTGTAAATGGTGAGGTTCGTACCCGTGATGGTCAATCTGTAGATCGAGAATTTCGTCAAGGTGCTTGGCAAGCTTTAATGATTGCTAGGGAGAAACAGGTGGATGTAGCAATCTTACAATCCCGTAGCCCTTCTTGTGGTGTGAAGGAAATTTATGATGGTACCTTTTCCGGCACGCGTATTGCTGGAGCTGGTATATTTGCATCCCTATTAAAAGAGCATGGCATTGAAGTAATTGATGTAGAAGATTTAATTGTTTAAAAGTGCATCATAAAAGCCCCCGTTTGCACGGGGGCTTTTTGCATACTCAAATATATCAAACTGTTTATATCAACTTTTATATACTAAGCTGTTTATATCAATTCTTATATATCAAGTTATTTACATCAATTTTTATTTAAATAATAAAAGTTGGATGTGTTCAATGAAGTTATGGCCAAAGTAGGAAATAACACCATTGGCAATAATAAAGATTAAGAAGTATTTCAATACGGATACCATGATTACGTTAGCTTTAATGCTTTCACGTAATTGGTTAGCTTTGGCACTATCTACTTTGTTGCTTTCAATGTAAGCGTCCAACGCAGGTGCTACGGCGCCAATAGCGATGGCGATACTTTGAGGAGAGAACATTTTACCAATACCAGCAGCGCCGGAGTTAATAGCAGCTAACCACAGTGGAAGATCTGCATAGTTAGGATTTAAGTCATGCGCAGCTGCTAATTGTAATGGTCCAAACAATACGTTCGCATTGGTACCAGAACCAGTTAAGAAAGCACCAAGAGCGCCAACTAATGGAGCAAAGGCTGGATATAAAGAACCAGTAGCTGATACTAAGGCACTAGCAATGTCAGCCGTCATACCAGAGTATGTCATCAATTTAGCTGTTACAACAACTGTAATGATGGTGAGGTAAGTGAATTTTAAGTTAGAAATTGTTTTACCTAATACACCAAGCATTTCACCAAAGCCGGATTTTTGAACAGCACCACCAATGAAGGCGGCAATGAAAATCATGATACCAGGGGTAGCTACCCAAACGAAAGTATACGGTTTAGCACCTTCGCCTTGATAGATAGGTACAGCTGTCTTAATGCTAGCAAGTGGCGTGTTGATAGCTGGTACTAATTTAGACGTTAAGATTAATAAAATAACGATTAAGATAAATGGTAAAGCCGCGATAAAGCCTTCTTTGCCAGTTACTTTATGAGTAGTTGCTTCGAATTGGTATTGAGGGTCATTAGTTGGCAAGAATTTAGCCCCTAAGATAATAACACCCATGATGATTACGGAGGAGGCCATTACAGATAATTCTGGACCAGCAGCTACGTTGATAAGTAATTCAGGTACTGCTAAAGCTAGGCCTGATAATAAGGTAATGGTAAATACACCTTTTAAGGCTTTGAAACCGCCACCAATGATACCTACTACGAAGAATGGTGCAATAACGTTTAAAATAAATAATTGAGAAGAAATAAAGGTACCAAGATGAATTGGGTCAAGGTTTGTTAATGATGCTAATGTAGTTGTTGGAATAGCGATGGAACCAAAGGTAGTTGGTACCGAGTTAGCTACTAAACAAGCTAGGATAGATTTTAAAGGATCAAAACCTACGGCTACCATCATAGCGGCTGGGATAGCTACTGCTGTACCAAAGCCAGCCATACCTTCCATGAAAGCACCAAAGCCCCAAGCTAAGAGTAAGGCTAAGATACGCATATCAGAGGTTACGGAAGATAACATCATTTTGATAGTGTCCATAGCTTTTGTATGGACTACCAGATTATACGTAAAAATCGCAGCTGTAATAACAAGTAAAATAGGCCATACAGCAAGGGCAACCCCTTCTAAGGCACCAGAGAACATGATGCCAGCCGCTTTTTCAAAGTGCGTAATGGCAATGATGAAAGAGCCGATAGCAGCAATGGAACAAGCTTTCCAAGCTGGCATTTTAAGAATAGCCAAGGCTACAATGAGCCAAAGAATTGGCAATAATGCTAAAAATGTAGTCAACATTTGTGAAATCATCCTCTCACGATACACAATACAAACTTACTTCAAGTTCTTTACAATAACTTCTTTACAATTGGATAAATAGATACATGGTTTTCAAATTTTGCATTCATGAAATATAATCCTAAATGCTGCTGTATCTACAAATTTAAATAATGACGAATGGTAAAAAAATAATTGAGCAAGGTGCTTATGATACAAACACCTTTGAGGGGAGGAGGCCGTTATAGCCTACATAAAATTATTTTATGATTTTGTGATACTACTAGAACTGCGCGGACCTCCTTTGTACATTAAAAGATAAAGAGTATAAACAACTCTAAGGGGCCTATAATAAAGCGTACTTTTAGGAATATAATAAAGTACTCCTTTATTAATAGTTGGGGACTAGCTAAGGCCATTTCCTCAGAATTGTATACACTCTATAGAAACTTTGTCAGATTAGGATACTGTCAGTATAGCATAGAAATCAAAGAATTGGAATACTACGCTATTCAGATTAGTTATAACGTGTGCACAAGAATACCAAAAGAGTATTACAAAGGGACTTTTCAAAATTTTGAGTAACTATCATAATTGATTTTTATGTGATTGAATTTGCATGAAAATGATTTTTTATGAGCGTTTTGCATAATTGGTATGGTTGAAAATGTGATATAATAAGCATAATACATAATAGGTTGGAGTTTGCTCGTTTCTATAGAGATGATATTAATATAGAGATTTGTAGTTATATAGGAGATTGTATATGAAATTGACAAAGATGCATGGTTTGGGGAATGACTTTGTGTTTTTAACCGATGAAGCAGGTGCTACTAAGGACTATACGGAATTGGCACAACGTTTATGCCACCGCCAAACAGGCATTGGGGCTGATGGCCTTATCGTGGTGGTACCTTCTGAAGTGGCTGATACACGGATGCGCATTATTAATGCAGACGGTAGTGAAGCTGAAATGTGTGGTAATGGTATTCGCTGTTTTGCTAAATATGTATATGAGCGAGGGTTGGTTGCGAAAGAAACCTTTACGATTGAAACTTTGGCCGGTATTATGGAGCCAACGCTTCATATTAATAATGGCAAAGTAGAACAAGTGACGGTTAATATGGGAAAACCGCGTTTTACAGCTAAGGATATTCCTATGAAGGCGGATGTACCGATGGTTAAACACTTTCCTGTAGAGGTAGCTGGGCAGACGTATGAAGTGAGTTCGGTGTTGTTAGGGGTACCTCATACCGAAGTGTTTGTAGACGATGTGACTAAAGTGCCAATAACTACCTTAGGGCCTGCTTTGGAGCGTCATCCTCTATTTCCACAAGGCACAAATGTGAATTTTGTAGAAGTCGTAGATGCTACGCATATTAAAGTGCGTACTTGGGAACGTGGGGCTGGAGCGACTTTAGCCTGTGGTACAGGCTGTTGCAGTAGTGTTGTTATGGCCCATGAAAATGGTTTTACCGGCCGTGACGTTGATGTGGCCGTTTATTTAGGAACCTTACATATTCGCTATGAAGAGGATGGCACCGTATTTATGACTGGCCCTGCTGCAGAAGTATTTGAAACGGAGTTAGTAATTTAAGGTAATATATAAGAGCTCGTAGTACGCTGGAGGAACGATATGGAGCAGGTAATACTTAAAGGAATTTCAGGGGCGCGTGGCGTAGGGACTGGTACAGTATATGTATATAAACAAGAAGCGATTGTTATTCCTAAACGAATTATTACAGAGGAGGAAGTCGCTACAGAATTAGCCGCTTTTGAAACCGCTTTGGACAAAACGGTAGCGCAGTTGCAAGCGATTAAAGAGCGGGCCCGTGAAACGATGAGGGACGATGAAGCCGCTATTTTTGAAGCCCATACATTAATTGTGCAAGATCCGTCCTTATCCGATGGCATTAAAGCTCTTATTACTGATGGTTTGCAGTCAGCGGCAGCCGCCACTGAACAATCGATTAATACCTTTGCCGATATGTTTTTGGCGATGGATGATCCTTATATGCGTGAGCGTGGTGCTGATATTAAAGATATTGGGGATCGTTTATTGCGCAATTTATTGGGGATGAATCCTAGAGGGTTAGCTCATTTAACAGGGGCTGTTATTTTAGTCGCTGAAGATTTAACGCCATCTGATACAGCATCGTTAGATAAGACTGTTGTAAAAGGGCTAGTAACAGCTTGTGGTGGTCCTACAAGCCATGCAGCGATTATGGCACGTACATTAGAAATTCCCGCAGTTATGGGCTTAGGCGATATTTCCTCATTTCAAGATGGTGAAAAGGTTGTTGTAAAAGGCACAGAAGGGGCCGTATTGCGTCAGCTTAGTGCGACAGATTTTGTTGCCTATGAAAAGGAAGCGGTAGCTTATCGAGAACAGTTACAGATTTTAAAAGAATCAGCATCGTTACCAGCAGTGACTCAAGATGGTAAAGAAATCTTATTATTTGGTAATGTAGGCAAAGCAGAAGATGCGGCTCATGCATGTCAAATGGGGGCGACTGGGATTGGTTTATTCCGCACGGAGTTTTTATATATGAAACATGATGAGCTACCTACGGAAGAGGACCAATTTGAAGCTTATAAAGCAGCAGCGGAAGCACTGCAAGGTAATCCAGTCATTATTCGAACCATGGATATTGGTGGCGATAAAGAATTGAAATGTTTGCAATTGCCTAAAGAGATGAATCCATTTTTAGGCTTCCGAGCTATTCGCATCAGTTTAGAACGGACTGATATTTTTAAAACGCAATTACGTGCTATTTTGCGAGCCAGTGCATTTGGCGGCATTCAAATTATGTATCCTATGATTGCATCGGTTGAAGAGGTTAAGGCGGCCAATGCTGTTCTTGAAACGGCTAAAGATGAGCTGCGTGCGGAAGGCATTGCGTTTAATGAAGACATTCAAGTCGGTATTATGGTAGAAATTCCTGCCGTTGCTGTAGCGGCCGATTTATTTGCACCTCATGTAGACTTCTTTAGTATTGGCACCAATGATTTATGTCAATACACCTTGGCCGTGGATCGAATGAATGAAGCGATTGGTCATTTATATCAACCATTACATCCAGCGGTGTTACGTTTAGTAAAGCATACTATTGAAGCCAGCCATGATGTTAAAAAAATTACTGGTATGTGTGGTGAATTAGCTGGTGATCCAGTAGCCACAATGATTCTTATTGGTCTTGGCCTTGACGAATTTAGTATGAGTGCCTCGGCTATTCCTGTAGTTAAAAATATCATTCGCTCTGTCACCGTGGCAGAATGTGAAGCAATGGCACAAAAGGCCTTGACTATGAGCACGGCGGGTGACATTGTAGCGTATGCCAAAGCGGTGTTAGCTGAAAAAGGCTTGGCTATATAAAGTTTAGTAGCTGAACTTAATACCCATACTTGCTATAATAGTAAAAGTTTTATAAGATATAAAGTAGAGTAGTACCTAGATTGGGACTAGTTTCTGTTTTATACTTGTGTTAATGGCATTATAATGCATTTTATAAAGGAAGGTATCCATTATGACTGAAAAAACAGTAGTAATTACAAATGAATCTGGCTTACATGCACGCCCTGCTACACTTTTTACGCAGTTAGCTGCTAAATTTGCATCCAAGATTACTATTGCCGTAGGTGAAAAGAAAGCAGATGCTAAATCAATTTTAACCGTATTAACATTAGGTGCTACTAAAGGTTCTGAAGTCGTATTGACTGCTGATGGTCCTGATGAAGCAGAAGCTGTTGAAAAATTAGCAGAGTTTTTAACTTCTCATCAAGACTAAGTGTTAAAATGCGACGTAGTGATAGAGAGGTTACCTCAGATCAGCGCATCGAAGAAATTATAGAAGCGTGTCAAATTATTCGTTTAGGTATTCATGATGAGGAGCGAATTTATATTGTACCTCTTCATTTTGGTTATGAACGGGACGATGGAGGCTATGTCTTCTATTGTCATGGTGCCTCAGAAGGTAAAAAAATTAATCTACTAAAAGCGAATGGTTATGTAGGCTTCGAGTTGGATGGTGGCTATGAGATAATACCAGCGGCAGTTGCTTGTGGTTATTCTTCCACTTTCTATAGTGTTATTGGTGAAGGTCAAGTTTCATTTGTCGAAGAGGACACAGAGAAAATAAAAGCGTTGCAAATGATTATGAAGCACTATACGCATACAACTGATTGTGAGTTGCCCCTAGCAGCTGTGAAGAATACAGTAGTATTGAAGCTTGTTTGCGAATCAATGACTTGTAAAGAACATAATTAACTAAGTGAATATAAAGACCAAAGGCTGTAACTAGAAACGGAATGATTCCGTATTTAGTTATGGCCTTTTTTTATTGTTAAAAAATGATATAGCGATAAAGTTATTATTAATAAAATTTAAGAGGTTTTTTGGTTAATTAGTGTTTTGCTTTTTGTGTTGTTGTTTTTGCTTAGTGGATTAAAAATACATAAAAGTAAATAAAAATTCATATTAATGAATTAATGATAAAATTTGTAGAGATTATAAAAGAGTAAAAATAGACAGGTGTACACTTGATACAACACAAAAAGAGTGTAAAGTTTAGTGAGAAAAGATATCGTATTAATTATTGTCGATGACAAGTTGCATTGATAATAAAAGGTTATGGGAAAATTATGAATTGAATAAATTCGAATTAAAAAATATTCATAAAATATTTATCAAATACATTGTGTGTATCTTGTAAGTGGACTTGGCAATCCGGGAAAATGAGATGTTAGTTTATCGTTTAACATAAAAATATTATATTATAAGCTTATAAAGCTTGGTTTTATTGATTCTATAAACGGTATTATATATAAATAATACAATAATGAGTTTTTTGTGAAATAATTTAGTCTAGTGTAGTTGCACATATAAATAAAAGGTGATGAAATGAATAAAGAATTAAATGAAGTGATAAATAAATGAGTTGTATGCCTGACAATAAATGTACTCTTTTAAGAACCTGTGACTATATATCGTAGAATATTATAGTTGAGTTTATTTAGAAATGAGAAAAAGGGGCGTTGAGGGAGAATATGTTGATCAAAGCATAGAGCTATTCATGGAAGAGGAGTGATAATTACACGATTTGTTTATTTATACAATGCTGGTAGGCTTTAGAAATAAGAAAATCAAAAAATAATTTACAATATTGTGATTATAAAATTATTTTTATACTTTAAATATTGAAAGTCGTAGATGTTTTGATTGGATTTGTAACAAGTAATGTGTGTTGGTATAAATTTATGTGTGATGTCATAGTGTGATAAGCAGTATGTACAAATAGTTATTTGCTTAGGGTTGTTATTGGGAAAGTAAAGGAGCAATATAACATGAATAAGGTATTTAAGGTTGTGTGGAGTAAAACTAAAGGAATGTATGTGGTTGTGTCTGAACTGGCTAAAAGTCATCAGAATGGCACATCTAAACGCGTTAAAGGCGTCGTTCTTTCTGGTTTAGTAGGCGCTGTATTGTTAGGGGCTTTTGGAACGGCGGATGCCAGTTTGATTACAACAGATCGTAGTCAGATGTTCATGGATGCCAATAAAACTAATCAAGGCTACAGCGGTATAGGTTGGGATGCTGGTAATGGGGTGCAGTATAAACTATTAGTAGAAGGCGCTGCTAATCGTGGTGTAACAGTTAAGATGGGATCCTTCTTGAATGGCTCACAAGAAACAGTTCGTCCAGGTAGAAATAAACCTGCTGTTAATGAACGATATGAAAGTCGTTACCAAGTGCTTTCCATTGGTCTTGATGATGCGACATTAAAGAAAATTAATGATGCGAATAGTAATTCTAAAACAGCACTTGATGAATCTAAGAATGCCGCTAATCGTGATTTAAGTAATTTATCTGATGCAGGGGAAAAGAAACTTAACGATTTAGTTAAGAATGTAAAAGGAACAGATATTAAAGGCAGTAGGAACGTAACCGTTTCAGAAGCTACGAATGCTAATGGTAGTAAAACATATACTGTTGATTTAGCGCCTAGTGTGGATTTAGGGACTAATGGTAGCATTAAAGCGGGCGGCAATACGTTGGATAAAAATGGCTTGGCTGTTGCTGGTGGTCCATCTGTGACTAAAGCGGGCATTGACGGAGCTGGTAAAAAAGTAAGCAATATTGCAGATGGTGCGTTAGCGGCTAATTCTAAAGATGCCGTAACGGGTGGTCAATTATACGGCGTTAAAACAAGTGTAGATAATTTAGGTAAGCGTGTTGATGGCATTGATGGCCGTGTAACAACGGTAGAACGTAATGTTAATACAATTAAAACAACAGCTGATTCTGCGCTTCAGTCCGTTACTGTAAAAGATGATAAAGGTAAAACTGTTACAGTTAATAAAGGCAATGCTGCATTTGGTATCGTAGGTGCTAAGGGTGGCATGGTTGAAAGTAATGTTTCTGGGCAAAATGTAGCTCTTGATTTAACGGCTGCGACTAAAGCAAAAATTAATAATGCAGCTGATAAAGATTTATCCAATGTTTCAGAGGCGGGGAAAAATGTAATTAAGGAAACCTCTCAAAATGCCGTTAATGTAACTGGTGGTAGCAATGTAACCGTTAATACTACTACAGATAATGGTGTTAAAACGTTTGCTGTGAATGTGAATAATCAACTTGATCTTGGCCGTGATGGTTCTGTAAAAACGGGCAGCGTTTCTATGAATAATGATGGTCTAAAAGTTGGTCTTACGACAATCAATGGTAAAGGAATCGACATGCATTATAGCGCTCAAGTTACTGTGGGGGCTACAGCACTGGGAGATAATGGTTTAACAATTAAAAATGGTCCATCAGTAACTAAAACTGGCGTTGATGCAGGTAATCAAAAAGTAACAAATGTAGCAGAAGGGGCTATACTTGATGGTTCTACTGATGCTGTGACTGGTGGTCAATTATATAAAGTGACCAGTGATGTAGCTGGCGTGAAAGCTGATGTAGCCGGTGTGAAAACTGAGGTAGCTGGTGTAAAAACTGATGTAGCTGGCGTTAAAACAGATCTTGGACAAGTGAAATCCGATGTAACTAATTTAACAGGTCGTGTGAGTGATGTTGAAAAAACAGCTGGCAGTGCCTTGCAGACGGTAAGTGTTACAGGGGATACCGGTGAGATTGTTGTTAATAAAGCGAATGCTGGTTTCGGTGTGAAAGGCGCTAAAGACGGCGCTGTAGAGAGCAAAGTAGTTGGTAACGATGTAGTAGTTGATCTTAATGCAGCAACTAAAGCAAAAATCGACAATGCTGCTAATAAAGATCTTTCCAACCTTGACGATAAAGGCAAAAACGTTATTAAAGAAGTAACGCAAAGTGCTGTAGACGTTAAAGGTGGTAACAATGTGGAAGTAACGAATGTTACAGCCGATGGCGTAAAGACTTTCACTGTTAATATGAAAAATAACGTTGATCTTGGTGCCAATGGCTCTATTACAGCAGGTAATACCAAACTAAACAACTCCGGTTTAGAAACAGGTGCAACATCTGTAACTGATAATGGTTTAATCATTAAAGCAGGTCCATCCGTAACAAAAGATGGTATCAATGCTGGTGGTAAAGTTGTTTCTAACCTTGGCGAAGGTAAAATAGAAGCTGGCTCCACTGATGCGGTAACAGGTGGTCAATTACATAATGTATCTACCGATTTAGGCAAACGTATTGATGGTGTTGACGGTAAGGTAAATACGCTTACAGAAAAAGTAAATACTAATACTGAAAACATTAAGACTATCAATAATAAACTTGAAACGGTTACAAATGACGTTGGTACATTAAAAACAGAAGTAACCACTGTAAAGAATGATGTAGGTACTTTAAAAACAGAAGTAACGACGGTTAAGAATGACGTAGGCACAGTTAAGACAGAAGTTAATAATTTAACTGACCGTGTAACTAGTGTAGAAGGTACGGCTGGTAGTGCCCTTCAAACTGTAACGGTAGCTGGCGATAATGGTGAAATCACTGTTAATAAAGCTAATGCTGGTTTCGGTGTGAAAGGTGCTGAAAACGGCGCGGTAGAAAGCAAAGTAGTAGGCAATGATTTAGTAGTTGATCTTACGGCAGCAACTAAAGCTAAAATCGACAGTGCAGCGAACAAAGATCTTTCCAACCTTGACGATAAAGGCAAAGATGTTATTAAAGAAGTAACGCAAAGTGCTGTAGATGTTAAAGGTGGTAACAATGTGGAAGTAACCAATGCTACGAAAGATGGCGTTAAGACTTTCACAGTTAACATGAAAAACAATATTGACCTTGGCACTAATGGTTCTATCACAGCTGGTGGTACAACTGTTAATAATGGCGGGGTTACTGTTGATGAAGCAGGTGCCATTACAGTTGGTGATACTACTAAAGTTGATGCTAATGGTGTAACTGCTGGTGATGCAAGTTTAGGTACTGATGGTTTAACCATTAAAGAAGGTCCATCCGTAACAAAAGACGGTATCAACGCTGGCGGTAAAGTAGTATCTAATCTTGGCGAAGGTAAAGTAGCAGAAGGTTCCACTGATGCGGTAACAGGTGGTCAATTACATAATGTATCGACTGATTTAGGTAAACGTATTGATGGTGTTAACGGTAAGGTAAATACGCTTACAGAAAAAGTAAATACCAATACTGAAAACATTAAGACTATCAACAATAATCTTGAAACGGTTAAAAACGATGTAGGTACTTTGAAAACAGAAGTAACAACGGTTAAGAATGACGTAGGTACAGTTAAGACTGAAGTTAATAATTTGACGGATCGTGTAACTAGTGTAGAAGGCACCGCAGGTAGTGCGCTTCAATCCGTAACCGTGGCAGGCGATAATGGTGAAATTACTGTTAATAAAGCCAATGCTGGCTTTGGTGTGAAAGGTGCTGAAAACGGCGCGGTAGAAAGCAAAGTAGTAGGTAATGATTTAGTAGTTGATCTTACGGCAGCAACTAAAGAAAAAATCGACAATGCTGCTAATAAAGATCTTTCCAACCTTGACGATAAAGGCAAAGATGTTATTAAAGAAGTAAGCCGAGATGCTGTTGATGTAGTTGGTGGCGAGAACATCAATGTTGCTAATGATACTAAAGATGGCGTTAAGACTTTCACCGTTAACCTAGATAAGAATGTAAAGCTTGGTAACGATGGTTCGATTACCCTTGGTGATACAGTTGTTAAATCTGGTGACGTAACTGTAGGTGGCACAGCTATTAACAATGGTGGTGTAACTTTACAGCCACAAGGTGAATTTAAAGTAGGCGATACTGTAATTAAGGGCGGTAACATCAATGTAGGTGGTACTACACTTAATGAAGGTGGCTTAACTATTAACGAAGGTCCATCCATTACTAAAGGCGGCATCAATGCTAATAATACGCAGATTACTAATGTAGCTGATGGTACTAAAGCTGGCGATGTTGTTACCTACAATCAATTACAAGAACTTAAAAAGTCTGTAGAAGATGGTACCGTAGTCGCTGGTGATGCCCTTCAAACTGTAACCGTAGCAGGCGATAATGGTGAAATTACAGTTAATAAAGCCAATGCTGGTTTCGGCGTAAAAGGTGCTAAAGATGGCGCTGTAGAAAGCAAAGTAGTTGGTAATGATTTAGTAGTTGACCTCAATGTAGCCACTAAAGAAAAAATCGACAATGCTGCTAATAAAGACTTATCCAACCTTGACGATAAAGGCAAAGACGTTATTAAAGAAGTAACGCAAAGTGCTGTAGACGTTAAAGGTGGTAACAATGTAGAAGTAACCAATGCTACGGAAGATGGTGTTAAGACATACACTGTAAATGTGAAGAATAATCTTGACCTTGGCCCTAATGGCTCCGTTACTGCTGGTGATGCAAGCTTGGGTACTGATGGTTTAACAATTAAAGAAGGCCCATCTGTAACAAAAGATGGTATCAACGCTGGTGGTAAAGTAGTTTCTAACCTTGGCGAAGGCAAAGTAGAAGCTGGTTCCACTGATGCTGTAACAGGTGGTCAATTACACAATGTATCGACTGAGTTAGGTAAACGTATTGATGGTGTTGATGGTAAGGTAAATACAATTACTGACAAAGTTAATACAATCAACAACAACCTAGAAACTGTAAAAGAAATAGCTGGTAATGCCCTTCAAACAGTAACCGTATCTGGCGACAATGGTCAAATCACTGTAAATAAAGAAAATGCTGGGTTCGGTGTAAAAGGTGCTGAAAACGGTGCGGTAGAAAGCAAAGTAGTTGGTAACGATTTAGTAGTTGATCTCAATGCAGCAACTAAAGAAAAAATCGACAATGCTGCTAATAAAGATTTATCCAACCTTGACAATAAAGGCAAAGACGTTATTAAAGAAGTAACGCAAAGTGCTGTAGATGTAGCTGGTGGCGAA
>NZ_NMZQ01000023.1 GCF_010093125.1 Veillonella sp. R32
ATATTCGGCTTTGATTCCTAGTAATTTTCCTATATAATTAAGAGTAGACATATTGAGTAAACATCCTTTCGTAATGGTTTCGTCGCTTTTATTGTAACGGATTTTATTCAATATGTCTTTTTTGTATAAAAAAGTAGGCGCCAAGAGGACACGCAACTTGCGTTTCTCTTTAGCGCCCCAAAATAAATTATAGAACCGTATTATTTACAAATTTGACCATAGAGGCATGTGCTATTTGACCAGGTGTATTTAATAAAGGAATATCATGATCTACTAGCAGTTTATTTACACTGTTTCGCCAATAAGCAAGAGTTAAATCCTTTTTTAATTTTACCCTTAGTTCGGCACTTTCTAAAAAGATGGATACTAATCTATTTAAGGAATCAACTTCATTATGGGTTAAGTAATTCTTGGCGATAGTAATATCTTGTTTTCGTACAATTTTACCTTTTCAAGAGGTTAATGCCATATTGGGTTTATTTGCATCTGCTCGTGATATGATAAGTTCAGCAGCTGTTTTTCCTGTTACACCATAGATAAGTTTATTTTGTGTTTCAGTGAAAAATTTTGTGGTTTCAATATCTGTTTTATCATAGTCTGACGATAGGGCAAATAAATCTTTTAATTTTTGGTAAAAACGTTTTTCGCTTGCCCTAATATCTCTGATTTGTTCTAATAACTCATCAAAGTAATCAGGGCGACCATCCGGATTTTTAAGACGTTCAGAATCAATAATAAATCCTTTTTGCATGTATTCTTTTAATGTGGTATTAGCCCATTTTCTAAATTGAACACCTCTTTTAGAGCGGACTCGAAAACCTACTGCTAGAATGGCATTAAGATTGTAGAGGGTTACTTGATAGGTTTTACCGTCAGTTGCAGTTACCGAGGAATTCTCGGTAACTGCTTTTTTGTCTAATTCATTATCTGAAAAAATATTTTTAAGGTGGAGCGAAATATTATCTGTAGAACATTCAAATAATTGTGACATACTTTTTTGTGTCATCCATACAGTTCCATCATTGGCATACAGCTTTACATTAGCTTCTCCGTCTTCTGTGTTATATATAATTATATTATCCATGAACTTACCCTTCTAAAATTCCTATACAACATGATAATAAAAGTTAATGTCTTCCAACTCATCTTCGAGATAATTGGATTCGTGAAGTATTCTTTCAAGTAATGAAACATGTTCACATTTAGAAAAATCGTCATTCTTGATATGGAATATTTCGTGTAATATTGCTTTGTGAGCTTTTTCTTCACAAAGGTTATTATTGACTAAGATAGTGTAAGAAATATCACAGTTTTTTTGTTAATGCATTTACGCCTCTTTCTAGTGGGACAATTAAAATATTAATATTCATGTGTGGTTAAATTACTCCGAAAAATCATTGTCACTACGTTCTTGTGACTTTAAAAAATTTACAAAATCTATAGTTTTCTGCATATTTTCATTAGATATATCTTTAGCAGCAGAAAATAAAATGCGAATCTCGGGGTTAGTACGCGCCTCTTCGGCGAGGGCGGCTACTTCAGGATCTTCATAGTAATCTTTTGTTTCTTCGTTGTTAGTCTCATCATACCCCATTAGCCATGTCGGACGTACGTTTAGGGCTTTAGCTATAATCGCAATTTTATCTTGTTTAGGGCTATACTTGTCATTTAGCCAGTCAGATATAGATGAGGCTCTAATAGAGGTCATTGCAGACAAGTCTGATTGAGTTATTTTTTGATTAATCATGGTTTCTTTGAGTCTTTTGCTAAATGAGTTCATAATATTACTCCTTTCCTGTTTTTATTGTATACGGAAAAACGGATAAAAATCAATGGATGAACAAAAAAAATACGGTAAACCGTTAATGAGTGGTATGAACGATTAGCTAATAAAGTGCCGTTTACTCAAATGGAAATTCATAAAGTTGCAACTGAGTCGTTAGCAAGAAAGTTAACACCAGCTTAGGTAGATTTAATTTTTTTAAACGTAAAACGGTTTTCTGTAAAACTTTACTTAAATAACTTAAAGGAATGTAAAAGAAGAGAACTGCTTATATGACAAAGATTA
Organism: Veillonella sp. R32; assembly: GCF_010093125.1. GTDB lineage: Bacteria > Bacillota > Negativicutes > Veillonellales > Veillonellaceae > Veillonella_A. The sequence goes on from NZ_NMZQ01000023.1 coordinate 2,069, forward strand.
ACAGTATTAAAACAGTAAGTATTAATGGGTTTGACGCTTTTATTGTAACGGATTTTATTCATTATGTCTTTTTTGTAAAAAAGTAGGCGCCAAGAGGACACGCAACTTGCGTTTCTCTTTAGCGCCCCAAAATAAATTATAGAACCCTTTTTACTCGTTTATGAATTGCTTTGGTGTCTAAACCTCCATATAATCCTTTATAATCATTGTTTGTAGCATGTTCAATTTCTTCGTTTACAACAACTTGACTGGTTGCTTCAGCTAAGGCTGAGTTATGTTTACGTAAGTCTTAACGAATAGGTTATTGTTTTTGGTTTTTAGTTAAATCTTTAAAGTGTTTAAATATTTCTTGTGGAATCACTCCCTATTCAACCATTCTATCCCTGTTGGTGAAATGGTCAAAGACATAATAATTATTGAATGTATCAAGTTAATACATTTACCTCTATTTATTTTATTTACCCACCTTAAATTTCATTTATTATGATTTATATGTATTTAGCTTATTGGTTTTATTCGCTGCGTTTAACTGTAATGATGTTTTCGATAGATTTTAGACTTAAAGTAAGCACGTCTAATTTGTTCCGGTGTTGGGGTGGCATATTTTGAAAACGCAGATTCCTCACGAACTACAATATCAGCATGAAGTGGCTTTGTATAACTCCCTACATGTAATAAAATACCTTCTTTTTCTTTGTTATACATGAAGTTATCGTCTCCTTAATTGAATTACTATATGGACTACAATAGGTAGTCGCTTCATAACTAGGAAACGCATTGAAGTGTATACGCGAAGGTATTGGGCAAATATGTTGTCTTTGGTCTTTGTTGTAACCACGTTCAATTCCTAGATACTCGTTAAATTAATAAAAAATGAAATTTAGTGACCATTTATCGTCTATTATACTCTTTTTATTAATAATGTAAATAAAAAATATGACTAATAATTGTATAATTATAGTTTTTGTACTGGGAAATAAATTAAAAAATATATTATGGTTATACATATATATAAAGTAGGTTTTACAAATTATTTCACAATAGGTGAATTATGTATAGATATTAATGCCTGTGCTTAGTACATATACCCCTACCAGTATAAATACTATACCCTGCTAGGTATATTAGATAGTAAATTTTCGATGAATTTACATAATTTATGAACAAATAATAACAGTTTGTTCTTTTTTGAGAAAAAATAACAATAATTCATGACTAATAATTGACAGAATACAAATGGATAGGATACCATAATAGCGATATAGGTTTTATTTTACAAGTTGTTAATAATAGACTATTGCTAATTCTATAATGAACTTCATGTTGTAAGTGTCGGGTATGCCGAGCGATAATAAGAGGAAAATAGGTGTAAATCCTATGCTGCCAAACAGCTGTAAATGAGGAATCGATTTCAATAAAGAGTCACTGGGAAACTGGGAAGGCTAGAAGTCGATGATGAGTCATGAGCCAGAAAGCCTGCTTATAACAAATTAGCTATTACACAATAAGTTCCGTGTTATAGGATTAATTTGTTGTCGATTACATACTCGCTCTTTCAAAGAGCGAGTTTTTTTATTGGGTAAAGGAATAGCTATATTAGGGAGGACGAGGAATGGTAAAGAGAACACTGCAGCATGTAGGGCAAGTGTTAGTTACATTAATAGGGGTTACCTTTTTGACCTTTAGTTTAAGCTTTCTGGCACCTGGCGATCCAGTACTCATGCTTTTGGAAACAGCCGATACCATCGTTTCACAAGAACTGATTGACCAGACAAGACAAGATTTAGGATTAGATAAACCATTTTTAGTGCAGTATGGTAATTGGCTTATGCACGCTGTACAAGGAGATTTGGGGATGTCATATTCCGCCAAAAAGCCTGTGGTGGATAAGATGATGGAAGCCTTGCCAGGGACACTGATGTTAGCTGGTGTCACAATTGTTATGATTCTAGCTATGGCGGTGCCTTTAGGTATTATAGCCGCTTTACATCAAAATAAATGGCCTGATTTTTTAATTCGTGGCATTGCCTTTATTGGTATATCCTTACCAGCCTTTTGGCTAGGCCTTATGCTATTGTATATTTTTGGTTATAAATTGGGCATTGCTCCCATTGCGACGGCTACGGTTTCTTTAAAAAATGCTATTTTACCAGCCTTTACCTTAGCCTTTGCCTTAATGTCTAAGTTTATGCGTCAGGTGCGCCTAGTTATTTTAGAGGAAATTAATAAAGACTATGCAGTAGGTGCACGTGCTCGTGGTATGGGGCATATGGAAATTATGTTCCGCCATATTTTACCCAATGCATTTTTACCATTATTAACAATCTTCGGCATGTCTATGGGATGGTTATTAGGGGGTGTAGCCGTAGTAGAAATGGTCTTTTCTTGGCCTGGTCTTGGCAAGATGGCGGTACAAGCCATTACTTTTCGTGATTATCCGTTGATTGAAGGCTTTGTACTTTGGGCATCCATTGCGTATATGTTGATTAATGGCATTATTGATTATTCCTATACTATTTTGGATCCACGATTGAAACGGGGGAGCCAATAATGAATGAATTTATTAGAACACATAAAGCTTTTTCGTTTTATTCGGCCTTAGTTTTGTTAGTCATTCTCATAGCGATTTTTTCACCTTGGTTGGCACCGCATGATGCCTTTGCTTCTGATTTGGGGAATGCATTGAAGCCGCCTAGTGATACGCATTGGTTTGGTACGGATAAATTAGGCCGTGATGTACTGTCGCGTATTATTTATGGCACAGGCCTATCTTTGTTTATGGCGTTTACCATCGTATTTTTAGTAGCTTCTATTGGCACGATTGTAGGCTCGGTGGCAGGCTATTTTGGTGGTGTTGTGGAAATGGTACTCATGCGGATTTGTGACATTATGATTTCCTTTCCTGGTATTGTGTTAGCCATTGCTATTGCTGGTATTATGGGCGGTAGCGTGGGCAATACTATATTGGCTCTCACTATTGTAGGCTGGGCAAAATATGCACGGTTAGTGCGTAGTTTAGTTATTAAAGTACGTCAAGAAGATTATATTGCGGCCGCTATTATGAGTGGTGGTACCTCTTCCGTTATTTTACGGCGTCATATTTTACCTAATAGTATGCCCTTAGTGGTGGTGACGGCTAGTATGGACTTAGGGATTATGATGCTTGAAGTGGCTGGTTTATCCTTTTTAGGTTTTGGGGCCCAACCACCTACGCCAGAATGGGGTCTTATGCTCAATGAAGGACGGCAATATTTACAATTGGCACCGTGGCTCATGATGTTTCCAGGGGCGGCTATTTTGATAGTAGTAGCTATTTTTAACGTGTGGAGTGACAGTTTGCGCGATATTTTAGATCCTCGTCAAAAATAAGTCGTTTCAGAACACGGCTAAGCGAGTGATTTTAAATATATGTTAGTGTAATCAAATGTAAGCGTTAGGTTTAGGGTATGTATTTTAAGAAGGGATGTTGAGTATGAAAAAGTTTTGGCGTAAGGCACTCTTGGGCAGTGTAGGTGTTGTATTATGTGCTTCTTTGCTAGCTGGTTGTGGCAGTGAATCGGCGGATAATAAAGAGGTATTAAAAGTAGGGGTGACTAATTTTGCAGATACATTGGAACCGACTGATAACTTCTATGCTTGGGTAGTTATGCGCTATGGTATTGGTGAAACCTTGACTAAATTTGATAAGGAAATGAAAGCAACCCCTTGGTTAGCTTCAAAGTGGTCCTTAAGTGATGATAAATTAACTTGGACATTTATTATTGACGATAAGGCTAAGTTTTCTAATGGTAAAAAATTAACCGCTGCCGAAGTAAAAGAATCCATTGAACGAGCGTTTGCTAAGAGTAAACGAGCCGCTACGTTCTTTGAATATGATTCCATTACAGCTAATGGGCAAGAATTGACTATTAAAACAAAGAAACCTATGCCTAATATGCCCGGTCTTTTAGCAGACCCATTATTCTTAGTCGTGGATGTACAGGCTGAAAAAGAGGGTCGTAATTTTTCTAAAGAAGGTCCTATTGCAACCGGCCCATATAAAGTGGTGTCTTATAGCAAGGATAAATCCGTGCTAGCAGCGAATGAAAATTACTGGAATGGCACCGTACCATTTAAAACTGTAGAAGTACCATCCATTGAAGATCCAAATACCCGTGCTATGGCCTTACAATCTGGGGAAGTAGATATGGCGGTTAATATTGGGCCTGGTGAAATTGGTTTATTTAAAGGCAATGATAAATTCCAAGTGGATGAAATTGCTTCCTTGCGCGTAGTGTTAGCACGTATTAACCAAAAAGGCTTATTAGGGGATCCTAAAGTACGGGCTGCTTTTATTAGTGCTACCGACCGTAAAAATTATGCTGAGGTGTTGTTAAAAGGAACCTTTATTCCTGGTAAAGCGCCAATTCCGCCATCTATGGATTATGGTTTTGATCAATTGACGGATCCGAATGCCTATAATCCAGAACGGTCTAAACAATTATTAGCGGAAGCTGGTTGGAAAGATACCGATGGGGATGGCATTTTAGATAAAGATGGCCAACCATTATCTGTTAATTTTGTAGTATATAATAGTCGCGCTGAATTACCAATTTATGCGGAAGCGGTGCAAGCAGACCTTCGCAAAGTGGGTGTGGATGTAAAAATTAAAACGGTAGATTATACTTTAATCGATAAAATGGGCATTGATGGGGATTATGATTTGCTCATTTCCAACATTGTAACGGCCAATACAGGGGATCCGGAAACATTCTTGAAATGGTATTGGCAAACCAATGTAAATGGCAACAATCCTCAAAACGGGTCTGGCTATAGCAATCCAGAAGTAGATGCCAAATTAGATGCCTTATCTACTGAATTTGACCCTGCTGTACGTAAACAATTGATTATTGAAATCCAACAGTTATTGTTAAATGATGGAGCAGCCTTATATCTTGGGTATCCAATGACTAATATCATTGCGAATAAAGCGTTGAAAGGTGTAGTTATGTTCCCATCAGATTATTACTGGATTACCAATGATATTGCTAAATAATAGCGCGTTTCAGAAGGGGAGCCTGAAATAGAATCTGAAATAGAGTATATATGTAAATATATATAAAAGAGTATATAGATAATAAATTTGAATACACCTTTATATAAATGATTAAAATAAACGTTTATATATGGTTTCGTGAGAAAGGATGTGCGCGTACGGTATGACACGGGAGGCAGCACTGGTTGAAGTAAATAATGTAAGCATAGCCTATGGTGAGGCGGCGCCTTCTGTGACAGACGTCAACTTTTCCTTAGAGGAAGGGGAGGTTCTAGTAATTGTAGGTGAATCGGGTAGTGGTAAAACGACAGTGATTCGGGCTTTGATAGGTTGTTTATCCGTTGGTGGTCACGTAGTGGGAGGCCAGCTTCACTACCGTGGCCAAGACCTAGGTACTTGGTCAGAAGCAGATTGGCGCAAGTATCGTGGTACGGATATTTCTATGATTTTTCAAGACAGTGGTAGTGCTATGGACCCTATTCAAACCATAGGTAAGCAGTTTATTGCTCATATTCGCCGGCATAGTGGTATGACGAAGTCTGCTGCTGAAACGAGAGCTTTGGAACTATTGAACATGGTTTCTCTGCCAGGGGGAAAAGACTTGTTACAGCGCTATCCCTTTGAATTAAGTGGTGGTCAACGACAACGGCTAGGAATTGCTATGGCCATGGCGTTTACGCCTCATCTATTATTAGCTGATGAGCCGACTTCAGCTTTAGATGTAACGACCCAGGCGCAGATTGTAGAAGAATTGATGCGACTTTGCAAGCAAAGTAAAACAGGCATTATTATGGTTACCCATAATATAGGGGTAGCCGCCTACATGGCGGATAAAATTATGGTCATGCAGCAAGGTAAAGTGGTGGATTATGGATCTCGTGATGATGTTTTATTTAATGCTCATTCAGATTACACTGCTAAGTTATTAGAAGCAGTACCAACACTGGGAGGGACACGTTATGTTGACACAGTTGAATAAAGCAGATATGACGTTACAAAATTCCCTAGCTGCTGAAGCGGGTGTAGGCACGCCGGTTTTAGAAGTGAAATCCCTTTGTAAGGCCTTTCCATTGCCTACTGGTGGTACCTTGGAAGCGTGCAAACAGGTATCTTGGTCGCTATGGCGCGGGGAGTCTTTAGGTATTGTAGGGGAGTCCGGTTGCGGCAAGAGTACCTTGATGAAAATGATTATGCACATGTTAGAGCCTACGAGTGGTGAGATCTACTTAGACGGCGTTCGTATGGGCAAAGCGTCAGGCAAAGAGGCGCGAGAACAGCGACGCAAGATTCAGATGGTGTTTCAAGACTCTTCGCAAGCGTTTGATCCCCGTATGACAGTAGCTGATATTATTTGTGAACCACTGTATAATTTTGGCTTATTGAAACGTGGTGAAACGCTGGCTATCGCTACGCGGTATCTAGATATGGTAGGGCTAGACGGTTCTTTCGCTAAGCGTTATCCCCATGAAATGAGTGGTGGCCAACGACAGCGTGTAGCCATTGCGCGGGCCTTAGTATTAGAACCAGACATTATCGTGTTTGACGAAGCTACGTCGGCCCTTGATGTATCGGTGCAAGATGCTATTGCGAAATTGCTAGTTAAGTTACAAAAGGAAAAGAATTTAACATATTTATTTGTAGCTCATGATATTGCATTTATTCGTAGTATGTGTCATCGCGTGGTGGTCATGTATTATGGGGAAGTGGTAGAAGAAGTGGCCGCTAAGCATTTGACGGAGGCTAAACACCCGTATACACGCAAATTATTAAGTGCTGTCTTTGAAGTGACACCAGAGCGAAAACGAGTTGTAAGGTAATATATAAATACGATATACTTTAATAGGATGAAATAAATACTACTATATAATATATAGTAGTATTTATTATTATGGGCAGTTTTTAGTGAGAGGATACAAGACGTATGACGACCGTAGAACTGATTACACCGGACACAAATTGTGAACCGATTTATCAATTCTTAGTAGAACAGATGCAGGTGCATTATGGCAGGCCGTTAGATTCTGGGCGGAATCAACAATTTTTAAATTTAGCCGAGCAGTTTAATCCAGCTAAACGCAGTCAAGCCTATGTGGCTTATAATGAAACGGGCCAAGTTATTGGTACGGGCTGTTTGACACCATTAGCTGACCATGACCATCGCCCGTCTCATTGTGAAGACTTGCAGACTTGGGGCTATGTGTCGCGGATTTATGTGGCTGAAAATCTTCATGGTCAAGGCGTGGGGAGTAAGATTTACGAGGCCATAGAAGTATCAGCACAATTCTTTGGGTATACCCATCTATGTTTAAATACCCATAAGTTTTTAAATAAAGGCTGTTCCTTTTGGGGGCGCCAAGGTTATGTGGAATATGAAGATATGCAAGATGAATGGCAGACCATATGGCTTAGTAAAGAATTAGCACCCCTTGTTGAAGCGGCTTTGTAGGTATATAGCCGAAGTGGCTTTATAGTTATATATCCACAGAAAAATTGAGTTATACACAAGAAAAGTAGTACATATCCACAAAAAGAGTGACTTATCCACAGGTGGTGTATAAACCTGAATAGGCGGGGAGGCTTTCGAGTATGCGCATTGATACGGATCACATGGAATATTTTTTAGCCGTGGTTTATCATGGAACCATTACTAAGGCAGCACAAGCTTTACATGTGGCACAACCAGCCGTGAGTCGTAAGATTAAATCATTGGAGACTATGTTAGGTGTAGCTTTACTCGAACGGCAACCTCGCTTTGTTACGGTGACGACAGCGGGCCAAGCATATGCTCAAGTGTTTGAACAATATTTACAAGCTATGGCACAGGTACAAGGACAATACGGCCGTTTTAAAAAAGAAACGATTCGGTATGGTATGTTTTTGGGGTGGAATTGGCCAGAGCCATTAAAAGCATATATAGTAAACTTTCAAAAGGAACATCCCCATATACAATTGATTGGTACCAGTGAGGATGTAAAAGGACTGCGGGAAGGGCTTTTGAGTGAGCGCCTTGATTGCATCGTAGCTTTACAGGAGATGTTGCCTAACGCGAGGAGCCTTCAACAACTACCTATTGCTCAAGTGCATCGGGCTGTAGTGTATTCAAAAGGAAATTCATTAGCTTCGCGTAGTAAGGTAACCTTAGCAGATTTTAAAGATCAACCTTGTTATATGTTTCGCGATGAAGTGACAGACTCAGCTAAGGATATGGTGGCTGCTTTGTTTGCATCGTACGGTTTGCCGGCCCCTATAATTCGGGTAGTGAATAATTTAGACTCTGTAGTTATGGCTTTTGAGCAGGGCGATGGCTTTGCTTTGTTAGATACGTATCAGCGTATTATTCATAATTCGCAATTTAGTTACTTTGAATTACCTGAAACGAAGACTATGTACTTAGCGTATACTACAGACGGTAGAGAAAATCCTTTATTGGTACAATTTATAGACGGAATAAAGAATGCGTTACATGTATAGTTTGTCCGTTGTGAAAGGAAAGTTGTATAAAATTAGAATTCTTGTAAATATTTTAAGAAAAAGGGTTGACGAAGTTTTCTAAAAAGGGTATGATAGTTCATGTCCTCAATCACGGGACATCATAAAGTAACGATTAATATGGATAGTAATCAATAGTAGTCTATGCTTTTTGAAAAATGAGTGATGTATCGCTTTTGATTTTTAGAAATTATGTTGAAAATATTTTCTAAAAAGTGCTTGACACTGAAAATTGATTGCGATATAATAATTAAGCTGTCGCAAGCTGATAACAGCAAAGCGATGAAGCAGATCTTTGAAAACTGAACAATGTAAGGTAATCATTTCTAACGAAATGAACATAGCCAGAGTGCGGGTTTCAACAACGTTGAAACCAACCAAATAAATTCTAAGTTAGATAACTTCGGTTAAGCTAACAACAACGAAAACGAGCTAGCAA
>NZ_NMZQ01000024.1 GCF_010093125.1 Veillonella sp. R32
TAAAGCATAACGATAGTGGCCATCACCAGTAGGAATTTTAATGAGCATTAACTCTTTAATATCACGAGATACGGTAGCTTGTGTTACTTCAATCCCTTCATCCGCTAAAGCGGCTGCTAATTCTTCTTGGGTTTCAATAGAGCGGGATTGTACGATTTCTTTAATTTTGTTATATCTGTAGCGTTTCATAGGTCACCGTCCTTTAATAATATATAAAATGGGAGGCTTATTAATCTGGTTAATAGGCATCCAAGTTGCCACATCATACGCCTGTTGTGGCAAGGTTGTTAACAATGTATGTACTGCTTGCGCTTCCGCTTCACCAGTAGGTGTGCCTGGATACGCTACAATAGTAATCAGACCGCGTGGCGCTAAATGCGTTAAGCCTTGGTTAATGGCCTCAATAGTTGTTGTAGGCTGCGTCATTAACTCATGAGAGCTACCTGGCAAATAGCCTAAATTGAAAATCAGCAAATCAATAGGTGCCGCTAGCCAAGGCGTGTCACTTAGTAGAATTTCATGACGACCTTCTATAAAGTGACAGTTAATATCTTGACGTTGGCACTCTTTAGCCACTCTTTGCTTAGAGGCCTCAATGGCTATAGCTTGCCTATCTAGGCCATATAAAGTAGTTCCTTTTTGGCAATGGTTAGCTAAATACAGCAAATCGTGACCATTTCCTACCGTGGCATCTACAATAGTTTGAGCCTTAGTTAATTGATTAAGCCATAAGGTTCGTTGAAATTGTACAGCATGATTCAAATTAATCATAGAAGTTCATCTCGGCGGGCTGACAATTTACGGAATAAAGTGGCAAAGAATTTTTGCTCATAGAAGCGGACGTAGCGACTATATAAAGCACTGGCTTCTATATGTAAGGTATCCTCACTGGTAAACTCATAATCAAAAGTGCCATCAATACAAATGTGTAGTTTTTCCTGCCGCTTTGGCATGGTTAAATCGATGCGAGCACTTTCTTTTAATACTAAGGACACACTTTGCAATAAATGGGGTGCAATTGGTGTGACAATAATAGAGTGATTATCTGGCGCCATAATAGGGCCACCAGCGGATAAATTATACCCCGTAGAACCAGTGGAACAAGCCACAATTAACCCATCAGCGGGATACATTTGTGTGTAGCCTTCGTTGATGGCTAAATTAATACGCGCCATACGCCCTGGCTTTTCATGGGTAATAACAACTTCATTAATGATAGGGGTTAATTTTTTCGCTCCTTCAGCAGTGCGAATTTCAGCAGCTAAATGAATCCGATTTTCTACGCGATAATCACCATTAGCAATCTTTGTAATTCGATCTTCCATATCGGCTAATTCGATTTGATTCAAAAAGCCTAGCTCCCCTAAATTAATACCACAAATAGGAACATCGTGCATATAAATCTGACGGGCTAAATGAATAAGCGTACCATCGCCACCAAAACTAAAGGCAATATCTAAGTGCTTAAAAATTTCTGGTCGTGGTAATACATGTTCCGCAGGGATGTCAAGAATATGTGGTAAGTCAAATTCTTTAAGATCTTCAGGAAGCCAAACTTCTATGCCACAATTTTCGCAAATACGCTTTGCCTCTTGGAGAACGGGTATTATATTTTCTTTGCCCATATTAGGGATAAAACCAACACGCATATCATCACCTACATTTCATGAGCGGCTGCCACTACTGATTGAACTAACTCATTTGTAATGGGCAAAGCCCCTTCCGCTGTTTCCTTAAAAAATCCTAAAAATTCAATATTACCTTCAGTCCCTTTAATGGGTGAATACGTGACACCATGTGGATATAAACCACAACTTTCAGCTACTTGTAAAATACGGAGCAATACTTCTTCATGAGTACTAGCTTCTCGCACAATACCACCTTTGCCCACTTTTTCACGACCCGCTTCAAATTGAGGTTTAATTAAGGCCACTAAGGAGCCACTGTCTTTTAATAAGGTAACGGCTACCGGTAATACCTTATCAAGGGAAATGAAGGCTACATCAATGGAAATAAAATCCACTAATTCCCCCAATTGTTCCGCTGTTACGGTACGGATATTTTGTTTTTCCATATTAATAACACGTGGATCTTGTCGTAAAGACCAAGCGAGTTGGTTATAGCCCACATCGATAGCAAATACTTTAGCCGCCCCATTTTGTAAGGCACAATCCGTAAAACCGCCAGTAGAGGCGCCAATATCCACCATGACAGCATCCGTTAAATCAATGGGATAGAGCTGTAAGGCTTTTTCTAACTTTAGACCACCACGACTTACATAGGGCAAGGTATTCCCTTTGACCGATAAATCAGCATCAACAGGAATTTTAGTGCCCGCTTTGTCGACACATACTGTGCCCATGAAAATTTGACCAGCCATAATGGCTGTTTTTGCTTTTTCACGGCTTTCAAAGAGGCCTCGGTTCACTAGTAATACGTCTAACCGTTCTTTTGTACTCATAAAACTCCCTTGTGATTACAGAAAATTATAATAAATAATGGATGCAACCGTATATCCTAAGATAGCACCGCCAAATACTTCAAAGGGCGTATGTCCTAGCAATTCTTTAAGCATTTGCCCTCCTTCAATGTGAACTGGAATATTGCGTTTCTTGAAATGTTCCATTAATTGATTGAGAATTTGTGCTTGTCGTCCTGCTTCGCGACGTACACCTGACGCATCATACATGACAATGAGGGAAAAGGTTAAGCAAATAACGAATAAATCAGAGTTTACACCATGCTCATAGGCTGTGGCTGTAGATAAAGCTACTACTAAAGAGGTATGAGAGCTAGGAAAGCCACCGGAGCCAATGAGACGTTCCCATTGCAGACGACGTATTTGTAATAAGACGATAACAAATTTAAGAGCTTGCGCCAAGAACCAACCCCAAAAGGCACAGAGTGCTATGTAATTACTAAAAATTTCACTAAAAAACTGCATGATTAATTCGTCCTATGTACTAGATAATCCACTAAGGCTTCTAAAATTCGGGTATCGCCCTCTATTTCGGCTAAGGCTGCTTTAGCGGCCGCTGCGGTTTCTTCGGCTTTAGCCCGAGCGCCAGCTTCGCCTAATTCAGACACGTATGTAGATTTATCTTGCTTTTCATCACTGCCAGGCATTTTGCCTAAGTCTTCCATGGTGCCCGTTACATCTAAAATATCATCGGTAATTTGGAATAATAAACCGAGTTGGTCGCCATAGGTGCGATAACTAGCTTGCACGTTAGGTGACGCCTTACTAAGAATAAGGCCTATTTCAATAGCGGCCAGGAATAAGGCGCCCGTTTTACCACGATGTAATACTTGCAATTCTGATAAAGGAATGTGACGGCCTTCTGATTCTAAATCAAAAGCTTGGCCCCCCACCATACCTTCTGGCCCAGCGGCTTTCGCTAAGGCTAAGACACATTGCAATTGTTGGCTTGGTGTGGCTACTATATTTTGACACATTAATTGAAAGGCATAGGTTAATAAACCATCGCCCGCTAATATGGCCATGCCATCACCATATACTTTATGGTTTGTAAGGCTGCCACGACGATAGTCATCATTATCCATAGCAGGCAAATCATCATGCACTAATGAATAGGTGTGAATTAACTCGATAGCACAGACGATTTCTTTGTATGGTTCCGGTGAAACACCGAGTGATTCCATAACCGCTTTGGTTAAAATGGGACGTATTCGTTTCCCGCCCATTAATAAGCTGTAGCGCATAGCTTCGTAAAGCTTTGCATATTCTGTATTAGGAGACTCTAAAAGAGTAGCTAAATATGATTCAGTCCAAGCTTTACTGGCTTTTAAATATTCTGTTAACATAGTTCCTCCTACCCTGTGGGTATGTATCAGTAACTACTATTTTATTAATTAATAGCTAGCAATTATAAAAATACTCTCTATCTAATTATTATACATCATTTAGTCTAATTTATACATAGATTATTTCTGCATTTCATCGCCAATTCGTACTTCTTCAATAATTTGGCGTACTTCCCCTTCTACACTTTGAAGCATATCGGAACATTCTTTTACTAAGGTAAGGCCTTTTTTATATTGTGTTAGTAAATCATTCACTGATAGTTCGTTAGCATCTAAGGTGCGTACAATTTCTTCTAAAGCGGCGTATTTCTTTTCGTAATTTTTTAATGTATTAGCCATTGGTATGAATCTCCTTAATCACAGCTTCTAATGTGCCATCTTGCATGGTTATATCAATAGAATCACCAACTGAAACGTCCCTAGTAGTACGGATAGGGCGTCCTTTATGTTCTACTTTGGTATAGCCCTTTACCAATACATGAAGCGGGTTTAATAATTCCAATTGCTTCGCTAAAAGCGCTATATCATTTTGTTTCTGTCCTATACGATTCGTAATGGAAGAAGTTAATTGATGCTGTAAAGCCGTTAATTTTCCACTTTCTTTATGAATTAAAGTAAGGGCTGGAATCCCCAACTTACGGTTGAAGATAGCTTGTAAATCTTGCTTCTTACTTTCTAAAGTTTGCTTCATAAATTGGTGTAAATATTGCTCTTTATCTTTTAACTGTTGCCATAGTAAGGCTACAGGATATACGGATAATTCTGCGGCATGACTGGGCGTAGCACCACGAACGTCGGCAGCAAAATCGCATAAGGTATAATCCGTTTCATGACCTACTGCTGACACAATCGGTGTTTGACAGTGATACACAGCCTCTACTACGGCACGATCGTTAAAACACCATAAATCTTCCATAGAGCCCCCACCACGGCCTACAATGATAAGCTCCACCGCTTTATCCCTATCGGCCCGCTCAATGCCTTTAGCAATAATAGGACCCGCTTTATCACCTTGCACGGGCACAGCAAAAAGTTTAAATTGAACCCAGGGATTACGTTGGGCCGCTACATGTAAAATATCGTGGAGTACGGCACCCGATTCAGACGTTACAAGGCCAATGCAAGTAGGCATGACAGGTAATGGCTGTTTATGAAGATCATCAAAATAGCCCAGTGCAGTTAATTCTTTTTTTAAAGCTTCGTACTCTAATTGATAGGGACTTTTCTGACCAATTTCCATATCATTACAAATAAGACTTAAACGGCCTGTTTTTTCGTAGAAATTTATAGTAGCCCGCATGGTAACAAAAAGACCATTTTCTAAGGCATTGACTAAGCCTTTTTTCTGGGCTGTACCAGCCCAAAGAGCTACGTCAACGGAAGCATCCTCATCTTTTAACGAGAAATAATAATGCCCCGTGCTATGACGTTTTAAATTGGAAATTGTGCCTGCTACATAGCAGTTTTTAAGAATATATTCACGCTCTAAGACACGTTTGATTAGACTGTTTAAGCGTGTAACTGAAAAAACATCCATAAATTCCTCTACTTTCCTAATAAAGCAGCGCCATAGGCTACGCCCGTGGCATTATCGGAGCTATATTGTGGTGGTGCAAAATCCACAGCAAGCTTGTACTTCTGACCAAAGCTGAGTAGTGCTTGCCGTAAATAGCTATTTGCTAATACACCGCCTACGGCAATCAATCGATTAGCTGGGCGCTGTTCCCATTCATAGGTCAGCATTTTAGTCAAAGATTGGCAAATACATAGGAAAACGGCTACAGCCATGTTTTGTTGCGTAGTTTCCGTAATAGAAGCTTCACGTTCAAGACGACGCATCGCCTCGCTACAAGGGCCGCCAAAGCTAAGGGCACCTTGTTTTACGGCGACTGGCAAGGGTTTGAATTGATTATTTTTTACCAATTCTTTTACTTGTTGCTTTAATTCTTTTGGATTAGGACAAAGGCACTTGGCCAATTGTTCTAGTTTTGGTCCTGCTGGAAAGGTTAATCCTAAGGCTACCCCCACACGATCTACAAATTGTCCGCCTTGTAAATCGATGGATCCATTCACTAATTGGGTAGTAAAGAAATGGTCTTCATGAGGTTTACAGTATAATAATTCGGTCGTACCGCCCGATACGTGAAGGCTATAAAACGGCTCAGTAGGTACAGTTTGTAATACGCGTAAAGCAGCTAAAATATGATTTTCTTGATGGGAAAATTCAAATAGTGGCACTTTATGTATATGACTTAAGGTGCGACCTACCCCATGACCTACAAGAAAAGCTGGCATATATGAATTAGCTTCCCGTCTAGGAAACGCACTCACACCAATGCCAGCTAGGGTATAGTCCTGAGGTAATTGCTCAATTAAACTAGGTAAAGCACGGGTATGTTGAAATACCATTTGCGATTGCTGAAGCCCACGGGCGCCAGGTTTCACATCCAATAATTTACGCGCTTCGCCTACTAATTCGCCATCTTCTGTTACGAGTGCACAAGAGGTAGTATAACAACTGGTATCTAACCCTAAATAAACTTTCATAGCCCTCTTAGGCCTCCGTAGCGCCTACGGTTGCTTTATTTTTGGCAATCGTATCAAGAACAGCATTCACAAATTTATAACTCTTTTCCGCACCATAATCTTTAGTTAATTGAATCGCTTCATTAATAATAATGCGTGGATCAATGGCTTCATTAGAAATGGTAAGTTCCCAAGTAGCTAAGCGCAGTACATTTCGTTCTACCGCTCCTAATTGAGCGATTTTACGCTTAGGTGAATGAGCTTGTAACAGCGCATCAATGGTTGTTTTATTAGCTTCTACGCCTTGAATAATAGCTTCGGCATAGGCTATATCCATACCGGCCGTAGTATTTACTTCTTCCGCTGTAGGTACAGAAATAATGTCTTCCGCTGTATGAAATTCCTTGGCGTATAAACTTTGGAAAGCATATAAACGTGCTTGGCGACGATTACGATTTTGTTTCATTGCTAGTCTCCTCTAGTTGTTGATTAGGATCGATTATATTTTCAAAGTGCACGTCAACGCGTACATTTTCAATGGCTAAAGAGTCTCTTAAATCCTTGCGAATTTGTTGACGAATTTGTTCAGCCATGGTCATCAAAGGATAGCCGTAAAGGACATTAATATAAATATTAACCTCTAGACCTTCTTTGCGGTGTTTTACATTAATACCAGGTAAGCGTTTTTGACCAAAATTACGAGCAATACCATCGACCATGCCATAGTAAAAATTACTATTTAGTGAATGATAGCCTGGAATTACGGTTAACGCATGATTGGCAATTTGTAAAATAACCTCGTCGGATATGTCCGCAGGCTTATTCTTAGTATCCACTATGTATCGCTCCTTTCCTCATTAGTTGTAGCATTTAACGTGCTATCAAACGCAATATCTTGAATAAAAATATTAACACCCTCTACGGTGGTTCCCGTCAAGGTTTCAATACCTGTTTTAACATGCTCTTGGACGCGTAAAGCCACGTCGGGAATACGGTAGCCATAACGTGCTACTAAGTATAAATCTAGGGTAATAGATGTATCCGATACATGTTGTAGCTTAACCCCTTCCCACTGGCTTTTCATACCAATAAAATTGGCAAAATCATCACCAGCAGTCGTACTCATGGAGGCAACCCCTTTAATCTCCAACGCTTTTAATAAAGCAATAGTGCCATATACAGTATCGCTAATTTTGGTTATTCCTTCAAAGAATGTAGTCTCTTCACTCATAGTACGCCAGCCTTTCTGCCATAGCATAAAAGCATTTGCCTCTCACCACATGCGTAAAAGACAAATGCTTTTTAATTTAAATGAAATTACGCACGTTCAATGTACTGACCAGTGCGAGTATCGACACGAAGTACATCGTCTACTTCGATGAACAACGGTACTTTAACTACATAGCCAGTTTCAAGCGTAGCTGGTTTAGTACCACCAGTGGCAGTATCGCCACGGATACCAGGATCAGTTTCAACTACACGAAGTTCTACGGCTACTGGTAAATCAATACCAATTACGATACCTTGGAAGAACATGATGCTTACTTCCATGTTTTCAAGTAAGAAGTTTTTAGCATCCCCTAATTGTTCAAGATTTAATTCTACTTGATCATAGGTTTCGTTATCCATGAATGTATAAGCCCCATCCGCTTCGTATAAGTATTGCATACGACGACGATCTACGTGAGCTTTAGGTACTTTTTCACCAGCATTGAAAGTACGTTCAACTACAGCGCCGGTTTGCAAATTCTTTAATTTACAACGAACGAAAGCAGCCCCTTTCCCTGGTTTTACGTGTTGGAAGTCAACTACTTGCCACACGTTGCCATCGAGCTCAACTGTTACGCCCGGACGAAAATCATTACTAGAAATCATTTAAATCCCTCCGTTTAACCTTTTACTTCTATTAATTCTTTCGAGGTATGAGTCAATAATTCATAACCCTCGTCAGTAACAATAACACTGTCTTCAATGCGAAGACCTATTTGACCAGGTAAATATACGCCTGGTTCTACAGTGACAATCATATTAGGCTCTAGGACTATATCAGACCTTGGTGAAGCTACTGGCTCCTCGTGAATATCAAGACCTACGCCATGACCAGTGCCATGATTAAAATACCCTTCATAGCCAGCTTTATAAATACTATCACGGCAAGCAGCATCTACCATTTTACCAGTTACACCGGCTTTAACAGCTTTTAATCCTAATAGTTGAGCTTGTAGTACTACATTGTATAATGACCGTTGTGCTTGTGAAGCGTTACCCATAACAATAGTACGGGTCATATCGGAATGATAGCCTTTATAGACAGCGCCAAAATCAAAGGTAACAAAATCACCATCTTCAATGACTTTATCTGAGGCCACCCCATGAGGCATACTAGATCGATGCCCTGATGCTACTATCGTATCAAAAGAAGGTTCTTCAGAACCACGGCGCATCATTTCGATTTCAAGAATCACTCGAGCTTCTTTTTCGGTCATGCCAACTTTTAATTGAGGCAACATAGCAGCAAAGGCTTCATCAGCAATTTGTGCCGCCTTACGCATTAAGTCTAATTCATCAGGTCGTTTTATGGCCCGTAATGGCGTAAGGTTAACCGATGCAAATTGACTATGGTTAAGTACTTTTGAAAAAATTTGGTATGTATCTACCGGTACATAATTGCCTTCAAAAGCACATACAGCTAAGGATATTTGCTGTTCCTCAATTATCTTTGAAATGCTGTCCCATACGGTAGTAGTATACTGGACTACTTCATAGCCCTCGCACTGTTGCTGAGCTTGTTCCGTATAGCGACTATCTGTAATTATATATGCTTGTTTAGGTGTTACAAAAGCTACCGCTGTAGTCCCTGTAAAACCAGCAAAATACCTAAGATTGGTCTGGCTAAGCAAGAGTATGCCATCATACTGGTGCGCAGTCAAATAATCCTGTAGGCGTAATAAGCCATTCATGATAAGACTCCCTTGCTATAAATTTTTTCATTTCATGATACCATAAATTACGTATTTTGACTATAGTTTTTCCACGTCTTCCTCACTAAGATAGGTAAAATCCCCTAAATTTTCAATGCCCCTTAGGGTTAAGGGACCTACGGATAAACGTTTTAAGTAAGTGACTTCGCCACCAGCGGCGCCTATCATACGTTTTACCTGATGGTATTTCCCTTCCTCTATAGTGATTTGAGCTTTGCCAGGCTCTAACAGCTCAAGATTGGCTGGTTTACAAACTGTGCCATCCCCCAGGACAATACCTTCTTTTATACGCTCTAAGCCTGTTTCAGTGAGTTCACCGGTATATTCAATATAATATAATTTAGAAATATGTTTTTTCCCATTAATGATGCGGTGAGCCCATACACCATCATTCGATAATAAGAGTAAACCTTCCGTATCTTTGTCTAAACGGCCGACAGGTACAACGCCCATAGTTAAAAACTCTGGTGGTAGTAACTCCATTACAGTAGGATGGCGATTATCTTCTACCGCACAAACATAACCAGCTGGTTTATTAAATTTTACATAATACTGTTGACGATTATCTACCACTTCACCGTTAACAGCAATAATTTGTTCGGGAATTTG
Source organism: Veillonella sp. R32 (assembly GCF_010093125.1). Lineage (GTDB taxonomy): Bacteria > Bacillota > Negativicutes > Veillonellales > Veillonellaceae > Veillonella_A. The sequence continues at coordinate 9,942 of NZ_NMZQ01000024.1, forward strand.
AATGGCCATATCCTTTTTAGTCGCCACAACCGAATCAACAGTAACTAAACCTTGTTTAATCAAAGCATGTACTTCTTTACGACTACCAAAGGCTTTATTAGCCAAAAATTTATCTAAACGTAAGCGCATATTAAAACCTACTATTTTACATTATATGTTTCTAAATGCTTGGTATAGTTCAGTAAACTCAAGGTATTGTGGTCATCTTCAGTTAAGCCATAGAACTCAACGCGGCTAATAGAGGTATTACCTTGGCTAAAATTCCAAGCAAAATGAAGCGGTAAATTTAGCATTTTACAGATTAAGGTACGATTTGTGCCCCCATGAGCGACTACTAAAATCGTTTTATCGTCCCCCACCTGTTTCATTTCCTCAACTAAGGCTTCCCAAGAACGCTCTTGTACCTCTTGGAAGGATTCGCCATTTGAGATTTTTACTTTATCAGGACTGCGGTACATAGTGTAAATAGATTGTGGCCATTTAGCCTCGATTTGATCATAAGTAAGACCTTCCCAATCGCCAAAGTTAATTTCCCGAAGTCGTTCATCCGTGCGAAATGGAATAGAGCGTTTGTCTAAAATAGTTTCCGCTGTAATTCGAGCGCGATCTAAATCGCTGGCAATAATGGAATCAAAATGCACGGATGCTAATTCTTTAGCCACTGCTTGTGCTTGTAAAACCCCAGTTTCATTTAAAGGCACATTGGTATACCCTTGATAAAAACCAGTGCTATTCCATTCAGTCTGACCGTGACGTACTAAATAAATTGTGTGCATAGGCGAACTCCTTTACATATGAGATTAATAATTCATTATTCGTTCTATCTTTTACGGCAATGCGGAACCATCCAGTGCCTAAGCCTTCATAAGCTTCACAACTGCGAATTAATAGATTTTTAGTGTTTAAAAACTCCATAAAAGCACCTAAATCTGGTGATTCTGGCTGCCAATGTAATAACATAAAATTAACACTAGGGGCGCATACTGTTAAAAATGGAAACGCCTTAATGGCCCCGTAGAGCCATTCCTTTTCACGAGCTACCACAGCCCGACTTTTTTGGCGATATACTTCGTCTTGTAAAGCCCCTATGCCATAGTGAGCAGCTAAGTGATTGACTGACCAAGCGGGAATAAATTGTTTTATCCTTGCTAAGAGTTCTGAATTCCCTAAAAGCGTGCCTAAACGTAGTCCTGGTATCGCATAAAACTTAGTCAAGGAATGTAAGACTAACAGATTAGGATATTCTTTTATATAAGGCCGTAAACTGTGACTTTCATTGGTAAATTCAATAAAAGACTCATCGACCAACAAGAGACTATTAGATGTGGCTGCTAATTGAGCTAATTCTAAGACAGTAGCCACTGTCTGTAAACTTCCGTCAGGATTATTAGGATTGCCTAAACAAAGCAAATAGCGTTCCCCATTAGCAGCCGCTCTATGCAAATGGTCACGCAAAATTTCATAGGGCATTTCAAAGTGATACATAGGGTCTGCTACTAGAGTCAACGGATACGAAGTAACCTTAAGATTTTGCGCTTTCGCAGCTAAGGCATACTCTGAAAAGCCTGGTGCAGGAACTAACACTTCTTTTAAATCTGATAACTCCATTAAAGCATATAAAAGTTGAGCAGCCCCATTGCCAAAAAGAATTTGTTCGCTTGATATGGCAAGGGTTTTACTAGTCACTTCGAGTAAAGCTTCATTATTAGGATCTGGATAGTGAATAATTTCACTAAGATGTTCTTTTAGCGCAGCTTCTCCTTTGGGACTTAAGCCTACAGGATTAATATTAGCACTAAAATCTATAATATCCTGAGGCTGAACGCCATGGGCACGGGCTATTTTGTAAATATTACCACCATGTATATTTTTCATTATGTAGCACCTCCCTAGCGTTTCATAAATGTAATGCCCTCATTTGTAGTTTCCACAGTATCTAAATAATGCAAATTCGGTAAGGCTTGTTGGACAGCGGCCTTACAATCTGCTAAGGGCGCCCCATCAGACGGAAATAAAAGGCCCATAATTGTGCCACTATGAGCAATAATCGTACCTACACTATTAAAGTGACTTCCTATTTCATGGAGCTCATAGAGTAATGGTTTATGCAAAATACGTTGATTAGCAAAGGCACTCAACGTAGCAGCTTGGCCAATTAAAGAAACGTTATGTTGTGCAATACCTTCCTTAAACAAAGCTAAGGATTCCAAAATATAAGGCTCTTTTTCCGCAATTAAATCTCGCAAGCCAGACTGGGCATTAAAGGCTACTGTGTCAATCTCCCCACCTTCATCAAAAATCATAATTTTCATAGGTGGGCAATTACCCAATGGCTCTGTTATCACCCCAGAAATATAATCAAATTGGACTACCCCAGGATAAAAAGAGGCATCGCTCGGTTCTATGCGTAGGCAAATCTCTTTTAATTCTTCTAAGGTTAAAGGGCGACCATAAGCTAAGGCTGTTGCCATGGCGGCCACACTTATATCGGCACTACTCGATGCCATCCCTTTGCCTTGTACAATATCTGATCGTACATGCACGGTAGGGCCTGATTTTAAATGACTCCATTGAGCCAACATGGCTGGTGAAGTCGTTTCTAGTAAGGTCTTTACTTGTTGCGTCGCTAAGGCTGCTTTCGGTTGCAGTGAACAATAATACGGCCTCAAAGGTTGTTGCACTTCGCTAAGGGCATAGGAATAGCGATTGATTGGACAGGTAACCAAGAATGGTTGACCATCAATGGAACCTTGCAAAAATTCGCCGCACGTCCCTGGTGCTCGCACATAATATGACACCTGTCGTTCCTCCATACTAATATACAAAAAAATATAAATATCTACAGTAAATAATCAGTAAAAATACTGTAAAGCTTTTAAGCTAGCTCTTTATAAGGCACCAAAGCCAATGGCAAGGGCTACTAAAATAAGTAACACCTCTGAGGATTCAATAACAAATCCATAGGTATCTCCCGTTACGCCACCTAAATGTTTAGCGATATAAGAGTTTAAAATCATATTTAATAAGATACCGCTACCAAGAAATACGGCATAATCCCAATGAAAATAGATGGCGGGTAATAAAGCGAATATTGTGGACCAAAGGAGCGTACTCTTTGGTGAATATACGGCAAAGGCCTTCCCCATGCCTTCTGGTCGCGCATAGTGGAAAAGACGAATACTTAATACTAAAGAATAGCGACTAATAATTGGCAAAAATAAGAGTAATTCCCAAAGGAATTGAGGATTAACATTGGCTAATAATTGCCATTTCAATAGCGTTAGAAATACAAAACCCACTACCCCATTGGAACCGACGCGACTATCTTTCATGATTTCTAATTTACGTTCTCGGTCACGTCCTGAAAACAGGCCATCACAAGTATCCATAAATCCATCGGCGTGAAGGCCGCCAGTAAATAAGAATTCAAAAATAACTAATAATAAAGCCAATAATTGTATAGGTAAATGATCTGCTAATAGCCAGTAAATAGCCGCCATAAAGGCACCAATGACTAGACCTACAAAAGGAAAATACACTACACTTTTGCCAAAATCATGAATATCCCATTCTGTTTGATTTACGATTTTAAGACGGGTTAAAAATTGTAAGCCAATAAAAAATGACTTCATAGTATCACCAAGATTCTAGAAATTAAGGCTGCTAATACAACCCCTAATAAAGAACAAACATACATCATACCAATTGTTTTTTGAATGTGAATACCACGCATAGGCACATCAGGATTTCCCATAAACTGCCTAAAGGTCATAGTATCCCCATATTTATTATACCCACCAAGGCGGATATGTAAGGCGCCGGCTACGGGTGCTTCCGCATAGCCTCCGTTAGGACTAGGATGTTTGGCTGCATCTCGCTTGGCAATATACCAAGCATTGCGCCAATCATGACGCAAGATAAAAGCGGACGCAATATACAATAATAACGTTATCCGTGCGGGAATCCAATTGACTACATCATCAAAACGAGCCGCCACTCTCCCAAAATATAGGTACCGTTCATTTTTATACCCTAACATGGAATCCATAGTGTTGGCAGTACGGTAAAAAAGCGCGCCTAAAGGGCCAAAGCAAGCGAAAAACAATAAGGGCGAAATAATGCCATCCACGGTATTTTCCGCCACCGTTTCAATGGTAGCACGAGTAATTTCACTTTCATCTAATTCAGTAGTGTCACGACCGACAATCCACCCCACTTTACGGCGTGCTTCGGGAAAGTCCTTAGCCCGTAATAAATGAGCGAGTTCTAGGCCTGCTTCCGCTAAAGAACGTGGACTAATGGTAATATAGACAATAATTACTTCCATAGCATAGGCTACCCAGGGATGAATGGTACCGGCAATTAGTAAGAGGCAAAAGCCAATACCCGTCACCGTTAGCAACGTTAAGCACACCGTTAAGGCACCATAAGCCATTTTTTTACGAGGCGAATCAGTGGCGCCATATAGGAGATGTTCATAGAAAGAAATGACGTTTCCAATGAGGACTACAGGATGAAAACGGCTTTTAGGATCTCCTAAGAGGCAGTCTAATAGAAAGGCCCATAAAGGAATAAAGAAATGAGCATTTTGCACAAACCATTCCATTAGGCTTGTTCCTCTAATAAGGTATCAATGTAGTCCATGTCTAAATGTTGTTCCACAATATCTGCTAAGCAGTTATAAGCAGCATCTTTATGTTCAAAATAATGGAACACTTCACCTAGCGGTGCTAAACCTTTTTTAGTGCGCAAAGCATTGATTAATTGACGACGAAGACTATCATTGTCTAAAATGCCATGAATATACGTCCCCATCACTTGCCCTGTTTCATCAGTAAAACCATCCATTACCTGTACTGGTTTTTCACTGCGGGAGGTAATATTAAAGCATTCAGCTACAGCACCTACACCATGGGTATCCCCCATATGAATTTCATAACCTCGTAAATTTTCACCACTATACTTCATACCTAAGAAAGGTAAATTCTTAGTATTAAAACTTACTTGATGCGTCATTTTGGTGCCTGTCATAGTAGTTTCTGTAGGCAATAAACCAAGACCCGCTAATTCAGGAATATCCCCCTCAACACCATCTGGATCATGTAGTTTTTCACCTAACATCTGATAGCCACCACATACGCCAAGTACCGGTGTTCCCTTAGCGACTAAGGCTTTAATATCCTTATCATACCCACGATCTTGTAAATATTTTAAATCCGCTAACGTATTCTTAGAGCCTGGTAAAATGATTAAATCGGGCTCCCCAATCGCATCACCTGGTTTAACAAAACGAACCGCTACATCTGGTTCATATGCTAAGGCATCAAAGTCTGTAAAATTAGAAATTTTAGGAGTTTGCATAACAGCAATTGTAATATCACGATTAATAGTAGTATGCTTACTTTCGAGGGCTACCGAATCTTCTTCGTCAATGTCAAGATTTTCAATGGCAGGAATAACACCGACTACTTTGCGACCGGTTCGTTCTTCAATGAAGTCGAGCGCTGGTTTTAATAAATTAATATCGCCTCGGAATTTATTGATTACAATCCCTTTCACTAAATCTCGTTCTTCTGGTTCTAATAATTCCAGTGTACCTACAATAGAGGCAATGGCACCACCACGATCAATATCAGCAATTAGCATTACAGGACAGTTTGTCAATTTGGCTACCCGCATGTTTACAATATCATTCGCTTTTAAATTGACTTCCGCAGGACTTCCAGCCCCTTCAATGACAATCATATCAAAATTATGGTCTAAGAATTGAAGACTTTCTTTTACTTTATCCAGAGCAGTTAAGGAATATTGGGTGTGATATTCTTTAGCACTGAATACGCCTACTGGTTTTCCCATAAGTACTACTTGGGAGGATTGATTGCCAGTTGGTTTTAAAAGGACCGGATTCATTTGCACAATTGGATCTATACCAGCCGCTTCTGCTTGAGCTACTTGGGCACGCCCAATTTCATCGCCCCAACGAGTTACATAGGAGTTTAAGGCCATATTTTGCGCTTTAAATGGCACTGTTTTTAAGCCTCTACGATAAAAAATACGGCACAATGCCGTAGTCAAAATACTTTTTCCTACATTTGAACTCGTTCCTTGAAACATAATTTTCTTAGCCATTATATATGAACCTCCTTGGATTTTAGCTCTGTCGTAATACCACTAATGGTAAAATACACTTCATCAGCATTCTTAGCCACGGCTTGATTGAGTAAACCCGCTATATCGCGGAAAAATCGAGCCATTCGATTTTCCGGTACGATTCCTAAGCCCAATTCATTAGTAACAAAGACCACTGTTTTTTGCGCTTCACGACTTTGTGAAAGGATTAATTCTAACTGACCTACTAAGGCTGTTGCTATTTCATTACATGCTGCTTGGGTGTGAGGCTCGTTTTTTAGCATGGCATTGGTAGCATACATAGTTAAACAGTCTACCAAAATGACATCGCATTGTTCTAAAACCTTTGGCCATGAAGCGGCTAGATCATAAGGAATTTCAAAGTTTTGCCACATCGCACCACGACGAGCTTTATGCTTTGCTACACGATCTTCCATTTCATCGTCAAAAATTTGACTCGTTGCTACATACCCTTTCGTGCCTGGTAATGATAACACTAGTTGTTCGGCAAACTCACTTTTACCACTGCGTGCACCACCAGTACAAAGTATGATCTTACTTGTATTGTTCGTCATGAACCGCTATACACTCCCTACTGTTAATTTAATTGACACTACTTGCATTTAGTGCCCCTATAAGTATACAATAATTCCATATCAATACCCATATCTCCCATTATACACCGTTTCGGCCATCTAGGGGGAATAAAAAAGGAGTGTTTATTTTATGGAAATGAAAAATTTTTATGTTAAATTAATGGCTACATTATGGGAAAATACCTATCGCGCGGTTGTTACCGATCAAAATGAACAGTATGCCGCTACAGCCCGTGTGATTGTGAATATTCCCTTACCACCAGAAGCCTTACCACCTAATGCCCCATCGGTAGAACCACAATTATTAGTCCTCGTAGAAGATGGCACTATTGAACCAGAAGACTTAATCGAATTTGAAACCATTTTAGCGGCTAAAATTCGTGAAAAATTCCAATATGAGATTAGTATTGTATTCTTCTACTATCCAAGTCCCGAAGATGTATTAAATACAGGCACGATTGACCAATAAAAGAAAGCTATGTTACGCGAATCACTCGGTAACATAGCTTTTTTTATTGGGTGACCGTATTCCGTATTCACGCGTCAAGCAAGTATGAAGTTACTGCCACTTCACCTACGTGAACACAAAGAATACATAGCGATGGCCTATTAAAGTTCAAACTCTGCACGAGCTAACATGTAGCAACAATCAGACAAACGATTTAAATAACGAATGTTTACTTCGTGAATCGCTTCACCAGATTCTGCAGCACGCAATAAAGCTCGTTCGGCACGACGGGTTACCGTACGGCATTGATGTAATAAGGCGGAACTTTTTTTATCACCAGGTACAATAAATTTAGTGAGTGGTTCCATCTTAGCATCATAGCTATCGATAATTTTTTCTAAATTTTCAATATGGGCATCCGTAATGGTAGGCTCTTGACCTAAGCTAGCTACGTCAGCCATTAACTGCCATAACTCTTTTTGAATGCCATAAATCACTTGTTGAATATCCTCGTGTTCAGAGAAGGCACGGGCAACCCCAAGTACTGCTTGGAGTTCATCAATCGTACCATACGCTTCTACGCGAAGGGAGGCTTTAGAAAGTCGTTCCCCTGTGTATAAAGAAGTAGAACCTTTATCACCTGTTTTAGTGTATACCTTTGCGTTCATACTATCACCTCTAGTAATATAAAAAATTAAAATTCAGGGAACCATAAAGCGACTTCCCGTTTAGCTGTATCTACCGCATCGGAGGCATGAACAACATTTTCATTAATTGCTAAGCCATAGTCGCCACGAATGGAACCAGGATTCGCTTTTAACGGATCCGTAGCCCCATTTAATTGACGCACCGCAGCTACTGCATTTTCCCCACTTAACACCATCGCTAAGACAGGGCCTGAGGTAATGAAATCAATTAATTCTTGGAAAAACGGTTTATCCTTATGCTCAGCATAATGTTCCGCCGCTAATTCACACGGTACTTGCATTAATTTTAAGGCACTAATTGTTAAGCCTTTGCGCTCATAGCGAGCTAAAATTTCACCACAAAGTTTCTTCTTCACTCCATCAGGTTTTACCAGTACTAACGTGTGTTCCATAATTACCTCCTAGCGCATACGCGCAGCTAATTCTTTTAACTTTTCAATACGAGATGCTGTACTTGGATGAGTACTAAATAAAGAACTAGTAAAGTCCTTTACATTGCTTAATGGATTGATAATAAACATATGAGCTGTTGTACCAACTTGAGCTTCACTCGTTGGCAAAGCACCATATTTGGAATAATAGTCGATTTTGCCTAGGGCCGACGCTAACGATAAAGGTTTACCACTCATTTCAGCGCCCCCTTCATCAGCCAAATATTCGCGTGACCGTGAAATGGCCATTTGAATTAAAGCGGCTGCAATAGGTGCTAAAATAATGGTAGCCAACATGGCAATGGGATTGCCCCCTTCGCGATCGTCACTGCGACCAAAGATAGCAAAGAACTGCATCATATTAGCAATCATAGTAATGACGCCAGCAATACTTGCTGCAATGGTACTAATTAAAGTATCACGATGTTTAATGTGGGTCAATTCATGAGCCAATACACCTTCAATTTCATCATCAGTCAAAAGCTCCATAATGCCAGTCGTTACGGCTACCGCACCATGCTCTGGATTGCGGCCTGTAGCAAAGGCATTAGGCACTTTTGAATCAATAATATACACTTTAGGCATTGGCAAATTACCTCGTTTCGCAAGGCCTGCTACCATATTGTACAAATCGGGATTGTCCGTCGCCGATACTTGACGGGCATTGTACATGCTGAGGACAATCTTATCACTATTCCAATAACTGAACAAGTTCATCCCCATAGAAATAATAAACATCGTTAGAAGACCAGTCTTGCCAGCGACTAACTGTCCGATTACCATTAATAAACCAGTCATCAATGCCAGTAAAACAGCTGTCTTTACATTATTCATAGTTTTTGTGTGCCTCTTTCTTAAATGTATACTTCATACGTACATGGTCGGAACGACAAGATTTGAACTTGCGACCTCTACCACCCCAAGGTAGCGCTCTACCAAGCTGAGCTACGTCCCGATGAATAGTATTATATCAACAATTTTGAAAAATATCTATTCACACTATAATTATATAGTAATTGCCTACTTTTGGCAATTTGTAGCTAAGCTGTCACATATTGGGCGCCTGTAGTATCCGCTTCTAATACATAGGCATGACAAGCAATACCGGCTTCATTAAATACGTTGGCCATAGCCACTTTTACGTCTTCAGCGACCTTACGTGGGCAATAAGCTATCAAGGTAGAACCAGAGCCGCTAATAGTAGCGCCATAGGCCCCTTTTGTTAACGCAGCGTTGAAAACGTCTTCACAATGAGGTATTAAGGTTTTACGATATGGCACATGAAGGGTATCTTCAAGGGCAATCCGTAAATAATCTAGCTTGTGTTGCAATAAAGCTGTTACCAATAAAGTGGCATGGCTAACATTCGTTACCGCATCTTTATGCGTAATTGTCTTAGGTAAAACACTGCGGGCATACTCTGTCGCGACCGTAACTTCCGGTACCACAACGGCAAATACTAATTCTTCAGGCAAGTTTACAGTTGTATATAATAAACCACTGGCATGATTAACGGCACACACCAAATTGCCTAATAAAGCGGGTGCTACATTGTCAGGATGACCTTCAATGGAATTGGCTAAGAGTAATAACTCATGGGTGCTTAAGGGCGTTTCAAGGGTTTTATTAGCTAATAAGAGACCTGCTACAATGGCCGTAGAGCTACTACCTAAGCCACGGGAAGGTGGAATGGCAGCCTCACTATGAATAGCTCCATACACAGGTGTTGCCTTAGCGGTTTTAAATACTTGCTCCATAGCAAAACCTACTAAATTATGACTTTGATCTTCCTTAGCTAATAATTCAGCATCAAAACCTGCAAACGTATAGGTATTAGCTGACGCTGCTTGATCAGGTGTAAAGGTAAAGGTATTATATAACTCCAAAGCAAGGCCTAAAGAATCAAAACCAGGGCCACAGTTTGCGCTAGTAGCCGGTACTTTTACAATAATTGGCTCCATAATTCCCTCCTAGTCTGCCATGATTGGAATTACGCTACCTACTTCACGAACAACGCGCAAATTATTAAACGCGTTGATAACATTCACGATATAAGACCGTGGACAAGAAGACGTTACAATAGCAATGGTAGACGTCGTTTCACTTTCATTGCGTTGCGTCACCGCCTGTACGGAAATACGTTGTTCCGCTAGCTTAGTGGCTACTTTAGCTAATACGCCCGTAGAGTTATCTACTAAAATGCGAATATAATAAGAAGATTCAATTTTGCCAGACGCATAAAGATTCTTTTCTGAGAAGTAGAACGGTTGTAGTGCCCCTAAATGCTGAGTGCGAATATTTTTAGCCACTTCCATAATATCCCCTACAATCGAGCTACCTGTTGGCAAGCTGCCAGCGCCTCGTCCGTAAAACATAGCATCATCGATACCATTACCCTTTACATAGAGCGCATTATAGGAGCCCCGTACAGAGGCTAAGGGATGATTACTCGAAATGAACGATGGATGTACATTTAAGGACAAACCTTTTTTAGTTTCTTTAGCAATCCCTAATAATTTGATGGTATAACCAAATTCTTTGCCAAAAGCAATATCGGTGGCATCGATTTTAGTAATCCCTTCTACCGACACATCTTCAAAGAAAATACGACGATTAAAAGCAATGGATGATAGAATGGCTAATTTACGGGCTGCATCTAGGCCTTCCACATCAGCCGTTGGATCTGCTTCAGCATATCCTAAAGCTTGGGCTTCTGCCAATACTTCTTGATAGCCAGCGCCTTTTTCTGTCATATTCGACAAAATAAAGTTAGTGGTGCCATTTAAAATACCCACAATTTCAGTAATACGATTACCAGCTAAAGATTCATATAATGTACGGATAATAGGAATGCCGCCCAATACACTGGCTTCATAGCGTAAATCAACTTCATGTTTAGCTGCTAAGTCAAGTAAATAAGGGCCTGCCTCTGCCAATAAATCTTTATTAGCAGTTACTACACTTTTGCCATTAGCTAACGCTTTTTCCACACATTCACGAGCAAAAGTTGTGCCCCCCATAACCTCTACGACGATTTGAATGGTCGGATCATTGAATACATCCGCTACATTTTCTACAAAACTTGTGCCCTCCGGCAAAGCTATGTGACTATATTTTTCTTTGTTCCGTACATAAATTTTACTAACTTGAATAGGCACACCAGCACGATTAGCAATTAAATCACCGTTTTTGACCAGCAATTCAAAAGTGCCTTGTCCTACCGTACCAAAGCCTAATAAGGCTACTTTAATTGGTTCCATACTATCCCTCTCTCTTATAGGAGTGCCCCGGCCTATGAGTATAAGTCGGGGCTATACCTTATTTTTAATTAATGGTAATCAATACAAACTATCTGCTAAAAGTGAGGTCAAATTAAATTAGGCTTGACCCCAAAAATTGAACGCAAATTAAGCTTGACCTAAAATTTCTACGCGTAAAATACCACGAATTGAACGGATATTATTTAAGCAATCTTCTAATGAAGTAGATAAATCTTTAGTTTCAAAAGCAATCGTTACATTAGCAATACCTTGTAAAGGAATATCTTGGTTAATAGTCAAAATACTGCCATTACTTTCTGCAATAGTACGTAAAATGCTAGATAACATACCTGCTTCATTAGACATAGAAATGGTAATAGATACGATTTTACCTTGAGCAATTTCATAGAATGGGAATACATAATCTTTATATTTATAGTAAGCAGAACGACTTAAATCCATGCGTTCTACTGCTTCATTAATCGTTTTAGCTTCCCCGAGTTTTAAAATTTCTTTTACTTTAATTGTCTTTTTAATTGCTTCTGGAAGAATGTCTTCTTGTACCAAATAAAATTTGTCTTTCTTTAACTTAGCCAATGTTCTTACCTCCATTTTCTCCTTCAACTGCCGCTGCGCCAGCTACGAATTGACGGCCATAGAGTGTAAAGACGGAATACATGCCAATGAAAAATGGCAAATATTCAGCCACTACACGCCAGCCCACTGCAACGATGCCAACGGTCCCTACAGGCAGGAATGAAGTAAACAAATAAATAAATAACCCCTCTGCTACGCCGGTACCACCTGGTGTAGGCGCAAAATACAGAATTAAATTTAACAATATCATACGACTGAGGACTTCCACAATCGGTATATCCCAGGTAAAAGCGCACATCAGTGCTGGTGCAATGGCATACAAAGCCAATAAACTAAGGCCTGATTCCACGAATACTAACAGAGATTGAAACGGTTTGGCATATAATAATGAAAACCCTTCATTAAGTTCTGTCAATTTGGCTAACCATGCTTTTGGATTCCCTTGCTGTAAACGTTCGGCCATTACATAAACAAAGCGCTTCATTAGATTTGTACGTAGTACATAAAGCCCTACAATAGTACAAATAACTAAAAATAAGGAAATCTCTAGCAATGCTTCGCGACTGATATACGGAATTGTAATGGAACTGTGTAGGAAAATTAACGGTAACATTACAATTAAAAACAAAATAGAAAATACAGTACGAATTAGTACAATAGGAGCCCCTTTCATAACAGGCACACCATAACTTTTTAGAATGAGCACTTGCGCAACCGCACCCCCACTAGCACCAGGTGTTAACATGGCCATGAAATAATTGCCAAAGATAACACGCAGGATAGCGATGATTGGTAAATCATAGCCCCCAATATGGACTAGCCGTTGTAAGCGTAAACCATCAAAGTACATCCCTACGGCTAAGGCTAATAAAGCTAGCAATAAGGAACTAAGATTAAACGTTTCTAACGTAGCTAGCGCTTCTAAATCAATAGTAAAGTAAATGGTAAGACCTGAAATAACTACCAGTACTAAGCCTAAAATAAGGCTCCGTTTTAACACTTTGCTCATTCACACTCACCATAATTAACTAGCTGGATTTGGTGGAACTTAATAAACTGTTTTACTGGTTCTGCACACATTGCGGCTAATTCGCCTTCCCAATGGTAATTCCAATGGAATAATGAATTAAGAAGTCTATCATTATTACCTGGATGCGTCATAATTTCATGACTGCCTCTCGTAGTGGCTATACGATGAAGAATTTCCATTAAACGTTCTTCTGTTAATTGACCACCACTCATCATCCCCCAAAAATAACGAGGTGACCAAATCCCCATTTTACTGGATAAAGTATAAGCCTTGTCCGCTACCTCGGCTAAGCCTACCTTACCAGCAAAGCGCCCCCATTGAGTAATGCCATTACGGAAGAAACGGTCTTCTGCGGGAATGCGCATTTTTTTAATACCGTATCTACGCAATAACGTTACCATGATTGGCGTAATTTGTGGTAATACATGGAGATGTTGATGCCCATCGGCATGGGTTATGGACAAACCAGTGGAAACAACTTTTTCAAACTGTTTGTCTAACTCTTTGTACACTTCTTCGAAATTAATTTGTCCCATCACTGCTTTTTTTACAAATTCAGGATAGGAAGTGAGAAAGCGCCCATTCTCTAACAAAGTAGGTACTTCCGCTGGGTCACATAGAGGTTTTAGACCACCTACTAAGGCTGTATGTACACCAATGCCGAGTTGAGGCATATTTTTAGCAAGCCCTACAGCTTGATCAAAAGCCTCCCCATTAGCTAATAAGGATGTACTTGTAATAATCCCCTCAGTATGCCCTTTAATGATACCTTCGTTGACGGCTTCATGTAAGCCAAAATCGTCGGCATTAACTATTAATCGAATCATACGCACCTTCTATTCTTTTAATCCTTGTTCATATAAAGAGGATATATGTTATTTTAACATATGTCTATTGGTAGTGTATAGTGTTATTTTGTGAATATACCCATAATTTTAAGAATAATTGTAAAATTAATACAACCTATAATCACAAATCTTGTTTTAGTACTTGCCAAATTCGCTGTTGTAACTCTTTTAGCGGTATTTGTAAAGCCTTAGAAGCCTTATAAAGGTCTTCGTATTCTAAAGACGTATTAACTAAGCGCCCTTTATAATAGGCTCGTTTAACATGAATTTGTTGCCCTTCATAAGTTAGCTCACTAAATTGACGATCACAAATTTCACGTTGCACCGGAAAATAACGAAACCCAATGGTCGTTGTATTTTGAAAAATAATATCACTAAGCTTTGTCAATTGATTCTGAGCCGTAAGGATACTTAGCAAAATGGCAGGTCGTCCTTTTTTCATAATAATAGGTGTAAGCCAAGCATCATTAGCACCTGCTTCTAATAAGGTATCCAATAAAGGGCCGTAAAACTCTGGATTCATATTATCAATATTAGCTTCAATTTGTATTAAATCAGCTTCCATAACGCCTCCTTAGAACGATGCACGCTATAACTGTTTTTATTATATAATCAAAAAATAACCAGCGCTAGTTGTCAATGAAATTTTAATAAAGAGTTAGCTAGCATTTAAAAATTTGTTAACTTTCACTCTGTTAAAATTATTAACTATCGTTGACTATTAATAACATGCGCTAAGCGTCCAGCCCCAAAGCCATTATCAATATTCACTACTCCTACACCGGCAGCACAGGAATTGAGCATGGATAATAAAGCGGCTAAGCCCTTGAAATTGGCGCCATAGCCCACACTAGTAGGTACAGCAATAATAGGCTTAGTCACTAAGCCTCCTACAACACTGGCTAAGGCCCCTTCCATACCGGCTACTACAATGACTACATTTGCTGCTTGAATATCACTTAACCGATGAAATAAGCGATGAATACCAGCAACGCCTACATCGTAAATACGTTTTACGTCATTCCCCATTAACTCTGCCGTTAAAGCCGCTTCTTCAGCTACAGGAATATCACTAGTACCAGCTGTAACTACGGCAATCGGGCGGTTTTCATTGCGCAAAGTCCAATCACTGCGCCGATAGAGAATACGACTCGTAGCATCGTATTGTAAATCAGGGATGCTTGGTTGTAAGGCTGTAAAAATACTTTCACGGCCTCGTGTGCCCATATATGTTCCATAGTGAAGATTTAACTCTTTAAAAATTTCAATACATTGAGCATCTGTTTTCCCTTCGCAGTATACAACTTCAGGAAAACCTTGTCGTTTAGCCCGATCTAAGTCAATAACAGCCTCTTGCAAGTTGGACACGGTTACTTCATCACGAATCTGCTGACTCATAAGCTTATTAATACCTGCTTCACAGGCTTCAGCCGATAATTGCCCTAATTTGTAAGCCTCTAATAATTCACTAACCCTTTGACTCATGATAACCAACTCTCTCTCACGGCATACATACATAACGCACTGGCTACCGCTAAATTTAATGACTCAATAGGGCCATACATAGGAATTGTAATACGGTCTGATGCTATATCAAACCATTCATCACTAAGACCATTAGCTTCATTCCCTAATAACAATATAGTAGTCGGTGCAAACTTTACCTCTTGGATAGGCGTAGCTTCTGTTAAAGCAGTAGCATATACACTAGCCCCACTGTTTTTAATCAGCGGTAACATAAACTCTGTTGTAACAGTTTCATAAATCGGTAATTTCGTAATAGCACTCATAGTACTGCGAACCGTTTTCTCATTGTAAGGATCAACACTACCTTTGGTTAAGAATAACCCTTTCGCTCCCGCTGCTACAGCTGTACGAATGATGGTTCCTAAATTACCAGGATCTTGAATCGCATCCAATACAATATATAAGCCCCTATCTAAAGCCTGTAACGTAGGGATTTCTTTTTTTACAATAGCTACAATGCCTTGACCGTTTACGGTGCTTTCCACTGATTTTAACAGATTCTCTTTTACCTGATAGACTACGGCTCCCTGAGCAGCTGCCTGTTCAGCTACGGCATATGCTTCGCTATTTGCATCGTATACATCACTTAAAAATACAGTAACCACTAACCCTGTAGGCACCATATCGGCCACCGCTCGTAATCCTTCGGCTAAATACTCACCATATTGTTTACGATATTTCTTACGCTGTAAGGATTGCGCATATTTTAATGTCTTATTCTCTTTAGATGTAATAAGTTCCATACGCCCCTCCACTATAGTAATGAATACCGCACAGCAAATTGTGGCATTGCATGTGCGGTATTTGATAAATACGCTAAGCTCTTTTGACAGAAACCGTACGCTCTATAATCTTAATTTATTATATCACAACTGACCGTGCTTCCCAAAGAGCAAAGAAAGAACCTTTTTGCGCAATTAACGATTCATACTTACCAGATTCTACAATCTCGCCTTGTTTAATCAAATAAATCTGATTAGCACTACGAATTGTTGATAAACGATGAGCTATACTAATAATTGTTTTTTCACCGCGAATCGTTTCAATCGATTGTTGAATCAATTGTTCTGTATGACTATCAATGTGAGCCGTTGCTTCATCAAATATCAAAACTTGGCGATCACGAACTAATACCCGAGCCATAGCCAGCAATTGTTTTTGCCCCGTCGATAATAAAGAGCCTAAATAGCCTACTGGCGTATCATATCCCTGTGGCAAACGCTCAATCATAGTATGTAAATGAGCCTTTTTAGCTGCTGTAATTAAAGCCTCTTCAGGTATGGTCTCATCATAAAGCGATAAGTTTTCACGAATAGTGCCTTTAAATAAATGACTATCCTGAAATACATAGCCCATGACTTCCCGTAACACTGCTGGCGCATAATTGGCGGTATCGTAGCCATTGATACGAATGGTACCTTGCGTAGGACGATAAAAGCCCATCAATAATGACATAAGCGTTGACTTGCCCCCTCCAGAAGGGCCTACAATGCCAATGAATTGCCCCCCTTCAATGGTAATAGAAATATCTTTTAAGGCATAATTAGTCGAATTATCATAGGAAAACCACACATGATCAAATTCAATGGTATGAATGGTTTTAAATTCCTCAGGAATTGTAATTGTTTCAATAGTTGTATCAGCTTCTTCATTGATGATAGGTACTAAACGTTCAGCCCCAGCTAAGGCACTTTGCAGATTATTATATTTTTCAGCAATCTCTTTTAAAGGTTGGAAGAATTTATCCATATACTGAATAAAAGCAAATACAGTCCCCGCCTCAGTTACTGAATCAAACCAATTAGTAAAACTAAAAATAGCAATAAAAATAACAAAGAGCATGCCATCTACTATGGGTCTAAAAATAGCAAAGGTTCTTACTTCAAATAAACCGGCCTGTAAAAACTCACGACTAATGCGATCATATTGCTTAGCCATAATACTTTCCCCAACATAGGACTTTATTATGACAATAAAGTTAAGCATTTCTTGCACAGAGGTATTGGAAGCAGCCAGTTTTGTACGCACGCCACGAAAGGCCTTACGAGCATACTTTTGATACACAAAAATTAACACGGCCATAAGTGGTACCAATAAAGACACGACAGCTGCCAATTTAACATTTAAAAAGAACATGGAAATTAAAATGCCTATAATCATCAAGGTACTACTGCCAAGTTTTAAAACTACATCAGTATAAAGCGTACACAAGGATTCGGTATCATTGGTAACACGAGTTACTAAATTACCAATTGGCAATTCGCCAAAGTGAGCTGGCGTACGGGCTAAAATTTTGGCAAACACTGTATTGCGAATTTCAAAGATAATCCGTTGCCCAAATTGTTGTAAGGTATAATTGTGAACAAAC
The DNA here is from genome assembly GCF_010093125.1 of Veillonella sp. R32. GTDB lineage: Bacteria > Bacillota > Negativicutes > Veillonellales > Veillonellaceae > Veillonella_A. The sequence goes on from NZ_NMZQ01000024.1 coordinate 27,883, forward strand.
ATAGCAACGATACTCAATGTAATTGTCAAGAAATACAAGCCTGCATATTCTAAAATAATCCCCACATCACGCTGTGGAAAGGCTGTATCAATAACCCGTTTGATAAGCATAGGTCGGATTAATTCTAGCCCTAAGGCAAAGAGTAAAAATAAAGCGGCCCAAATAAGCAAGAATTTATGAGGACTAATATACTGCCCCAAACGTCGTAACAATAAGATATCTTCATGTTTAGTAAGAGCTACTTCTTCCTGCACTGTATAGGAACTACTATGTTGCTTACTCATGAGACACCTCCTTTGCTAATGCCGCCATATCATCTTCTACCAAGGGCTCATCAATTTGCTGAGCATATAACCGGCAATATTCACCATTAAGAGCTAATAACTCTTCATGAGTTCCTTGTTCTACAATGGTGCCCTCTTTAAATACTACAATACGATTGGCCTCACGTAAGGCTTCAAGGCGCTGTGAAATAAATAATAAAGTTTGTTGGCGACCTTGACGCAAGGTTTTAATGATAGATCTAGCACTAATTGTATCGAGCGCCGAAAAACTATCATCTAATAATAAATACGGTGCATTTTTATATAGACCGCGCGCTATATTAACCCTTTGTTTTTGACCGCCTGATAAATCAGTACCACCTTCTTTAAGTCGTTTAGAGGCCGGTGCTAAGCGTTCACTTAAATCACGCGTTAACGCGGCTCTTTCAGCAGCTTCAGTTAAATCAGTAGTATGATTAGAAGCCTCACCAAAGGCAATATTTTCACCCAAGGTAGTGCCTAATAAAAATGGCTCTGGTGGCACATAAGCAATACTACGCCGCAATACTTGAAGCGGTAATTTAGTGATATCTTCATCCCCAATATATACACTATTTGCAGGTGTGTCATGGAGACGTAACAACAATTTAAACAACGTAGACTTACCCGAACCAGGTCCCCCTACTATGCCAATAAACTCGCCAGGCTGAATTGTTAAATTAACATTTTCTAACATAGGAGCCGATGTTTCAGGATATGTAAAAGATAAGTCACTAATCGTCATAGTTGTCAGTGGTAACTCACGAGTATCTTCCGTTAATTGTTCTTCCTCAATCATAAGAAAATCATAAATTCTATCTAAAGAGGCTAAGCCTTTTTGCAATACCGATAGTAGCGAGCCTATACCCATAATAGGGCCAATAATTAAACTTAAGTACCCATTAACGGCTACGAAATCCCCTACAGAAATTTCATTGGCAATAATTAATCGTCCACATACAAAAATAGCTATGGCGTGACACATAAAAGGCGCTACAAAGGTCAACGGTGCTAAAATAGCATCTAATAAGGCTACACGCATATTCTTCTCGTAATTAATCTTATTAATATTTTTGAAACGCCATAAACTACGCATTTCACGATTAAAGGCACGAATAACGGGCATGCCTAAGAATAGTTCTTGAGCAAACTCAGTTAAATCGCTATATGTATTTTGCGCTTCCTTCTGACGCTGGCGCATGCGACGACTTACATAGAGCATGCCAAATAAAATAAATGGCATCGGTAAAAGTGTTATTACCGTTAACGAAACGCTAATTTCTTTGGCCATTAAGAAAAAAGAGCAAATGCCAAAGAAAATAGCATCTACTAAAATCATCACACCTAGCCCTAAGGATACACGCAGTGAAGTTACGTCATTCGTCATCAAGGCCATAACCTTACCGGGGCCATTCTTTTCGTAATAAGCCGTCGGTATATAAAGGGCATGATCAAACAATCGGCGCCGTAAAAGAAACTCAAAACGTCGAATAGACCCTAATAATAAATGGCGCGACCCAAATTTAAGGACCGTAATGGTAATACCTAATATAAAAAAGTACCCTATATAGGTAGTAAGGCCTTCCTTACCATAATATAAGGTGTTAATGGCTTCCCCAGTAAGTCTTGGTACATAGAGGAATAAAATATTAATCGTTATCAATAGAAGGATCCCTAACAAATAGACGGGTCCATATCCTTTGAAAAACTGTGAAAAAATAGTAAGTTTTTTCATTATGTATATCTCCAGTTGTCATTCAGATATTTTTTGTATCTCTTAAGTTTACATTTTATGTTTCTATTGTATCATATAAAGTATAACATCGAAAATTATCAATTTTTATTTTACTTATGCAAAACACCATGATATACTTAATAGTGTCAAGTGAGTGTACAATACACTCGCTATTAAGAACAGAAATGAAATTTTGAAATTAATCTTTAGGAGGTTATTTATTATGGAAAAACGTACTGGCGTAATCACTTTCGCAGGTAATCCAATGACTTTAGTAGGTAAAGAAGTAAAAGTTGGTGAAGCAGCTCCTAACTTTACTGTTTTAGATAATGGTTTAGCAGCTAAAACTTTGAAAGATTTCGAAGGCAAAGTAAAAATTATCTCTGTTGTTCCTTCCCTTGATACTGGCGTTTGTGACGCTCAGACTCGTTGGTTCAACAAAGAAGCTACTGAACTTTCCAACGATGTAGTAGTATTGACTATCTCCATGGACCTTCCTTTCGCTCAGAAACGTTGGTGCGGTGCTGCTGGTGTTGAAAATGTAGTAACACTTTCTGACCACAAAGATGCTAGCTTTGGTGAAGCGTATGGCTTCTTAATTGAAGAACTTCGCTTGTTAACTCGTGGTATTGTTGTTATCGGCAAAGACGACAAAGTAGCCTATGTTGAATATGTACCAGAAGTAACACAAGCTGTAAACTTTGACGCTGCTGTAGCTGCTGTTAAAAAATTAATCTAATCTAAGTATATTAGTTATCCCTGCTCTACTATAGGATTTCCTTCTTATAGTAGACATGATGATATGTACGCCAAAAGGGGCTGTAGCAAACGCTACAGCCCCCTTTTTATACTAATTTTATGTAACTAAAAAGTATTTAAGATAATCTAAAATCTTTTAAAAATCATAATAAGTCAATAGTTGTTGAATAGCATAGATATCAAAGGCATCTAAATCTCCTATTTTAGATTTAAAATCTTTTTCTTTTAATTTTAATGGTTGACTTAATCGAACAGTTGAAGGTCTTTCTAAACCAGCTTCATTCCATTTCATTAAATCAAACTCACCATTAAAATGTTTCCTAGGCCCATGGCTAGTTACCTTTAGTGATAAAATATAGGCTTGATTATTTTCTAAGACAATAACTGGACGCGTTTTAACTTGACTAGAATCTTCAAATTTAACCAACGCCCACCAGACTTCCCATTCATTCGGCATAGTCCATATCCTTTGGTAAGATGAGTACGTCATCTATAGTATCTCTATGCCCTATAAATTGGGATTTAGCAAATACAGGTTTAAAGTCTTCAACTATGTTTTTATCTTTAAAATAAGATTTAATTGCTTCATTAGCAATAATTTCATGTTTATTAAATTTATAAGATTTGCTCCATGGTCCATCAGATTCATGACTCATTTTAACTAGCGCAGACGTAGAAATAGCATTATACGTACGAAGTACATCAATAAGAAATAATTGCTCTTTACGATTTAATTTACTTCTATCAAATGGTTCACTTTGTATTCCATTTCTTCCAAAGTGTTTATATGTTTCATAAACTTCTGGCAAAACCGGTCCAAATTGCCAAGCTTCAAAAGATTCCTCTATAAGAGGATAACCTAGTTTTTTAAAGCTAGCTGCTTGTGCGAAATATAGTAATTTATTAAGTCGTAAATTAGTCATAAGATCTTCGTTAGGATTATTGTTAACTAATTCAATAAAAAATTTAGCAACGTCAATTGCTTTAGCCATAGAAATACACCACCTTTCGTTAGAATATATATACTATTTATTAATTTCAACTTTATTATACTCGTTCTCACTCATTTAGTAAATCCATATTAAAAAGGCTGTAACTTAAACTAATGCTTCTGTTACAGCCTTTTTATATACTTATTTAACAAATACCTCTGTTTTGCTCATTACATCAAAGCGTAATTGCTCTTCGTCAATTGTCAATAATTCACGGTCTTTCATAACTACTTTCCCGGCAACGATAGTAGTCTGTACGTCTGAGGAATTAGCGGCATACACTAAAGAAGCCACATCATTATAACGTGGTAACCAGTGCATCCCCGTTACGTCATACAAACAAATATCAGCGCGGTAGCCTTCTTTAATTAGCCCTAAATCGTGATAATCTAGCACTTTAGCCGCTTCTACCGTGCCTAACGCTAAGGCAGTATGAGCCGGAATAGCTTTTGGATTAAAATGAGTTGCTTTATGCAAGGTAGCTGCTAAGCGTACTTCTTCTAACATATCAGCATTATTATTACTAGCAGAACCATCTGTGCCCAGACCAACGGTAAGCCCTTTAGCTAACATGGCGGGTACATCGGCAATGCCACTAGCTAATTTAAGATTCGATTGTGGATTATGAGCTACACGAACGTTTTTAGCTTTCATAATATCTAAATCTTCATCAGTTAAATGAACACCATGAGCTGCTACACAGCCAGTATCGAATACACCTAAGTCATTGAAATGAGCAATTGGCGTTTTACCAGTGGCCTTTATTACATTCTCTACTTCCCCTTTTGTCTCACAAAGGTGAATATGAATTTGAGCACCCATATCATGACTTAAAGCCATGACTTTACGCATATAATCATCAGGACACGTATACGGTGCATGAGGTCCTAACATAACCTTAATGCGATCATGGTCAAAACCATGCCAGTGTTCAAACAATTCACGACTTTCCACAAGAGCTTGCTCGGCCGTTGGTGCCACCCCAGCCATACCACGAGCCAACACAGCACGAATGCCTGTTTCTTTTACTACCTTAGCTGTATCTTCCATGAAGAAATACATGTCGCTAAAACAAGTAGTGCCACTGCGGAACATTTCAGCAATGCCTAGGCGGGTGCCTACTTCTACTAAATCATTAGTTAATTTAGCTTCGGCTGGCCAAATGGCATTTTGCAACCAATCCATTAACTCAAGATCATCAGCATAATTACGAAATAACCCCATAGCAATATGAGTATGTGTATTCACTAAACCTGGAGCAGCTACTCGCCCATTTCCATCAAGAATATACGCTGCATTACCACATTCCTTCGTAATGAGTTCTTGTCCAAATGGCGTTTTACTTTCTGCTTCCGTCAAAATTTTATCGATATACCCCTCTTTAATAATCAAAGTTACATTGCGTAACATGTCTTTGCCAGATTCGGCAGATTCTCCCGTAATACAATCAATATTGCGAATTACAATGTCAGCCATGGTGTCTCCTTATTGTACTTTATGTAAATAATCATATTGTTCTTGTGTTAAGGCATCAATGTCATAGCCCATAGAATGAAGTTTTACCTTAGCAATGCGTTCATCTAATTCATGAGGCAAAATATGAACCGTGCTTTCCATTGTAGTACCATGATCAAGTAAGTATTCAGCAGCTAAGGCCTGCATAGCAAAGGATAAGTCCATAATTTCAGCAGGATGACCATCACCGGCTGCTAAGTTGACAAGACGACCACCAGCTAATAAGTATAAAGTACGACCATCAGCTAAAGTATAGCCTTCAATATTTTTGCGTACATTTTTGTGAGATACAGCTACCTCTGCCAATTCAACGCCATTTACTTCACAATCAAAATGGCCTGCATTACACATAATAGCTTTATCTTTCATGACTTCATAGTGTTCTTTGCGAATTACATCTTTGCAGCCTGTTACGGTAATGAAAATATCACCAATAGGGGCAGCTTCAATCATAGGCATGACTTTGAAACCATCAAATACAGCTTCAATCGCTTTGATAGGATCTACTTCGGTAACAATTACATGGGCACCTAGACCTTTGGCCCGCATTGCTACCCCTTTACCGCACCAGCCATAACCTGCAACCACAACATTTTTACCAGTTACGGTTAAATTAGTGGTGCGCATAATGCCATCCCATACGGATTGGCCCGTACCATATCGATTATCAAAGAGATATTTACAGTACGAATCATTAACTGCAATCATAGGGAACGTCAACTTATGTTCATTGGCTAACGCATGTAAACGATGTACGCCTGTAGTTGTTTCTTCAGAACCGCCAATTAAACGTTCTTTAGCATCAGTACGAGTCGTGTGCAATAAGTTAACAAGGTCACCACCGTCATCAATAATAATGTGAGGTTTATGATCCAATGCTTTATTTAAGAACATAAAGTATTCTTCTTCAGTGCAATCATGCCAAGCATATACGGTAAGCCCCATATCAACTAAAGCAGCTGCTACATCATCTTGCGTGGATAAAGGATTAGATCCGGTTACAATAACATCGGCGCCCGCTTCTTTTAAAACAGTGGATAGATAAGCCGTTTTAGCTTCCAAATGAACACTAACAACTACCGTTTTACCTTCAAATTTATGACTTGCTTTAAATTCTTCACGCAAACTATTAAGGGCAGGCATAAAGTTAGATACCCATTCAATTTTTTTGCGACCTTCTGGTGCTAACTTTATGTCTCTAATTAATGATTCCATGGTAAACCTCTTCTTTCTAATTTATTTACTTAATTTTTTCTGCATATCCGCAATCGTTACATCAAACGGTGCCGTTAATACCCCTTCTTCTGTAATAATCGCACTGACTAATTCATGGGGGGTTACATCAAAGGCAGGATTTAATACTTCAATATCTGCCGGTGCCGTTGGCAAACCACCAAAACAAAGCACTTCCTCAGGACTACGCATTTCAATCGGAATTTCGCTCCCTTTTTGTAAGGTAAAATCAAAAGTACTATAAGGAGCGGCCACATAAAATGGTATATTATGTGCGTTAGCTGCTAAAGCAACGCCATAAGTGCCGATTTTATTGGCTACATCACCATCAGTGGTAATGCGATCAGCCCCCACGATAACAGCATCAATGAGTCCTTGCTGCATAGCATAAGCGGCCATATTATCTGTTAATAAGGTAACGGGAATGCCATCATGATGTAATTCAAAAGCAGTTAAACGAGCTCCTTGAAGTAATGGTCGTGTTTCATCAGCATATACTCGCTCTAATTGACCTTTTGCATGTAGCTCCCGAACTACGCCTAAAGCGGTGCCTAATCCAGCGGTAGCCAAAGCGCCAGCATTGCAATGCGTTAAAATACGAATGTGTTGCTTCCCTTCAAATAGAGTGGCACCTGCTTTTGCCATAGCTTCATTAAGACGTTGGTCTTCTAAATCAATAGCTTTTGCTTCCGCCTCTATAAGCGGTAAAGCCGCTACCATAGTATCGCAAGGAAATACAATATTAGTAACAATACGATCAATAGCCCAGGCCAAATTAATAGCCGTAGGTCTTGTTTCTTTTAAAGTATTGGCAAAGTCTAAGAAATTAGCTCGTTGCGTTACTTCGTCAGGAGCTGATTCAATGGCTTCACGGGCTGCTAAAATTAAAGCATAGCCTGCAGCCACACCAATGGCTGGTGCCCCACGAACAAGCAGTTTCTTAATCGCTTCAGCAACTTGACGCCAATCTGTACAATCAATATATACTTCCTGGGTAGGTAACTTAGTTTGATCGAGTAAAATAAGGGCCTCCCCATTCCAAGTAATACTTTTCATAGATTGACTCTTTAATGTGTTTAAGGAGCTAACCGCTTCTTGTAAACTCATAGTAATTCCCCTTCTTTGCCAAGAGCCGCTTTAAAACCACCATACTCAGCTAAACGATGATGACATGGTAAATCCTGATCTGGATCTAAGCGTTCAATCGTTTCAAGAATAAGGGCTTTGAAATTATTGGACATTTGCGCCATAATATCGAGTACTTCTTGATGAGTTAATTCTGTTGGTGAAATGCCGGCGGCGTAATTCGTTACCATAGAAATCGTAGCATAGGCAATTTCTGCTTCCCCTGCTAATACGACTTCTGGTACATTTGTCATCCCCACCGTATCAGCACCTAACATTTTAAACATCTTAATTTCAGCAGGCGTTTCAAAACGAGGTCCTTCGGTACAAACGTAAGTACCACCATTGTGTAAATCTATAGCTAAACTCTTAGCAGCGTCTTCAATGACACTGCGCAAGGCTGGCGAATAGGGATTACCTACGCCAAGATGAACTACTTTTTTGCCATTGCCATCAAAGAAAGTACTTATACGAGATTTTGTAAAATCTAAGAACTGATCCACTAATACAAAATGACCTGGCGCAAAATCTTGATTTAAAGAGCCCACGGCAGTAGTGGAAATAATCATAGTAACACCTAATTTTTTAAGGCCCCAAATATTGGCCCGATAATTAATCAAATGAGGCGGAATTGAATGTTTCATGCCATGACGGGCTAAGAACACCACTTGTTTCCCTTTATAACTGCCCTGTGTATAAGCAATGTCCCCATATGGTGTGGACATGGTTTTCGCTTCAATATTTTCAAACATCGATGGATCGTACACGCCGGTACCACCAATTACTGCGATTACACCCATTATAGTCACCTCTTTATAAATAAAAACATCCTAACAAAAGAAAACTCCAGAGCAAGCCCTGGAGAATCCATACCTTAGTCACTGCCCTAAGGCTCGTTTATTCTATTGTACCACATTCTAAGAGAATCAGTTAACATTTGTTTTTGCAAGGTAGCCTTGCAATTATCACAAAAAATGATTAATGTACTTCCTGATTACCAGGCTTATTGGTAGCTTCAGCAAAGACTTTTTGCAACTCTTCACGACTAAAATGATATTTTTCATTGCAATAATGACAAACTAATTCTGTCGTTTCATCTTTGAGGAGTTCTTCTTTGTCCTGAGGCTGTAGAGTTGCTAAAATTTGTTCGAAACGTTCACGGCTGCAGGTGCAGTTAAAATGAACGTCCCCTTCATAGACTTGTTCTTTAGTTAAGCCTGCTAACACTTTATCCACTAGCCCCGCTCCATCAGGATGGGCTTCTAAGTATTTTGAAATAGGGCCCAATTCATTGATATTAGCTTCTACCTGAGCCAACGCTTCATCGGTTGCATCAGGTAAGGCTTGTACTAAGAAACCACCAGCCGCTTTGGTTGTTTGATCCGTATTCACTAACACGCCTAAACTAATAGTAGCTGGAATCTGTTCAGAGGTATATAAATAGTAAGCTAAATCTTCAGCCACTTCTCCCGATTGCATTGGACTTTGCGACGTATAATCTTGACGAAGTTTTGTGAAACGAGTAACTTGTACCTCACCATCATGACCAACGGCAGCGCCTACATCCAATTTTCCTTCATATTTCAAAGGCACTTCCACATGTGGATTATCCACATAGCCACGCACTGTGTTATCACTGAACGCATCTACATGCACTACGCCTAAAGGACCTTTACCATTCAAACGTAAACTTACATTTTCTTCATTTTTAAAATCACCAGCCATCAAAAGCGCACCGGTCATCGTACGACCTAAAGCCGCCGTTGCTACGGGGCTTAAATTATGACGAACGCGCGCTTCTTCAACCGTATCGGTCGTGACCGCGAACGCTAAACGTACCCCTTCTTTGGTGGTATAGCGACGAATAAAATCCATAAATTCTTACTTCCTTTAACTAAATTTTGACTTCTATATATTTTATAATTTTTGACTTAAAGCACTTGTTACTAAGCATAACTTAACATTGCTCTCAGTAATTATAGCTTAAATTTGTTCCAACAAATTTACCATTTCAATAGCACCCATGGCACAATCGAAACCTTTATTGCCTGCTTTAGTACCAGCACGTTCAATAGCTTGTTCAATGTTTTCGGTTGTTAATACACCAAACATAACAGGTACCCCTGTTTCAAGGCTAATATGAGCAATCCCTTTAGATACTTCGCTACATACATAATCATAATGTGTAGTGGACCCACGAATTACAGCACCTACACAAATAATGGCGTCATACTTACCGCTGAGGGCTGCTTTTTTAGCAACTACAGGAATCTCAAAAGCCCCTGGTACCCAAATTGTATTAATATCATCTTCCTTTACATCGTGACGAAGCAACGCATCCATAGCACCACCGATTAATTTAGACGTAATAAATTCGTTGAAACGAGAACCAATAATAGCAAAACGTTTACCTGTGCCTAATAATTTACCTTCTGTAATCATTTGAAATGCCTCCTAATTTTCTAGTTTAGCTTATAATAAGTAACTCCATATTATAAAGCCCTATATAAAGTCATATTATAATAAGTGACCCATTTTTTCTTTTTTAGTTTTTAAATATCCTGCATTTACATTATTAGCTTTAACAATGACAGGCACACGTTTTTTTACATCAATGCCCCAATGCGTTAAGCTATCACGTTTCAAAGGATTATTTGTCAATAAATCAACACTCTTAATGCCTAAGAAACGAATAATTTGAGCAGCCAAAGAGTATTCGCGCATATCTGGCGGGAACCCAAGCTCTACATTCGCTTCTACTGTATCCAGCCCCTTTTCTTGTAAGGCATACGCTTTAATCTTGTTAGTAAGACCAATGCCTCGCCCTTCTTGACGCATGTAAACTACGACACCACGACCCTTAGCTTCAATCGTGCGGAGTGCATTGTGAAGCTGTTCCCCACAATCACAACGTTTAGAACCAAACACATCGCCCGTCAAGCATTCGGAGTGAACACGAACCAATACGTCTTCTTGCCCCTTCACATCCCCTTTGACAATAGCTAAATGCTCTTTATGATCCAAATAATTTTTGAAAACAAAAATTTTAAAATCACCAAATTCAGTTGGTAAATTAGATTCAGCAGCTAATGTAATAATTGGTTCGTGTAATTTACGATATTCAATCAGTTCAGCGACTGATGCAATTTTTAAATCATGCTTCTTAGCAAATTCAAGCAAGTCATCAAGACGAGCCATGCTACCATCATCTTTCGTAATTTCGCAAATAACCGAAGCTTCTTTAAGACCTGCTAAGCGGCATAAATCGATGGACGCTTCCGTATGACCTTGACGCACTAGGACGCCCCCTTCTTTATATTGAAGGGGGAATACATGACCAGGACGGCGGAAATCATCAGGCCGAGCTTTACCGTCAATTAAAGCGCGAATAGTATAAGCCCGTTCATACGGGGAAACACCGGTCGTAGTATCTACATGGTCTACGGATACAGTAAAAGCTGTTTCATGATTATCCGTATTCTTTGTCACCATTTGAGGGATTTCTAAACGGTCTAAATCTTCTTTACGCATAGGCGTACATACGATACCACGGGCTTCTTTTACCATGAAATTAACATTTTCCATAGTGGCAAATTCTGCAGCCACCATAAGATCCCCTTCGTTTTCACGTTTTTCGTCATCCACGATAACTACGGGTTTACCAACTTTAATATCTGCTAAGACTTCTTCAATCGTATTTAACGTTCTTGTCATAATAATGTCTCCTTATAGCCTCTAAATGAATGGGCCTACCTAATCTATATAAATCCCTTGGCCGCTAACCAATCTTTGGAGAGGCCTTGTGCCTTAGAACTACCAGTTTTACTTGATGTATGAGCCTTCACCTGCGCACTCGAAGGCTTCGTTTCAGACGCTCCTTCACTCGGCAAACTCATGAAATGACGAATATATCGACCAGCGATGTCCGTTTCAAGATTTACCACTGTTCCCACGGTAGCTGAAGCTAAAATTGTATTAGCAATGGTGTGAGGAATGATGGAAATCTCAAAATAAGTAGCTTCTCGCTTAGATACAGTTAAACTAGCGCCATCCACAGCGATGGACCCTTTATAAATAATATAATCCAGTACATCCGGTGTTGTTTCAATAGTAAAAACTACCGAATTATCAAGCTTGCGAATGTTTCGAATCCGACCTTGGCCATCTACGTGACCAGCTACCATATGACCGCCAAAACGACCATTAGCCGCCATAGCTCGTTCTAAATTGACCGCTTGCCCAGATGTAAACTTAGCTAAAGTAGTCATATTCACCGATTCAGGCATTACATCGGCTACGAATTGGTTACCTGTAGACGAGGTGACCGTTAAACAAACACCATTAACTGCAATAGAGCAGCCAATTTCCATATCTGAGAAAATCCTATGTCCTTGAATCGTAAGTCGCATAGCTTGAGCGCTCCGCTGTACGCTAACAATTTTACCGACTTCTTCAATAATTCCGGTAAACATCTGAGCCACTCCTTTCTGCCACATACGCTTCTAAACGAATATTGTTATCTAATATACAAGCCGATTCAAAGCGCAACGGAACCCCTTCGGCTAAATGATCAATACCTTGACCATTTACAGCACTCAGAGCCGTTTCACCACCTATGATAAGATTGCCTATATAGGTGACAATCTTATTGAAAGCTTTTGCCTCTACAAACGAAGCAATTACATGACTGCCCCCTTCTACAAGAACTGAGGTAAAGCCTAGTTTGCCAAGTAATTTTAAAATTTCAATAATATCTAAGCCGTTAAAGGTAGAATCTACAGCTAAAACCTTTGCTCCTTTGGCAGTGAGAGCCTCTATGCGTTCTTCCTCACAAGCAGGGCTTACTAAAATGTACACCGAGCGATTGGGCTGTTCAAATAGCTTAGCATCTAAAGGCGTTCGGCCTAAACTATCGAGAATCACTACATCAGGTTGATGCAAATTTTCAATCTGTAAACGACAATTTAAACTTGGATTATCGCTTAATACCGTGCCTATGCCGGTTAAAATCGCATCATGAGTAGCTCGTAAACGATGACCATCTCGCCTTGCCGTTTCATTGGTAATCCACTGTGAATGACCTGTACGAGTAGCAATTTTACCATCTAACGACATGGCTGATTTTAACGTAACAAAAGGTCGGCCCGTTTTAATAAAGGTTAAAAATCCTTCAATTAATTTAGCACACTGTGTTGTTAACACACCCGTTGTTACCTCTATGCCTGCTTGCCGAAGCATTTCAATGCCCTTGCCGGCTACTAACGGATTAGGATCAACCACGCCAATCACAACCCGTCGAATACCAGCTTCAATAACACGCTTGGCACAAGGTGGTGTCTTACCATAATGAGCACAAGGTTCTAACGTGACATAGAGCGTAGCGCCACGCGCACTACCCCCCGCTTGTTGCAGAGCATTCACTTCCGCATGAGCTTCACCAGCTTTATGATGAAACCCTTCACCAACAATCTGACCGTCTTTTACAATAACAGCGCCGACCATTGGGTTGGGATGTGTTTGTCCTGTTGCCTTGGCTGCTAATTCTAACGCTCGCGCCATAAAGGACTCGTCTATATTAGCTTGTGTAGCGCTTTGTGTAATTATTTCATTTTGTTCATCTGCCATACTATGAACTCCTAACATAAAAGGGACTATATTTCTATAGTCCCTGAGTTTATTGCGTTATAAATCTCGCTTTCTAAGAGATACTATATTTGAATCTTAGTATCACTATTAGAAGGCGAACTCATACCGTGTCTTTTCCCATCCAGACTATACTGTCGGTCTCGGAATCACACCGAGTCAACCCATTTCAGAGCTTGCGGACTATCACCGCCGGTCAGGAATTGAATACGAACGAGCGTCCGATTCGCACCTTGCCTCAAAGACTATCTGTATTAAATTTTGAAATTACTACTATTTCTATAGATGATTATACTATCATTTACAGCTTTGCGCAACAATTAATCTTTAAAGTTTAATATCCAATCTTCTAAGGCTTTTTCTAGTTTATTAAAATCACACGAGAATCTTATCTTATAATTATTATTTCTTTTTTCATATATTTTTTGTACATGTTTTATAATTTTTTCTTTAACACTTAAGCAAAAAGAATATTCTTTTTGTAATAAATTTTTATAATTATTATCGCCAATACATTTAAAATCAATTCTTTCATAGGCGCCATCTGGTACAGGAATCATTTTTTTCAAATCAAGTACACCCAATACATGAATTAACTTGTTAGATGAATAGGCTTTTTATCCCCTTTAAATACCCCATAAAAATAGAAAAGGGGCTGTAACGAAATACAACTCCTAAAACTATTAATGCGGCTTGAAGATATATAAGCATCTTCAAGCCGCATTATTGCTATATTTATATAAGAGAAA
>NZ_NMZQ01000025.1 GCF_010093125.1 Veillonella sp. R32
CAAAATAAATTATAGAACCATTTTTCTCTTGACATGGACAAATGTATTTTATATAATGATTTCAATCTTAAAAATGTGCTAAGCACAGATAAAAGTGATGATGAAAGAAAGTAGCCCTATAAGGCACGCGCAGAGAGCCGTTGGTTGGTGTAAAACGGTAGTGATTATAGTGTGAAGTTCCTTTCTGAACTGCAAAGCTGAACAATAGTAGGCTGCGCCGGCGTGGTTGTCGTTAGAAGAACTATGAGTTGGTCGATTCGAGATAATGAGGGTGGTACCGCGGAATTTCCGTCCCTTGGTGCTACGCTCTTTTTTTATTATCCAAAATCGTCAATGAGGGTGGTACCGCGATTCGTCATCGTCCCTTTTTTAGGGGCGATTTTTTATTTCTAACTTTTGAGAGTGAAGAGAGTATGTTAAGTCTAGTTAGGCGGACGGGCCGGTGATATGCCCCAATCACCATAGCGAAAGGAGCGAAAAAATGACTATTTCAACTGTGATTGTAGGGCTGTATGTGGTATTACTCTTTGTGATTTCTTGGGTATCGCGTCGTTTAACAACTGGAAAGGCTGAAAATTATGTATTGGCCGGACGTCGTATGACAACGCCATTGATTACTGTTTCAATTGTAGGCTTAGCCGTAGGTGGGGCTTCTACTATTGGGGTGGCGGAACAGGCTTATATGAAAGGTATCTCCGCCGGCTGGTACACCGCCGCTTGGGGGCTTGGGGCCATTGTTATGGGGCTTACGGTAGCTAAACGGTATCGCCGTTTACAAATTACTACAGTGCCTGAAATGTTAGAACGATATTATGATAAGAAAAGTCGAATTGCAGGCATTGTAATCCAGATCTTGGTGCAACTTTGTGTCATGAGTTTGCAGTATGTAGCGGGTGGTACCATTTTAGCGGCCTTATTACCAGAAGTATTCACCGTAACAACCGGTATGATTATGAGTGCCATCGTATTCATTAGCGTTACTATGATGGGAGGTATGTGGTCTGCCAGTATTTCTAATTTATTAAACGTTACACTTAAATATATTGGTATTGCCGCCGCTGCCTATATGGCTGTTCATTTAATGGGGGGCACTGCCGCTGTAGAGGCGCAAGCACCGATGCCTCATATGTTTGATCTCGTTGAAGGCGTTGGAGGCTTAACGATTTTGACATGGGTGGTGACACTGATTACCGTTAATTTGTCTTTACAAAGTATTATTCAAATTTCCTTAGGTGCTAAAACGGTAAGGGTGGCTCAAAAGGGCTTCATTCTTGGTGGTTTAATTATGTTGCCGATTGGCTTTGTTAGTGCTTATTTAGGCGTTATTGCGGCTGAATTATATCCTAGTTTAGCACCGGCGTTAGCCTTACCTAAGTTAATTGTTTCTTTACATCCTTTATTAGCAGGATTAACTTTAGCTGCTCTTTGGGCCGCTGATGTGAGTACCGCTTGCAATCTATTATTGAGTTCTGGCACTTTATTCTCTCAAGATATTTATAAACGTTTCATCAATCCAAATGTAACCGATGAGCAGTATACGTTGATTACCCGAATTGCTATTGTTGTCATGGGTTTATTAACCTTCACATTTGCTTTGACGATTAGCGGTATTATTGCTACTTTAATGCAAGGCCTAAGTTTAATGGCTGCGTTTGCTGTAATTGTGTTGATGACCTTGTTCGCGCCAAAATATTGCAGTCGAATTGGTGCTTTCTACACGTTGGTGGCCGCTGTGATTACTTTGATTTTATGGAATGTAGCACCAGTTGTACGTATTGTACCGCATGTAATTTATTTAGAATGGATTGTGTGTGCTGTTACATTTGGTGTTTGTACTTTAGTTAGCAAGCGTTCTATCGTTGTTGATGACGCTTTGCAAGGGGAAGCGGCTTCTGAAAAGGGGATGGTTGGTGTAGATATTTAGACTAAGTAATTTTAGTCGATTTTGGGGAATTTAATAGTAAGGGTTAAGATAAAAGCCATTTAATGCAAATCGTTGGGCGTTGAGAAACCACGAATTGTGATTAAATGGCTTTTTATTTTTATATTGTAAGGAATAGGTTTTAAAAACTATGCGGCGAAAAACAAGTGAATTTTTATTTTGTGGCTTAAAATTTTAGAAATAATGGGAGCCGTTAATATAGATAGAAGTAACAATAGAATACGGGCATATCGCGATAATGAAGGAGCGTTCTTACTGATTAGGAGAGCGCTCTTTTACCATGTTTATTTAACGGGATATTTCATGCTATAATAAATAATTAAGATGTTGATTGCTCAAGGAGGTTGTGCCGTGACACGAAACGATATATTAAATGGCTTACAATCGCTTAGAGTGAAGGAAGTAAGTCGAATTGAAAGCAATCCTCACAAACCATTTAAAGTGGGGTTAGTGTATCCAAATACATATTTTGTAGGCATGAGTAATTTAGGTATACAAATTATTTATGAAGAAATAAATAAACGTCCTACCAGCTGTGGGGAGCGATATTTTTTACCACCTAATTCAGAATTGCGGGATTATGAAAAACACCGCTTACCTTTGATGAGTGTGGAAACACAAAGGCCCCTTAATGAGTGCGATGTAATAGGCATTGATATTACGTTTGAAATGGATTATTTTAATATTCCTACCTTGCTTAAATTAGGGCGAGTGCCGGTGAAACGCATTCATCGCATTGAACGGGATCCTATTGTTATTGCAGGTGGTCCCTGTGCTACGTTTAATCCAGAGCCTGTGTCTGACTTTATTGATGCCTTTATTATTGGCGAAGGGGAAGAATTAGTCCCTAGGGTGCTAGATATAATTGAACAAGGACGCAATGAACAGTGGTTGCGTTCAGACATTTTGCAGGCTTTAAGTAAAGAACCTGGGGTATATGTGCCAGCGCTGTATGAACCTCAATTTGATGAAAGTGGGCGGTTTACAGGCTATCGTTTTGTTGAAGATATAAGCAGTAGTACGTTCTCTGTTGCGGTTACAGCGACAGAGAACGTAAAAAATACTAATCCGGCTGTTAGTACAGGTTGTGCTATACCAAAGGTAACACGCCATTGGAAATCTCTGGATACAGTTGGTGAAACAGTCATTGCTACGGACTTTACTGAATTTGGGGCGATGTATATCGTTGAAGTAGCTCGTGGTTGTGGTCGACACTGTCGTTTTTGCATGGCTGGCTATTGCTATCGGACGCCGCGCGTACGTCGTCTTGACTTGTTAAAAGAGGGTGTTGATAGAGCGGCGGCATTAAATAAAAAAGTGGGGCTTATGGGGGCGGCTATTTCTGATTATCCTGACATTGATGAATTAGTGATGTATATCCGCTCTAAAGGGCTTCGTTATTCTTGTGCCTCTTTGCGAGCTGACTCATTGACTCAGGCTGTGGTTGATGGTTTGGCTGCTAGTGGTCAGCAAACGATTACCATTGCCCCAGAAGCGGGGAGTGATCGTTTACGTCGCGTCATTAATAAAGGAATATCTAATGAAGATATGGCTAAGGCGGTGAAACTGGCGGCTAATGCAGGAATCCCTCATATTCGTCTATATATTATGGTTGGCTTGCCAACGGAAACTGAGGACGATATATTGGCGATTGTAAGCATGGCTGAAGATGTGTATCGCTATATGCAAGAGGCTGGCTGTAAAGGGCGTTTGACGTTAAGTGTTAATCCATTTATTCCGAAGCCTTTTACGCCGTTTCAGTGGATGCCGATGGCCCATCAAAAAGAGGTGACTAAAAAGTTAAATACGATTAAGAAAGCGTTGAGTAAGAATCGCCGGATTGAAGTATTGGTAGAGTCGCCTAAAGAAGCGTATATTCAAGGTGTATTGGCTCGGGGCGATCGCCGGCTAGGCGAGATTATCTTGGCAGCGGTTGAAGCCGGTGGGCCTAAGCAGTTTAAAAAGGTTTGTAGTGATTTTGGTTATGATATGGAGGCGGCTCTATATACGGAGCGGGCGCTGACAGACCCTTTACCTTGGGATATGTTAGATATGCAGTTAGCTGATGGCTATTTGGCGGCCGAATGGCAGCGTAGTTTGACAGAAGTGTATACACCGCCTTGTCAGACGGGCTGTAAACGTTGTGGTGTTTGTGTGGGATGAGGTGAAACCTATGGCACGACAGAATAGAACGGTAATTCGTGAAGGTGGCGGTTTTCCTGGTCGACCTTTTGAATTTGAAGCGGCTACCGCATTGACGGGCTTTCCTCTTATGCATGGTGTAACTCGCCGTTTTGGTGGCGTTTCGAAAAAGCCCTTTGATTCTTTTAATCTGGGCTTACATGTAGGTGATGATATAGAGCATGTATGGGAAAATCGTCGGCGCTTGGCTAAGCATTTGCGCGTAGGCCCTGAAATGTTGACTTGTGCACAACAAGTGCATGGGACACAGATTTCAGAAGTGACGAAAGAAAACGTGGGTGCCGGTGCATTTCAGATGGATAAAGCTATTCCTGATAGTGATGCTTTATTCACTAATTTAATAGGCGTTCCTTTATTGTTGTTGGTGGCGGATTGTGTGCCTGTTTTAGTATATGATCCTAGGCATCATGCGATGGCAGTCATTCATGCCGGTTGGCGTGGTACGATTGGTCATGTGTCAGGTCTTACTTTGGAGGCTATGCATAGAGCTTATGGTACAGAGCCCGCAGAATGTCACATTTATTTAGGCCCATCCATTCAATATGCTTCCTTTGAAGTGAGTGAAGAGTTGGCTGATACTTTTAGGAAAGCTTCGCGTATTCCAGATCAAATTGTGGGCTATCGCTATCGTGCTGATAAGGGGATTCAAACGCCTCATGTAAATTTACAACAATTTATTGTTCAGGATTTACGCCAACTTGGTGTGCCTTTACAACAGATTACGGTCTCGCCTACTGATAGCATGACCGCACCTGCTTGTTATTCCTATCGACGGGAGTTTGGCAAGACGGGGCGTATGGCATTGTTTGCGATGTTAACTAAGCGAGAGTAGTCTTATATCTTATTTAGTTAAAAATATGAGAAAACCCTAAAAATAACCTTAATATATATAGTGTTTGTCATATTTTCATTGGCATTTTACTTAAAGTATTATATAATATTATCGCATGAAAGTAATTTTTTGACATGCACTGACAAGAGTTAGCTGGTGCATATAGGGGGTAAGCTATGATAAAAGATGCGTTAGAAGCTGTGCAAAAGCGCATGCAAGAAGCCATGGCACAAGCTGGTCGAACAGACTCAGTGACGCTCATAGCAGTGACTAAGAACCATCCTGTAACAGCGGTGGAAACGGTGGCTCAACTTGGTATTCGGACGGTTGGAGAGAACCGAGTACAAGAAGCAAAGGAAAAGATTTTGACCTATAACGGGCCGGAATTGGAATGGCATTTAATCGGTCATTTGCAAGATAACAAGGTTCGACAAGCAGTGCCACTATTTTCCTTGATACACTCTGTTGATAGCAAGAAGCTACTAGATGAAATAAATAAAGTGGCCGCTAAATGTGATAAAGTACAAGATATTTTATTGCAAGTAAATGTGGCCCGAGAAGAAAGTAAATCGGGGTTGACGGTGGAAGACTTTCCAGAAGTGCGCGATTATGCGAAGACATTGCCAAATGTTAGAGTCAAAGGGTTGATGTGTATGGCGCCTTTTTTCGAAAATCCGGAAGAAGCTCGTCCTATTTTTCGAGTAGCCCATGCACTCTATGAAGATATGAAATCGCAATTCCCAGAAGGACAGATTTCGTATTTGTCAATGGGGATGACCCATGACTTTGAAGTGGCTTTAGGAGAAGGCGCGAATATGATTCGCGTTGGCACCGCAATTTTTGGTAACCGAGTATATTATTAAATAGCTTAGCGCAATGTAGGAGGGTTTATTAATGAGCTTGAATTGGAATACCATCAAAAATATGTTTTTGATAAATGACCGTAACGAATATGATGAAGAAGAATTTGAAGATAATCTAGGTCCTGATTATGATGAGCCGGTGCAACATACACCGCAGACTAATTCTACAAGTTCCGCATTTCGTCCCGCAAAAACAGGAGGATATAATACAGTGGCACAGCGTCCTAATGCAATGAAAGTAGTAATTGTTGAACCAACCGTATTTGAAGATTCTGAAAAAATTACTAACGAACTTCGTGATATGCGTCCCGTGGTTATTAATTTTGAAAAAACAGACCCTCATGAAGCAGCTCGTATTGTCGATTTTGTTAGCGGTGCAACTTTTGCGTTAGATGGCAAATTAGAAAAAATCGGTAAAGATATTTTTATTTGTGTACCTGTTAATGTATCGGTAGATTATAACGATAAGAGTTATAATGATTTATCTGAAAAACTTGCTTGGAAAGATCCACAAATTTAGTAGGTGTTACTATGTTAGGACAGATTCTATTTGTGGGAGCTGGTGCTATGGGAGGCGCTATATTGCGTGGCGCCTTACAGGCCGGCTTAATGGCGCCTAAACAGGTGCAGGTGCTTGTTCGCACAGAAGCAAGCGCCAAAGCGTTGCAAACTGAATTAGGTGTTGTAGCCAGTGTTGAACTACCTGATTTGAGTCAGTTTAACACGATTATTTGGGCTGTGAAACCACAAGTATGGCCACAAGTGGTACCACAATTTCAAAGGATTCCAGTTGGTGTAACATGTTTGTCCGTAGCGGCTGGTATTAATTTAGCTACTTTAGAAGCAGCCTTGCCACAAGCGGATTGGTACCGTGCTATGCCTAATACACCGGTAGCCGTAGGCGCTGGCTTAACAGCATTAGCGGTGGGCACTAAGGGTACGACTGAGGCAACGGAGGCATTTGCTCAGTTATTTGGTGCCATTGGTGAAGCGGTGGTTGTATCAGAAGCCGATTTAGAACGACTGACAGCCGTTTCAGGCTCAGGTCCTGGCTATGCCTTTGTCATTATGGATGCCTTAGCTGATGCAGGCGTGCGCCTTGGTTTAACTCGTCCGTTGGCCATTAAAGCGGCCGCTTATACTTTATTTGGTGCTGGTAAGATGGCCCTTGAAACAGGGACTCATCCTGCGATTTTACGGGATCAAGTAACATCTCCTGGTGGCACGACAATTGCAGGAATTGCAGCTATGGAAAAAGCTGGTATTCGCACAGCTATGCAAGAGGGTGTAGTGGCTTGTTATGAACGCTCCTTTGAGTTAGGTAAAAAATAAAGGAGGATTTGTGAAAGATAAAGAGAAATTAATTCGTTATTTTGAAGCGTCAGGCAATGGTGAAGAAGCTCGTCGTATGCTAGATTTAGCTGAGCAAGTAGTGGGGGGCAAACCATTTCGAGTGACTGAATTTATGTCCCCGGCAGGTCTTGTCATTGCCGATGCAATTAAAGCTAATTTGCCACAGTTACGTGTGGAGTTTGGCGGTGGCTATGAAGGAGCCGAGCGCATACGGGTAGCATTTGTAGCTGCAGATTTTCAGGGCACGGTTGATTTAGGCATTAGTGCATTAAAGGTTTCCTGGGATCCGCGGTTCCGTTTGTTAACGCATCGCGATGTGTTGGGCTCGCTCATGGGGCTGGGCATTGAGCGTACAAGTTTTGGTGATATTATTATGCAAACTGGTGGCGCCCAGTTAATTGTTGATTCAGCGATGGCAGACTATGTGAAACAGAATTTTACCAAGATTGCTATGGTGTCTGTATCGGTTGAAGATATGGATTTAGCTGAAATCCAACCAAAGGAAGAAAAAATTAAAGAAATACGAACTACCGTAGCTTCTTTGCGGTTAGATGCGATTGCATCCTCTGGGTTTAGTGTATCTCGCACTAAAGTGGTGAGCTCTATTAATGCAGGACTCGTTCAAGTGAATTGGCAACCTGCTAAAGGGCCGGCGCAAGAAGTTAAAGAAGGGGACATTATTTCACTTCGCGGTCGTGGACGAATGAAGATTGAGGCCATCACAGGCACATCTCGTAAAGGACGTATTGGGGTATATCTCAAACGTTTCATGTAATAGGAGGTAAGCTATGATTACACCAATGGATATTCACAATAAAGAGTTTGAAAAGGGCTTTCGTGGGTACGATACAGCATCGGTCGATGCATTTATGGCTGAATTAGTTCATGACTATGAAACACTCTATCGCGATAATCGCGAAATGACAGATAAAATTGAGCAATTGGAAAAACGCATTGCTCAATATGAACAAATGGAAGCGACTATGAATAATACGTTAGTATTAGCGCAAGAAACGGGCGAAAATGTTAAAAATGCAGCTCGTAAGGAAGCGGATCTTATTATTCAAGAAGCTGAACAACAACGTAAATTGATTTTAGAAGACGCAGAACGCAGCTTGCGGGAAGGACAAGAAAAATACTCCATTATTCGCAATGAAGTAGCTGTATTTAAAGCGCGTATGGAATCAATTCTTAACTCTCAATTACAATTATTAGACGGCTGTGTGCTAGGGGATAGCTCAGTACCTGTTGAGTCTGTTGATATTGATGAAGTGATTGCAGCGGTAGCAGAAGATAACTCTACCATTCACGAAAATGCTGGTGTTGATGAAGCCGTGCTGGAAGCCAATGCTGCTGGTGAGGCGGCTAATGAAACTAGCGAGCCAGTTAGTGAAGACGCTGATAAAACAGACGCAAATAAATAATTATATACCGCATAAGGTAGTATCAATCGGCTTGATCTTATATCAAGCCGTTTTTGATATAAGGAACATATGAAAAATATTCATAGCTAATAGGAAGAGAGGTCCTTATGATTACGATGGCGGTACGCCTAGCAGGGAAACGCTGTATTGTCATTGGCGGGGGCCCTGTGGCGACTCGACGGATAGGCCTATTTTTAGCAGAACAGGCCAAGGTGACGGTAGTAAGTCCGTCAGTGACCTCTGAAATTTCGACTTGGGCTGCTGAGGGACAATTAACGTGGCTTTCAGAAATGTATTCGGATACAATCGATTTACATGCTGATTTTGTGTTATTAGCTACCAGTGATAGTGTGTTAAATGAAGCGGTAGCCAAAAGGGCGCGGGCTTTAGGAGCTTTAGTTAATCGAGCGGATAATCGGGACGATTGTGATTTTACCTTCCCCGCTAGTGTAACTGTAGGGGATTTACAGTTTGCTATTTTTACAGGCCGAGTGAGTCCTCGTCTTAGTCGCTTGATTAAGGCAGACCTAGCGAAACGGTATGAGCCTGTGGCTCAGATGTTACCCGTTTTAAAAGTGTTACGACGAGAAGTGCGGCAATTGTTACCAAGCCCAGCTGAACGGGAAGCTTTTTGGCAAGCTCAGTTAGGTGAAGAACAGTTGGCGATGATTATAGATGGTGAATGGAAACGTGTGGAGGAGATACTAAACAATGCAATTAGTAGTATTAGGCTTAAACCATAGAAGCGCACCGGTTAATGTGCGTGAAGTGTTTTCCTTTGATAAATCAGAAGTAGGTGATGCATTAAATCATGTGTACGAACATGAGCAAGTAGCTGAATGCGTGCTTTTATCGACTTGCAATCGTACAGAATTATATGCGGTGTTAGATGATGTGGCTAAACCAAAAGAGTTTATGCTTCATTTATTACAACATTTAAAGGGCTGTGAAGACATGACCATCGAAGAGGATTGGTTCTTTGTGTATGAAGGTCGCGACTTGTTGTCTCACTTATTCAATGTAGCCTCTAGTCTTGATTCCTTGGTGCTTGGGGAAGGTCAGATTTTGAGCCAATTAAAAGTAGCTTATATTACAGCCTATAGTCGTGGTTTAACAGGCCCTATTTTCAATATTATTTTCCAGCGGGCTATTAGTGTGGGGAAAAAAGTAAGGACCCAAACGGGGATTGCTAATACTCCTGTATCCGTCAGTTATGCAGCCGTTAATTTAGCGGAAGACTGCTTAACGAAGCCTATGTCCGAAGCGAAGGTGCTTGTGCTAGGTGCTGGTGAAATGAGTGAATTAACAGCCACTCATTTACAATCTAAAGGGGTAAAAAGTATTTTCGTTTCTAATCGTACCTATCATAAAGCGGTAGATTTGGCTAAACGCTTTGGTGGCGAAGCGATTCCGTCTGATAAATTTATTGAGCAATCGAAAGAAGCGGATATTTTAATTACCTCCACTGGGGCCCCTCATTATATCATTGGTCCTGAGGAAGCCACTAAAATTGCGGCTAACCGTAAAGGTAATCCGATTGTTATGATTGACATTGCCGTGCCACGTGATATTGATCCTGATGTATCCGATATTGAAGATGTATATCTCTTTAATATTGATTCCTTGGAGAGCGTGGTAGAAGCTAATAAACATCAACGCGAATTGGAAGCAGAAAAAGCGAAACCAATTATTGCAGAGGCCATTGAAGAATTGGAAGAAAAATTAGGCTATTTATCGGTGCGCCCGATGATGGTCTTATTAAGCGATAAAGCGGAACGAATCCGCAAGCGTGAACTTCATCGTGCCTTGGCGAAATTGCCTGATGCTGATGATCGGTTACGTAAAATTATGGATAATATGAGTCGTATGATTGTCCGCAAATTATTACGGGATCCTATGATTCGTTTTGGTGAAGTAGCGGGTAAAGACGAAGAGAATGAATACTGGAAATTATTCCATGATATGTTTGACCTAGCAAAGGAGAGAAAATCCTTATGAGAGATATAATCCGTATTGGAACACGAAGTAGTGCCTTAGCTTTGTGGCAAGCTGAATTTGTAGGGGCAGAATTACAACGTTTATTTCCTGGTTGTCAGGTTGAACTGGTACATCATAGTACTAAAGGTGATCGGATTTTAGAAAAGCCTTTGGCTGAAATTGGTGGCAAGGGTTTATTTACTGAAGAATTAGAAGCATCCATGCGTGAAGGCTCTATCGATATTGCCGTTCATAGCTTAAAGGATATGCCTACCGATTTGCCAGAAGGCTTGACCTTAGGGGCCATTACGAAACGGGAAGTTCCTTGTGATGCGCTCGTTTCACCAAAATATAAGACCTTAGATAAATTACCTCAAGGTGCTAAAGTGGGGACTAGCAGTTTACGTCGGCAAGCTCAGTTATTACATCATCGCCCCGATTTACAAATTAACGTGTTGCGCGGTAATGTACAGACTCGTTTGCGCAAATTAGAAGAAGAAAACTTTGATGCTATCGTGTTGGCACAGGCCGGTTTGAAACGATTAGGCTTAGCGGATCAAATTACGCAAGTGTTTACGGCGGATGAATTAATTCCTGCCGTAGGGCAAGGCGCTTTGGCTATTGAATGCCGTAGCGATGATGAAGATATGTTGGCTATGTTGGCCAAATTAAATGATGAAGATACCATGTGGTGTACTCGTGGCGAACGGAGTTTCTTGCGTCAATTGCAAGGGGGCTGTCAGGTACCAATGGGGGTACATGGCACAATTCATAAAGGCCAATTAACCTTAAAGGCTATTATTGCGTCTTTGGATGGTAAAAATTGTTACGAAGGGGAAATGACAGGGCCTAAACAAACGGCAGAGATTATTGGTCGTAATTTAGCAAAAGCACTCTTTGAAGAAGGGGGCAAACATATTATTGAAGAGTTGGTTCAGGAGGGAATTTTGCAATGACCGGTATGGTATATTTGATTGGCGCAGGTCCAGGGGATTACAAATTAATTACAGTAAAAGGCCGCGAATGTATTGAAAAGGCTGATGTTATTGTATATGACTATTTAGCTGATGAGCATTTATTGCGTTGGGCACGACCTGACGCAGAGCTTATTTATGCAGGCAAACAATGTAAACATCATACCTTACATCAATATGAAATCAACGAATTGCTCGTAAAATTTGGCAAGGCTGGTAAAATCGTAGCTCGTCTTAAAGGGGGGGATCCTCTTATCTTTGGGCGTGGTGGCGAAGAAGCCTTGGAACTAGCTAAAGCAGGGGTGCCTTTTGAATTTGTGCCGGGGGTTACCTCTGGTATTTCAGCACCAGCTTATGCGGGGATTCCGGTGACGCAACGTGCTATGGCTACGTCGTTTGCTATTGTAACGGGGCATGAAGATCCTACTAAAAACGAATCAGGCATTAATTGGCAAGGTTTGGCTACGTCTGTTGATACCATTAGTTTTGTTATGGGGGTAGGCAATTTGCCTATGATTTCTCAGAAACTCATGGAATATGGCCGGTCTAAAGATACGCCAGTAGCCGTGATTCGTTGGGGCACTAAACCCATTCAAGAAACGTTGATTTCCACCTTAGAACATGTAGCCGAGGATGTAAAAAAAGCGGGAATTAAACCGCCATCCATCATTACAGTGGGGAATGTAGTTAATTTGCGTGAATCCTTACGCTGGTTTGATAATAAACCTTTGTTTGGTAAAACAATTATGGTGACGCGGGCCCGCGCTAAAGCGAGTGTACTTAGCGAACAATTAGAAGCGTTAGGGGCTAATGTAATCGAAGCGGCCGCTATTAAAACACAGGCGTTACCCTTAGAACGGAAGACAGAAGATGTGTTGCTCAAAGCACATAGCTTTAAAACCGTTATTTTCACGTCCGCGGAAGGGGTGCGCTATTTCTTCCAAGCTTTACAAACTATGGGTAAGGATAGCCGTGTCTTAGGACAAGCTAAACTTTGTGCTATTGGTAGTGCTACGGCGAAAGCCTTACAAGCTAAAGGCTTATTGGCCGATATTGTGCCAGCCGATTACAAAGGCGAATCCGTAGTAAAGGCATTACAGGCTGTTTTAAAAGAGGGGGATAAGGTACTTCTCATTCAACCTAAAGTAGCTCGACAAGTCATTTATAATGGCTTGACGGAAGGGGGCATTGACGTTACCGTAGCGCGCCTCTATGAAACTTTAGTGGATGAATCACAAGCAACTACGTTGCAAGAAGCATTACAAACGGATACGGTTGATTACATTACGTTTACTAGTTCTTCAACGGTAACCAATACTTTGAAATTGTTGGGACCTAAGGGTAAAGAGTTGCTTAAAAAAGCAAAAGTAGCTTGCATTGGTCCGATTACGGCAGCCACTTGTGTAGAACAAGGTATCGAGCCGGATTTAATTAGTGATACGTTTACCATTCCCGCTATGGTGGCTATGATTCAAGCCGATGCTACTAAGGATATGGCCACTAAGGATATGCCAGCTAAGGCCTAAACGTATTAAGAGGTAGCCTTATTAGCCAATTCGTACTACAATAGAAAGGTAGTATATAATAAAAGGAGACGAGGATTTATGTTAGATTTAACTTACCGTCCGCGCCGTTTGCGGACAACACCAGCTATGCGTGCTTTAGTGCGTGAGACAACTTTACAAGTAGAGGACTTAATTTATCCTTTATTTATAGTTCCAGGCACTGGTGTTAAGGAAGAGATTCCATCGTTACCTGGTCAATATCATCTATCCGTGGATGAAGCAGTTAATATGGCAAAAGAAGCGCATGCTTTAGGCGTTTTAGGCGTTGAAATATTTGGCATTCCTACCTATAAAGATGAACAAGGATCTTCTGCTTGGGATATGGAACAACCGGTGCAACAAGCGATTATGGCGATTCGCAAAGAAGTACCTGAACTCGTTGTTGTTTCCGATGTATGTCTTTGCCAATATACAAGTACCGGTCATTGTGGCTGTGTAGAAAATCACGAAGTATTAAATGATGAAACCTTGCCTTTATTGGCGAAAGTAGCTGTGAGTCATGCGAAAGCAGGGGCTCATATGGTAGCGCCTTCTGATATGATGGACGGCCGTGTGGCTGCCATTCGTGAAGCACTAGATGAAGCAGGTTTCACCAATGTATCCATCATGAGCTATGCGGCTAAATATGCCAGTGCTTACTATGGTCCTTTCCGTGATGCGGTTCATTCAGCACCTGAATTTGGCGACCGCAAGGGCTATCAGATGGACGAAGCTAATCGTTTAGAAGCAATGCGTGAAATTGAATTAGACATTCGCGAAGGGGCCGATATTATTATGATTAAGCCAGCCCTTTCTTATTTGGATATTGTGCGCGAAGCCCGCGATAACTTTGATTATCCCTTAGCTGTATATAATGTAAGTGGCGAATACGCTATGGTTAAAACAGCGGCCGCCCAAGGCTTAGTGGATGAAAAACGAATCGTTTTAGAAACTTTATTATCCATGAAACGAGCTGGGGCTAAAATTATTATTACCTATCATGCCCTTGACGTAGCGCGCTGGGTGCGGTAAGATACACTCTCAAGTCAAATTAGGAGTGCTTGATAGTTAGGATGCACGTAGTCATTGTTATTCATACTATGAGGAGAGAATTATGTATACGTTAGAAAAATCGAAACAAGCCTTTCTTGAAGCAAAGGCTTATATGCCGGGCGGTGTAAATAGTCCGGTCCGTTCCTATCGTAGTGTAGGCTCTGAACCGCCTTTTATCAGTTCGGCAGCAGGCGATCGTATTTATGATATTGACGGTAATGAATACATTGATTACGTATTGTCTTGGGGACCTATGATTTTAGGCCATGCTAAATCTGAAGTGGTAGCGGCTTTACAAGAAGCGGTACTGCGTGGTACTAGCTATGGGGCACCTACTTTATTGGAAACAGAAGTGGCTAAAAAAATTCAAGCCTTCATGCCTCATATGGAAATGGTGCGCATGGTAAATTCTGGCACAGAATCCACTATGAGTGCTTTGCGCGTAGCTCGTGGCTATACGGGTCGTGATAAAATTGTAAAATTCGTAGGTTGTTACCATGGTCATAGTGATTGTTTACTCGTTAAAGCCGGCTCAGGGTTGGCTACGTTTGGTGTGCCCGATAGTCCTGGCGTACCAGCGGGCGTGGCAGCGGATACCTTGACGGTACCTTACAATGATATAGATGCCATTCGCGCCTTATTCCAAAAAGAAGGGCATTCGATTGCGGCTGTAATTGTAGAGCCTGTGGCTGGTAATATGGGTTGTGTACCACCTGTGTCAGGGTTCTTAGAAACTTTGCGTGAGCTTACTACGGCGCATGGAGCCTTATTGATTTTTGACGAAGTTATGTGCGGTTTCCGTGCAAGCTCAGGCGGTGCGCAGAAGAAATACGGCATTAAGCCCGATTTAACTTGCTTAGGCAAAATTGTAGGCGGCGGGTTGCCTATGGCTGTGTTTGGTGGCTCCCGTGAAATTATGAATCACGTAGCGCCAGCAGGTCCTATTTATCAAGCGGGGACCTTAAGTGGTAATCCTATTGCCATGACAGCGGGCCTAGCAACGCTTAGCATTTTACAGCAAGATCCAACGGTATTTAAGCGCATCGAACAAGCAACTGATATGCTTTGTGAAGGTTTGCGCGAACGAGCGGCTAAGTATAATATTCCTGTGCAAGTACAGTCAGTAGGTTCTATGTTTACCCTATTCTTTAGCGCTAAACCAGTTCTTAATTTTGACGATGCTTCAGCCTGCGACATGGAAGCGTTCAAAAAATTCTTCCATTATAATTTAAGCCATGGCATTTATTATGCACCAAGCCAATATGAAAGTAATTTCATGTCAGCTATGCATTCGCCACAGGATATTGAAAAGACCTTGGCTGTAGCAGAAGAAGCCTTTGCTACCTTGTAGTAGTGACTAGGAGATAGAGCGATGACTGAGTTAACACCAGAAACGTTAGCGGCGGCACGTAAAAGCTTGCAGGAGTGTTTAGCAGATAGTGTTGTGCCTCGTGAATATTGGGATGAAATTGCCCATTGGTTAGAGGCAACGCGCGTAGAAAATTTATATTTAGTAGGGCGTGATGCCATTGGTGCTTGGTGGGCAGCCAAAGAAGTGCGCAAGTTAGGGTTTGCCATTAACTTTGCCAAAAGTGGCTGTATGCCAGGTAATTGGTTTCCCGAAGGTGAAAATTGGGACCTAGCACAGGCGAATGCTAAATATAAGTTGGTAGCGGATTGGCAGTGTTTGATTGACCATGAAGCGTTGACCAAGATTTAGAGTGAAGGGTGACCGGAGGTATACATAGATGATAGCGTATCACTTAGGTCACCCCTTTTATATAGGGGTTGAGGATTAAAGATTGAGGTTGATGTATGAGATCCTTTAAAAAGAGTGCCAGCTTATCGGTTGTAACATTAAGCTGGCCAATTTTTATCGAAATTTTCTTACAAATGTTGATTGGTAATATTGATCAGTTTATGATGAGTCATTATTCCCAAGAAGCCGTAGCGGCCGTAGCGAATGCAAATCAGATTATGAATATTTTCATTTTCCTGATTACGGTTATGAGTACGGCCTGTACCATCTTAATAGCGCAATATTTAGGGGCTAAAAACCCAGATAAAATTAATGAAGTGTGTACAGTTAGTGTAGCCTTTAACTTTGTTTTCAGTAGTTGTGCCGCTGCGTTTATTCTAGTCTTTCACCGCCTTTTATTTGAATGGTTAGGCGTGCCAGAAGAAATTATTGAAGAAACGAGTCTATATATGACGATTGTGGCCTGTAGTATTCCTATTACGGGGATTTATACGGCCTTTGTAGCTACCTTTAGAGGCTTTTCACTACCTGTTATTACTATGTGCGTAGCGTTAGTCATGAATGTAGTCCATATTTTCAGTAACTTAGTATTAATTTATGGTTGGGGTCCGATTCCGTCTTTAGGGGTACTCGGTGTATCCGTATCTACCACATTAAGCAAAGGGCTAGGCTTATTATTAGTATATTATCTTTTCCGTACACAATTGTCAGTGAAATTATCCTGGTCCTATTTGAAACCATTCCCGAAGGAAACGCTGAAACGTTTGCTTCACATTGGAGTGCCTTCTGGTGGCGAAACCTTATCGTATCAGCTGTCGCAGACAACAATTATGAAAATGGTTAATATCTTTGGGATTGTGGTGATTAATACTAAGGTATATGCATATATTATTTCCATGTTCTGCTATATGTATACCATTGCCCTTGCCAATGCGGCGCAGATTATTGTAGGCTTCTTAGTAGGCGCCGATCGAGAAGATGAAATATCGTCGCGCGTATGGCGTACTATGTGGCTTGGTATGGCTATTAGTATTGGTTTATCTACTACATTTTATCTTCTAAGCGATTATATTTTTGCGTTCTTTACCACGGACCAAGAGATTATAGCGCTAGGTAAAACAATCTTGTTTATTGAAATCTTTTTAGAAATTGGTCGCTCTGTGAACATTATTATGGTACAATGTTTGCAGGCTGCCGGTGATATTCGGACGCCAATGATTGTAGGTATCTTTGGTATGTGGCTCTGTGCCGTTAACTTGTCTTATATCCTAGGCATTTGGCTAGGTTGGGGGCTAGTGGGGATTTGGATTGCTATGGCCATTGATGAAGGAGTGCGCGCTATTATTTTTGTATGGCGTTGGCACAGTGGTAAGTGGAAGAATCGCAAGCTCATTGAAGAGACTGCGTAGTAGGGAGTTTTGTGAAAATTTTCTTTCACAAGGCTCAAGGAAGGATGTACGTTATGAAACGGATTGTAGGCATTATTGGACTTGGATTATTAGGTGGTTCACTAGCAAAAGGATTAGCGTCGCATCCCGATTACGAGGTAATTGGGTATGCACGGCGCTCACATATAGGGGCTCAAGCGGTAGCAGACGGCGCAGTAACAGCGGCGTATACAGACGCGCGAGTCGTGGCGGCACAAGCAGATATTTTAGTCTTTGCCCTGCCGCCAGATACAAATGCGAGGCTGTTTAAGGAGTTAGCTCCTTATATACGGCCTCGTACTCTTATAACTGATGTGTCCAGTACGAAGGCGAATTTTGCTCGTACAGTGAAACAAAATAGGCCCGTAGGGACTCATTTTGTTTCGATACATCCTATGGCAGGCTCTGAAAAAGGTGGCTATGCCATGGCTCATAGTGATTTATTTAAAGGCTGTACTTGGATTGTATTAACTGATGAAGCCGAGCCTAGTTGGAGCGAAGCGGGCGCTCGTGAATTAATTGCAATGGGCGAATTTTTAGGTGGCCGTGTTGAACAAATTGCCTTGGCGGATCATGATGGGTTTATGGCAACGGTGAGTCATATGCCGCATACTGTGGCTGCTATGGTAGCTACCATAGCTGGCGGTGATGAGCAAGGTGATTTGCGACTGCGCTTAGCGGCTGGTGGTTTCAGAGATATTACGCGCGTAGCCGGTGGCAATCCAGCTATGTGGCGAGAAATTATTACGAGCAATCGCCAAGAAGTAGTTAGAGCGTTATCACAATTAGATGAGCAGATATTACATATTAAAAATTTACTTTTGACCTCAGATGATGATACACTAGAGACGTATTTGAAAGTCGCTAAAACAATTCGCGATGACTTTTCCCACTTATAGGAGGATATGATGGGCTTATTTGAAGAGACTTGTAAAAAAATTACCCCCAAAGACACGAGCATTGGGGAAGCAGTACAAGCAGTATGGGATCGTGAAACACCTTATGGTAGTTATGGTAAATTAGTGGATATGGTGAAACAATATGCCATGGTAACACGGCAAGTATCGCCAGAAATTCCTAAGCGTTGCATGATTATTGCGTGCGCCGATCATGGCGTAGCGGAAATGGGTGTCAGTGCCTATCCTATCGATGTAACAGTAGGGATGACGCAAAACTACTTAATTCCTAAAGGGGCTGGCGCTAATGCGTTGGGCAATTATTGTGGTACCGATATGGAAGTCGTGGATGTAGGGATTAAAGCAGATATGACTTGGGTACCCGGTTTGCGTCATAATAAAATTCGCATGGGTACGCGCAACTTTTTAAAAGAACCAGCCATGACTAAAGAGGAATGTATTCAAGCCATGGAAGTGGGGATTGCCCTAGTTAATGAAAAAGTAGCCGAAGGGTATAATGTGTTCCTCGTTGGTGAAATGGGGATTGCCAATACTACGGCTAGTGCCGTTATGACTGCTAAATTTGCGGGGATTACCGCAGAACAGGCGACTGGACGAGGCACTAATATTTCTGATGAACGTTTGAAAGTAAAACAAAAGGTTGTTCATGATGCATTAGTAAAATATGCTGACATCGATAAGAATGATGGCCTTGGAATTTTGCATTCCGTTGGTGGTTTAGAGTTTGCTTGCATTACGGGCATTATTTTAGGGGCAGCCGCTGCGCATGCTATGGTTATCATTGATGGCTTTAACACGACAGCCTGCGCTTTAGTGGCTCATACGATGGCACCAGCCAGCATGGATTATGTTATGGCCTCTCATTTATCAGCTGAGAAAGCCCATGTACAGGCTTTAAAAACCTTGGGGCTAGAAGCGTATGTTAACCTTGGCCTTTGCTTAGGCGAAGCTTCGGGAGGTTCTATTCAAATGGGCATGTTAGACTTAGCGATTCGTATGTATCAAGAATTAGAAGGAGGGCACCAAGCATGAGAACGTTTACGATTCAACCCTTGAATAAAGCGTGCATGGAGGCATGCCAACTTCGTGTAGATAACTTGACTAAGCCAATTTATAGTTTGGCTCAATTAGAAAAGATTGCTGTTCGATTGGCTGGGATTTACAATGTGGAACAGCCAAACCATATTTCCAATAGTGTACTTATTTTTGCTGGTGATACAGCCGTAGATGGCATGCAGAATCATACGAAAGGACAAGAAAGCTTACAAGCAGTAACTCGCCTTGGTAGTGGTCATAGTGCGACTGAAGCGGCGGCTAGAAAATTAAAGGCTTCTGTTCATATCGTAGATGTAGGGCTTGAACAGTCGACTGAGACCGTAAGTGGTGTCATTAATAAAAAGGTAGCCCCTGGCGCTAAATTCTTTGGCAAAGGGCCAGCTATGACAGTTGCTGAAATGGAAGACGCTCTCGAAGTAGGCTTTGCTATGGCTAAAGAATTGGCTAGTAAAGGCGTGCAAGCGGTAGCCTTAGGCAATGTAGGGGAACGTACTTTATTGAGTGCCTTAGCCGTAACGGCAGCGATTACACAATATCCTATGATGGAATTGTTGACCGACAATGAATGTACCTTGTCTATTCAAGAAAAGGCGGAGCGCTTAACCGCTACATTAGCTAGATATGAGTTAACACCTGAAAAACCATTGCAGATTTTGCAATGTGTAGGTTCGCTTGATATAGCGGCTATGGTAGGCTTTTATTTGGGGGCGGCTGAAAATCGTTTGGCTGTTGTCTTTGATAATGCGGTTACCGGTGCTGCTTTATTAGTAGCTCATGCTATAAATCCGGCTGTAATGGATTTCGTATTCCAATCAGCGGCGTATAATGAGCCAGTTCACAAGGCTCAGATGAAATTCTTAGAAATTAGTCCATATTTATACTATAATCTCGAAATAGATGAAGCTTTGGGTTCGGTTATGGGCTTATCCGTAGTGGATGCAGCACTTCATATGTTAAATGATATGAAGACGTTTGGTGAAGCTACTGTAACAGTGGCCGAAGATGGGCCTGGTAATAAACGCCAAGATGGTCGTTAAGTAGAAATAGATGTATATGTATATGTATATATAAGGTGATTATTAAGTCTACTTAGATGAGAGCTGATTACTAAGTAGACTTAGATTAGCGAATGTAAGAGTTTGAGATGAGGGAATGAGAATGAGTACGTATTTACAAGGCCTATGTGCCTCAGGCATTAGTGGCAATATGATGATAGGGGCGCTGTTAGATTATGGCGTGCCGTTTCAATATCTACAAGATGCCTTACAGCCTTTAGGTCTTAGTGATTTTGAGTACCTCTGTGAGCCTGGTGAGAAGTTAGGCGTGGCAGGCACCTATTTTGATGTAAAACTTCATTCCCATTCCCACGCTCGACCTCGTTGGTTTAATCCGTTTAGTTGGCATAGCCACAAAGGGCGTCGTAATTATCCAGACATTAAGGTCTTAATTGAAGGTTCTTCATTGAGCCCCTGGGTCAAAGAGAAAGCCTTAGAGGCTTTCTTATACTTAGGTCAAGCGGAAGCTAAGGTTCATGAAACCACCCTTGAAAAAGTCCATTTTCACGAAGTGGGCGCTATTGATTGTATTATTGATATTGTAGGCACTATGTGTTGCTTAGAGTATCTGGGCGTAACGGGGATTCGGTTCTCGCCCCTTCATGTGGGGCAGGGGAAGGTGCGTTGTGATCATGGTTTAATGGATATTCCTACACCAGCGACGGCCGCCTTACTAGAAGGATTTCCTACGTATGTGACGCCTGTTACTGGAGAATTGGTGACACCTACTGGAGCGACGTTAGTTAAAACGTTAGCAGTGGATAGTGTCTCTGAAAATGAAGGTCAGTTGGCTAATGGTACTGCCATTGTGAAGCCTACGATTAATGAAACCAGGATTCAAGAGTTGGTTATGATCATGATGTCAAAAGCGGATACAGCCTCTAAAAAGGGCGTAGGCTTAGGTTCTATGGATTTACCAATCCCTAATGTATTTACCGTATTTGAAGCGTAATACAGAGCCGTATAAGCTTCTTGGTCAGACAGTTTAAGCGTGTTATATTACGCATTATAAAAGGAATAAGCAGGGCTTTGTAAGGTGTGTAAAATTTTTGCCAAGAAATTTTTACAAAAGTGTTGACAGGTACTAGCTCTGTCTGTTATTATTATTAAGCGGTCAGGGACAAGACACTTTGAATGGTGTCAAGTTAAAAAATATCTTGACAAAATATCGTTAACGGTGTAGAATTGTTTCTGTTGTGAAATGCGGAAATAGCTCAGCGGTAGAGCACCGCCTTGCCAAGGCGGGGGTCGCGAGTTCGAATCTCGTTTTCCGCTCCACTTTCATTCCTCGATAGCTCAGTCGGTAGAGCAATCGGCTGTTAACCGATCGGTCGTAGGTTCGAGTCCTACTCGGGGAGCCATTTTATTAACACAGGCTTGGTCCTTTGTATATATAGGGGTATCGCCAAGCGGTAAGGCAACGGACTCTGACTCCGTCATTCAAAGGTTCGAATCCTTTTACCCCTGCCATTTTTTACATGACTCACTAGCTCAGTTGGCAGAGCACCTGACTTTTAATCAGGGTGTCCCGCGTTCGAGTCGCGGGTGAGTCACCACTTTTGGCCCGTTGGTCAAGCGGTTAAGACACCGCCCTTTCACGGCGGTATCGGGGGTTCGATTCCCCCACGGGTCACCAACATATGGACGATTAGCTCAGCTGGGAGAGCGCCTGCCTTACAAGCAGGATGTCGGCAGTTCGATCCTGTCATCGTCCACCAAATTGCTGATTTTTGAAAGTGCTGTACTAAGTAGCTTATCAATTCAATAGAATATATGATTTTGAAAATATAACTATTAAGAGTAAAGGTTTAGCATGCCTTTACTCTTTTATTTTATGAGTGATTAATGATACGAAAATTTAGTGTTATTATCATCTCTAATTCCCATATTAACAATTAGATATAAATTTAAGTGACTACCTCATCAATAAAATGTTAAAAATAAAAGAATTTTTAAGAAAATAAACGTAAGAAAATAGTAGAGAGTGTATAAAAATAATAATTAAAAATTTTAAAATAATTTGATTTAATTTGACAAATATGTCATTATAATGATATAAGTGCAGAATAGTAATATTTAATATGTTTTAAATGCAAAAGACTGTATAGTTTCTTTACTACTTGGGAGGGTTTAGTGAAGGTTGTGCAGGTTTTACGCAAGTAGGGGAACTATTAATGACTGCTTACATGAAAGGGGCGTGTTAGTATGGATAAAAAAACAAGAGCACTTTTAGTGGCCACATTAGCTACTACGTCTGTTTTGTATACTGGGGGGGACTTTTAGCTGCTGACTTAACAGAAGATCAGCAAGCCGTGTATGATGCGGTGGTGGCGAAGTTTGGCAAAGATATTACCGAGTTACAAGGGTGGACAAGAGATTTATATATTAAGAGTGAAGCTATGCCAACGCCTGGCACAGGAAAAGGCGTCGCATTAGGCAAAGACTCTGTAGCGAAAAGTGAATCAGCTGTTGCCATTGGTAATGGGGCGAACGCGAGTGAAGAAGAGTATGCTAATATAGCGATAGGTTCTGCTGCTCAGGCCTTAGGTGGTAGTACTGTAGCTATAGGTAGTGGAGCCCAATCGATGACGGGAGGAGCTGTCGCTATTGGCACCAATGTAACGTTAACAGACGAAAATAGCCATGGGAGTACAAACTCCATTGGTATTGGTCACAGCATACATAGTAATGGCATACGTTCTATTTTAATAGGTGAAGATATAGGAAGAGATGCACCTAATGAGTATGGCTATATGGTTGGCATTGGTTATAAAGTCAATCCAAGTTATGATTCAGTGGCTATTGGTAGCTTTTCAAGTACTAAAGGCAGTGGCGTTGCTATTGGTGCGGGATCTCACACATTAGCTGATAATGGTGTGGCCATTGGGTTTACAAGTTTTTCAGCTAGTCCGAACTCTGTAGCATTAGGACATAATTCCTATGCTTATACTGGTAATGCAGCAGCTAAGTCGTATTTAAGTAATGAAGATTTTAGTGCTGAGAATGGTGTAGTAGCCATAGGCAATAATTTTGAATTAAATTTGGGAGATGAGAAGGCACCTATCAATCATCGCCGGATTACTGGTGTAGCTGGTGGTGCTGATGAATACGATGCAGTTAATGTGAAACAACTTCAGGCATTGAGTTCAGATGTAGACACACGAATTGCCAATAAAATGAGTACCATTAGCGGTAGTGGTGTAGAGTACATTGATATTAGTTCCAATGAAGACGGTAATAAAGATAACTCCGGTGCTACTGGTACAGATTCTATCGCTATTGGCCCTAATGCAACGGCTAAATCTACTAATACGGTAGCAATTGGCTCTAAGGTCACAGCGGCTACTGACAATGCTATTGTAATTGGTAGCAATATTACTGATGGCAATGGTGTTGTTATTGGGGTAAGCTCTGCAGCAACTTCAGATAATAGTATTGCTATTGGTGTAGAAGCGGATGCATCTGGTAGTGCTAGAAATACAGCGGTAGGTTGGAAATCTAAAGCTACTGGTGACTATAGTGTGGCCTATGGTCAAAATAGTAAGGCCTTAGGAGAGTCTTCAGTTGCACTCGGTACAAGTGTAACCGCTAATGGTAAAGCTGGCATTGCTATTGGTAATGCGGCTGTAAGCAACACGGAAACTAAAACGGAATCTTCGATTGCCATTGGTGATAGAGCGACTGCTGAAAGTAATGCAGGGGTTGCTATAGGGAGTAGAACAACTGGTTCTGGTGACAGAAGTACAGCTTTAGGATTTTTTGCCACATCAAGCGGTAAAAATGCTACTGCATTAGGGGCAAATTCTGAAGCAGCAGGGCTCAGTAGTGTGGCTATGGGTTCTAGTGCTAAGGCAGAAGCTGAACGTTCCATTGCTATCGGTTCGAGTTCTGTTGCTGATAGAGCGGCCGGTACATTTGGTTATTCACCTGAGACTGGCACATTTGCAGATGAGGGTGAAGTAATCGTCTATTTAGGCAAAGTTGATGAATACAATGAGTTGACAACAAAAGCTTTGGCTAAACAGGAAGAAATGCTGCAGAAAAAAGCAGCCGCTGATGCTAATCCTAAAGATAAGGCATTATATAAAGCTGCTGTTCAAGCTCGAAATGAACTCTATGCGATTTTAGATGAACAAGATAAATTAAGTAGAGCTTATAAAGCTGGCTTAGGAGCTGTTTCCGTAGGTAATGACTTAAAGACACGTCAGATTACTAACGTTGCAGCTGGCACCGAGGATACTGATGCAGTTAACGTGGCACAGCTTAAAGCGTTGAATAATAAAGTAGATGCGAATGCAATTGAATATGTATCTATTAAATCCACTGAAGCAGGTAACAAGGACAATTCTGGTGCAACAGGCACTGACTCTTTAGCGATTGGTCCTAATGCAAGCGCTAGTGCCAATAATACGGTAGCCCTAGGATCTAATGTAACAGCAGGGATTAATAATGCCATTGTAATAGGTAGCGATATTACTGATGGCAAAGGTGTTGTTATTGGGGTAAGCTCAGCAGCTGCATCAGAACTTAGTGTTGCCATTGGTAAAGGGGCTGTAGCTGGTGATGCACAGCAAGCCGATGTAGCTATTGGTAACTATGCTAAGGCTAGAGGACTGAGTGTGGCTATTGGTGATGGTGCAAATGCTTTTGACATTAGTGATTCAACAAGTGATGCGAATGGCCTTTCTGTAGCTATTGGTTCCAAGGCGAAGGCTACAGGGCAAGGTGGTGTAGCTGTAGGTAATTTGGCATCTGCAGCATTCCAATCTAATGCTATGGGCGGACAAGCTAAAGCGATTGGCCGAAATACAGTGGCTATTGGTGATACCTCTGAGGCTAGTGGTGCAGGAGCTATGGCACTTGGCACTCGTAGTAAAGCATCAGATACATTTGGGGTGGCTTTAGGCATGGAAGCAGAAGCCACAAAATCTAGTAGTATTGCGATTGGGGCCCAAACAAAAGCTAATGGTGGCTGGTCACTAGCTGTAGGTAGAAGTACAGTAGCTAGTGGGGAAATGACAACTGCTTTAGGTTATAAAACAACTGCAGCTGGAGCTCGTTCTATTGCTATTGGTCCATGGGCTAATACCTCAGAAGGCAGTTATGGTACAGCTATAGGTTATAATGCAAAAACTAAGGGAACCAATACTATTGCTCTAGGTGGCTATACGGAAGCTTTTAGTGATAAAGCAATGGCTTTAGGCTATTCTTCTGAAGGTAATGTTGAAGATGGTGTAGCTCTAGGCGCATATTCGGTAGCTGATAGAGAAGAAGGTATACTTGGTTATACAGTAGATGGTGTAACTTTTAATAAACCCGCAGATATAGCTTCATATTTAGGGAAATCGGCAGAATATGAGGCTGCCACAAAAGACTTTAATGAAAAAGTAGCAGCGTATAACGCTAAATTTGAAGAACTAGAAAAAGACCCTAATAATGAACAACTAAAAGGTGAAGTAGCCGCATTAAAACAAGCGGCTTATGCTAGTCAGAATGCTAGAAATGCTATTATTTCACCATATTTATCTGGCTTAGGCGCTATTTCAGTAGGTACTGCATCTGGCACTCGCCAGATTACCAATGTAGCTGCTGGTACCGAAGATACTGATGCAGTTAATGTGGCACAGCTTAAAGCGTTGAATAATAAAGTAGATGCTAATGCAATTGAATATGTATCTATTAAATCCACTGAAGCAGGTAATAAGGACAATTCTGGTGCTACTGGGAATAACGCGATTGCTATTGGGCCTGATGCGAAAGCGATTGCAAAAGGTGGGGTAGCTATTGGTAATTCTGCAGAGACAAAGGCAAATGATACAGTGGCATTAGGTTCTAGAGCAAATGCCCAAAATACTAGTGACACTGCCCTTGGAACTGAAGCAATTGCTTCAGGTGGGTGGAGTGTTGCTATTGGTCAAAACTCTGCATCTAGTGGTGAAATTTCATTAGCTGTAGGCTTTGATGCACAGGCGACTGGTATGCACTCGCAGGCTCTAGGGATTATTTCTAGAGCAAGTGGTGAGGCAGCCAATGCATTTGGTAGACAGGCCAGTGCTAGTGGGGTAGCAGCTAATGCTATTGGCTTAGAAGCAAATGCAGCTGGCAATGATTCTATTGCAATTGGTCGTAATGCTACAGCGCAACTTCAAGGTGTTAATGGCATCGCTATTGGTATATCGTCTTACATAGGCAAGAAAACAGAAACTGGTGGAACTCCAGAGCAAGGTATACCGGACAATTCGCTTGTGATTTCTGAAGATGATACTACTTCAGGTGATCCAAATCAAGAGTATAAGAACTCTATTGCAATTGGTAATACGGCGAAATCATTTGGCTATCAGAATACAGTTTTAGGGGCAGGTGCTGAAGCTCATGATACAAATGAAGTGGCTGTTGGTACTGCAGCTAAGG
Source organism: Veillonella sp. R32 (assembly GCF_010093125.1). GTDB lineage: Bacteria > Bacillota > Negativicutes > Veillonellales > Veillonellaceae > Veillonella_A. The sequence goes on from NZ_NMZQ01000025.1 coordinate 26,790, forward strand.
CAAGAGGTCACTATGCAGTAGCACTTGGCCAGCAGGCTAATGCCAATGGTAAAAATGCAACCGCATTAGGCCACTGGGCTCGTGCGTATGGTGAAAGTACAGTCGCTATTGGTGACTATGCAATTACTAATACACTAGACGGTAAAGATTCAGTTACTAATGCTATTGCAATAGGATCCCTTGCGCGTACAGCTTCAAATAACTCTGTCGCATTAGGCTCAAATTCTCTTGCCTATATTGCTGACGATGTAAAAACAAAATCATACTTATCAGATGAAACCTTTGCTAAAGAAGATGGTGTAGTGTCGGTAGGTAATGTTGAATATACTATTGGTGACACTACAGTAGAGGCTAATCGTCGCCGCATTACGAATGTTGCTGGTGGTGCCGATGATTATGATGCGGTTAATGTTAAGCAATTAAAAGCATTAAATTTGAGCATTGTTGGAGATAATAAAGTTGAAGATGTACCAGTTGAAGGAAAGATAAATTTAGCAACTCAACAATTGGCTATCAATGGTGATGATAATATTGCAACTACTGTAGCTAAAGATGGTCAGTCGGTAAAGCTTGCATTATCTAAAACTGTAATAGATAAATTAGGGGCGGTAAAATATTTATCAGTAAATTCCACTGTAGAAGGCAATAAAGATAATACCGGCGCTCAATCAGACCATGCTATAGCTATTGGCCCTAATGCGGCTGTTATTCCAGGCGAACCAGCGCCAGGTAAGGTCAATGGAGAGAGTTCGCAACATGGCGTAGCTATTGGTTATAATTCGAAGGTAATAGGCTCTATGTCAGGTGTAGCTATAGGTCCTGAAAATGAAGTGAATAATTCTAATACAGGGATAATAGTTGGTAGACAGACGAAAATAATAAACTCTAAAGAGAGTGCTGCTTTTGGTTATAAAATAGAGATTAACAATTCGGAATACAGCTTAGCGTTAGGTGAACGAGCTAATATTAAGAATGCAGTTAACTCTATTGCTATGGGGTATCGAGCTGAGGTTGATAAAGGCAATTATGGCATTACAATGGGTAGTGATGCGAGTGTAAAAGCGGATTATGGTGTTGGTTTAGGCGCATTAACTTCTGTTACTGTTGCTAATGGTGTTGCTTTAGGGGCTAAGTCTGAAGCGTTTACAGAAGGAAAGGTATTAGGGTACAATCCATTAACTGGCTCTCAATTTACTTCTCTTGATGAAGTGGCAAAAGTTGTAGGTTTAAGTGATCAATATAATGTATTAAAGGGGCAACGTGAAACGATGGCCTCAACAGTAGCGACTCAACAAGCTGAATATGATCGATTGAATGCCATTTATGAGCAAGATCCTACTAATAAGGCGGCGAGAGATGCTAAAAATGCTGCAGGTGATAAGTTAGATGCGTCTATGGTTCAATTAAATAATGTAGATGCAGCGATTAATCATATTGTATCAGCCTTTGTATCTACCGATGGAGCTGTATCGGTAGGTCGAGATGCATCACAAAAAGGTAAAAAGATTAATAGTGAAGTAACTCGTCAAATTACTCATGTAGCGGCTGGCACAGAAATGACTGATGCGGTTAACGTAGCACAGTTGAAACAGGTGGAATCATTAGCTAACAATCATACAGCCATCAAGGTAAATGATGTAGCGCCAGTAGCTGGTGCCGATGGTGCCTACGGCAAGTATGTAGATGCTAATGGTTTATCTGTAGCAGTTAAAGATGCTGAAGGACAAAAGATTTACGACTTTAAATTAAGTAAAGACATTACTGTTGGTACACCAGGTAAGGATGGCAAAGATGGTACGCCTGGTAGCATTACGATTGTCGGCGAAAAAGGTAAAGATGGTGCTGATGGAACGCCAGGTAAGAATGCAACCGCTGAAATTACTGTCAAAGAAGGTACACCAGATGTTGATGGTAAAGACGGCGAAACTATCACTCGTATCGTTTATGAAACTGGCGAAAAAGACGAAAATGGTAACCCAATCGTTACAGAAGTAGCTACTCTCAATGACGGCATGAAGTTTGCTGGCGATGATAGTACTAAATATGTAGCTAAGAAACTTAATGAACAGCTAGATATTAAAGGTGGCGCTGCAGCGGATGCGTTGAGTGACAATAATATTGGTGTAGTTGCTGATGTAGATTCTAAGGATCCTAGCAAAGTAACTGGTTTACGCGTTAAATTAGCGAAGAACGTAGTTCTTGCTGACGGTAGTGTAGCATTTGATGAAGCCGCAACTGATGATGCAGGTAATAAGTTAGTAAAAGGTCAAGATGGCAATTGGTACACAGATTTAACTGATGCGGTATATGATGAAAATACTAAGTCCTATACTAAAGACAATGCAGCTTTATCTCCAGTGGAAACGCCAAATGTAGGCACTGTAAAACTATCCTCCACAGGTCTAGACAATGGCAACCAACGGATTACTAATGTAGCTGAAGGTACAGCCAATACAGATGCTGTTAACTATGGTCAGTTAAAAAAACTCATCTCCGAAACATCTGATACCCTTGGTGGTAAACATACAGCCATCAAGGTAAACGATGTAGCGCCAGTAGCTGGTGCCGATGGTGCCTATGGTAAGTATGTAGACACTAACGGCTTATCTGTAGCGGTTAAAGAAGTTGAAGGACAAAAGATTTACGACTTCAAATTAAGTAATAAGCTTACTGTCGGCACACCAGGCAATGATGGTAAAGATGGTACGCCTGGTAGCATCGGCATGGTAGGCCCTGCTGGTAAAGATGGTAAGAACGCAACAGCTGAAATTACTGTTAAAGAAGGCACACCAGGCGTTGATGGTAAAGACGGCGAAACTATCACTCGTATCGTTTATGAAACTGGCGAAAAAGATGATAATGGTAATTCAATCGTTACAGAAGTAGCCACTCTCAATGACGGTATGAAGTTTGCTGGCGATGATTTTGTTGATGATGGTACTAAATATGTAGCTAAGAAACTTAATGAACAGCTAGATATTAAAGGTGGCGCTGCTGCAGATGGCTTAACTGATAATAACATTGGCGTAGTTGCTGATGTAGATTCTAAGACTAGTGAAATTACTGGTTTACGTGTTAAATTAGCGAAGAACTTAGCTCTTGCTGACGGTAGTGTAGCATTTGATGAAGCCGCAACTGATGCTGCTGGTAATAAGTTAGTAAAAGGCCAAGATGGTAACTGGTATACAGATTTAACTGATGCTGTATATGATGAAGGTACTAAATCGTATACTAAAGACAATGCAACATTAACTCCAGTAGAAACCCCAAATGTAGGCACTGTAAAATTATCTGCTACAGGCCTAAACAATGGCAACCAACGGATTACCAATGTAGCTGCTGGCACAGCCAATACCGATGCTGTTAACTATGGACAATTAAAAGATTTAAATACTGAAATTAATACGAAGATTGATAATATTAGTAGCAGTACAGCTAAAAATAAAACTAAGTACGTATCTATTAACTCTACATTAGAGGATAATTCTGAGAATAATGGTGCTACAGGTACAGAAGCAATTGCTATTGGTGGGGGTGCCAATGCAATAATGATGAACTCTGTTGCTTTAGGAGTTAATTCGAGAGCTTATGGAACAGAAGCAGTAGCTATTGGTAAAGATGCATATGTAGATTATATGAATGGGACAGCGATAGGTGAGTTTAGTAAAGCTAATGGTACATATGCAATCGCAATTGGTGGTGCGGAAAAAGAAGAAGAAGCGACTACTGCAAGTCATTATGCAATTGCTATGGGTGAACAAACTAAAGCTTTGGGTAAAGGCTCTGTTGCATTAGGTCAAAGGGTATCTATCGATGAAGCTAGTAAGTTCTCTATGCATATTGGAAGTTGGTCATCTACTATAAATTCGTCTAACTCAGTTGGGGTTGGTCCAGCTATTAGAGTGAACAACTCAAATTATGCAGCTGTATTTGGTTCGAATGCTAAGGCTGTTGAGGCAGAAAAAGGGGTAGCACTTGGCTATAGTGCAGAGGCTCAAAAAGCAACGACTGTTGCATTAGGAGCTGGTGCTAAAGCTAATCGTGAAGCTGGTGAAGAATACGGTTATGTACCGGGGGTTGAAGGTGAAGCACTAGAAACGTTCAAGACTGAAAATAAAGATTCGGTAATTTGGAACAGTACATTAGGTGCTGTAAGCATTGGCGAAGATGGTAAGCAGACTCGTCAACTTACTAATTTGGCTGCTGGTACAGAGATGACTGATGCGGTTAACGTAGCACAGTTGAAACAGGTGGAATCATTAGCTAACAATCATACAGCCATTAAGGTAAATGATGTAGCTCCAGTAGCTGGTGCCGATGGTGCCTATGGTAAGTATGTAGATACTAACGGCTTAGCTGTAGCAGTTAAAGACGTTGATGGTCAAAAGATTTACGACTTCAAATTAAGTAAAGACATTACTGTTGGTACACCAGGTAAGGATGGTAAAGATGGTACGCCTGGTAGCATTACGATTGTCGGCGAAAAAGGTAAAGATGGTGCTGATGGAACGCCAGGTAAGAATGCAATCGCTGAAATTACTGTCAAAGAAGGCACTCCAGGCGTTGATGGGAAAAACGGCGAAACTATTACTCGTATCGTTTATGAAACTGGCAAAGATGCTAATGGTAATCCAATTGTTACAGAAGTAGCCACTCTCAATGATGGCATGAAATTTGCTGGTGATGACAACACTAAATATGTAGCTAAAAAACTTAATGAACAGTTAGATATTAAAGGTGGCGCGGCAGCAGATAGCTTAAGTGATAATAACATTGGCGTAGTTGCTGATGTAGATTCTAAGACTAGTGAAATTACTGGTTTACGTGTTAAATTAGCGAAGAACTTAGCTCTTGCTGACGGTAGTGTAGCATTTGATGAAGCCGCAACTGATGCTGCTGGTAATAAGTTAGTAAAAGGCCAAGATGGTAACTGGTATACAGATTTAACTGATGCTGTATATGATGAAGGTACTAAATCGTATACTAAAGACAATGCAACATTAACTCCAGTAGAAAAACCAAATGTAGGGACTGTAAAACTATCTGATACAGGCTTAGACAATGGAAACCAACGTATTACTAACGTAGCAAAAGGTATAAATGGAACAGATGCTGTTAACTATGATCAGTTGATAGAGGAGATTGGTAAGGCAGAATCTACCGTTGGTAGTAACCATACAGAACTTAAAGTTGATGGCACCCCAGCTGTTAAGGATACGTATGTTGGTGAAGGAAACTTACAACTTGGCTTAACTGAAGTTAACGGTAAGAAGGTATATGACCTCAAGCTTAATAGTGAGGTAACAATCGGTACACCAGGTAAGGATGGCAAAGATGGTACGCCTGGTAGCATTACGATTGTCGGCGAAAAAGGTAAAGATGGCGCTGATGGAACCCCAGGTAAGAATGCAATCGCTGAAATTACTGTTAAAGAAGGCACACCAGGTGTTGACGGTAAAGACGGTGAAAGTATTACCCGTATTGTTTATGAAACAGGCAAAGATGCTAATGGTAATCCAATTGTTACAGAAGTAGCCACTCTCAATGATGGCATGAAGTTTGCTGGCGATGATTCTACTAAATATGTAGCTAAAAAACTTAACGAGCAGCTAGATATTAAGGGTGGCGCTGCAGATGATGCTTTAAGCGATAATAACATTGGCGTAGTTGCTGATGTAGATTCTAAGACTAGTGAAATTACTGGCTTACGCGTTAAGTTAGCGAAGAACATTAATTTACCTGACGGTAGTGTTCGTATTGGTGGTACTACCGATGAAGAAGGAAAGCCAGCAGGCGGTCTTTATATTGCTAAGCAAAAACCTACGCCAAAAGTTGCCGGTGAAGATGCACCAGATAAAGCTGTAGAAGGTTTATACATTACTGGTTTAAGTAATACCGATTGGGATCCTGATACTACTGGTATCGTTGAAAATCGAGCAGCTACTGAAAAGCAATTACAAACAGCAATTAGTAATATTAGCTCACAAGTTGGCCAAGCTGGTGTATGGACATTGCAAGTAAATGATGTAACACCTCGGAGTATTACTAAAGGTACAGCCGTACGTTTTGTAAGTGGTGACTATGTAGAAGTTAAACAGTTAACCACTAATGATATACAAGTTGATGTTAAAGAAACGATTAAAAAGAAAATTGATAAGATTGATGGCCTAGGCACTAAGGTTACAAACTTAGAAGAAAAAGTTACTAACATCACTAACAATGGTATTGTTACTAAAGTTGAAGGCGATGCTACCGGTGTAAAAGTAACTCCAGTTGATGCGTCTGAACCGTCTAAAGGCGTAAAAGTGAGTCTTGATGAAACAATCAGAGTGGGCGGTATTACTATCGATGGTACGATAGCAAAAGAGGGGGAACAGCCTAATAACACAATTACAGGGTTAACTAACAAAACTTGGGATGGTGAAACCTTTGAAACTGGTCGAGCTGCTACCGAAGATCAACTTCATGCTGTAGACGGCAAAATTACGAATATTATGGATAATATCAGTAATATTGCTGGTGCTACCACAATTAAAGAAGGGGATGGCAACATTTTAGCGCCTAAGACTGATGGCAAGAATGAATACACGTTATCCTTGAACAAAGATCTTAAAGTGGGGAACAGCATTGCTATTGGCGATAAAGTGTATATTACTAAAGAGGGTATCAATGCAAATGGCAAACCAATTAGTAATGTTGAAGCAGTTCCGTTAAGTGCTGATGGTAATTATGCAGCGACAACCGGCCAAGTATTTAAAGTGCAAAAAGAATTAACAGACCAAATTGATGGAGTAGCCAATGTAGTACAAAATAATGCGCGTCAAATTTCACGTTTGGATACGAAGATTAATAAATCAGGTGCCGGTCTTGCTGCATTAGCTGCCTTGCATCCACTTGACTATGATCCAGATAATAAGTGGAATTTCACCGCTGGTGTTGGTACTTATCATGGTTCTAGTTCAGTAGCATTAGGTGCGTTCTATCGACCAAATGAAAATACTATGTTTAGTGTAGGTGGTACCTTAGGCAATGGCGAAGATATGATGAACTTTGGCGTAAGCATGAAGTTTGGCGAATCTAATCCATATGCTGGCATGAGCAAAGGTCGTTTAATTGAGTATGTGGAAAAACAAACAACTGAAATTGACGATTTGAAAGCTCAAAATGAAAGTCAAAACGAACGTATTAAGAAGTTAGAAGAATTAGTACAATCGTTGATGATTAGTAAATAGACATATTGGTCGAAGACGGTCGTTTTAGAAGTAACAAAAAAAACTAGTAGGTTAATGAATTAAGATTGAAGAAGTAAATCAAGTTTTACAATCGAATAGCATCCTCAACATATGAGGGAGCCTATACTTATAGGTGTCGCTATATGGGGTAGCGCTTATGAGCTAGCTGATGAGTTAGCTCATGACCTAGTAGCTATAGTTATATGTTGGGGATATCCTACGACGAAGGCTGTTCTTAGGTGTTCATACTATCGCCAAATACTGGTGAGATGTTTCAAAATGGGCATTTTAGGGACAGCCTTTTGTTGTGCAAATGACAGCTATACTATATAATTAATTAAATAGAGATTTTTATAGAATTAAAGGAGATAGTATGCGATTACGTAGAAAACCTTGGATAGATGAGGCGATTCACGAGTATGATTCACATGTGATTTTGGAGAACCATGAGGCCCATAAGGGGACGTGGCGTGAATTATTCGTAGACCCTACTAAGCCGTTATATTTTGAATTAGGAACTGGCAAAGGACGTTTCATAGCAGGTATGGCTGAAACTCATCCAGAAGCTAATTTTGTTGGTTTTGAAGTGCAGTTAGGCGTGTTATATTATGCCGCCCAGAAGGTCTTTGAAGGGGGCTTGCCTAATGCTAAAGTCACTCTCTTTGACATTGCTGGCATTGAAGATGTGGTGGAGCCTGGCGAAGTAGATCGTTTTTATATTAATTTCTGCGATCCTTGGCCTAAAGCTCGACATGCTAAGCGTCGTTTGACCTATCGTACATTTTTAAATCGATATGCTCGCTTGTTAAAACCACAAGGTGAAATTCATTTTAAAACGGACAATGAAGGCTTATTCTTATTCTCTTTAGAGGAGTTTAAGGAGTGCGGTTGGACGTTAAAAAATGTAACTTATGATCTACATAGTACGGATATGCCGAATGTGATGACTGAATATGAAGAAAAATTTAGCAAAAAAGGACAGCCAATTTTCCGCCTAGAAGCAATCAAACCTGAGGAGGCGTAAATCATGGCGAAGGAAGCAAAACGAGCTGAAGATAGTTGGTTACAGCGGCTCGTACGCAATGATGCGCAAGGCATTATCTTGGTTGTTGCCATTTGGATTTTTATCGGTAGCTTAAATATTTATAGTGCTACTTCCGTTGAAATGGCGCAACAAGGTACTATTTTAAAAAGTAATATTGTAAAACATATTGGCTTTTTAATACTAAGTCTTATGGCAGGGAGCTATTTCTATCACTTAGATTATAGACGTTTGAAAGAGCCTAAATTCATTATGTGGATTATGGTGGCAGTGTTGTTATCCCTCGTTTGGGTCGGCTTTTTTGGTACCGTGGTCAATGGCGCTCGTCGTTGGATTAGTTTGCCCTTTGGGCTATCGGTACAGCCTTCGGAGTTTGCTAAATTAGCAGGTGTTATTTGGGCGGCGCAATGCATTGAAGAGTGGCGCAAACGCTTTCCTACGGTATCTTTATTTGAATCCAGAGAGGCCAATGGCCAACCTCGTAAATATCCTGTGCCTGCTAAGGCGTTATGGGCCCCGCTGGCGTTTGGAATTATTACGTTGGTTCAGCCAGATACAGGGACGGCCGTGTTGATAGTTGGCTTTCCTCTTATCTTGATGGTTATGGCCCGATTGAATCGACGTAGTTTACGGCAATTAGGCGGTGTAATGATTGTGGGCCTTATTGGATTTGCTGTTATGATTTGGCATTCGCCGTATCGTTTAGAACGTATTTTAGCGTGGCTAGATCCGTGGGGCCATGCGCAAACGCTTAGTTATCAAAGTGTGCAGAGTATGCTGGCCATTGGTTCCGGTGGCATATTTGGACAAGGCCTTGGTGAAGGCACTGCCAAATATTTTTATCTTCCGGAAGCACATACGGACTTTGCCTTTGCGGTGTGGGCCCAAGAAACGGGGCTATTAGGGGCGGCTATACTTAGTTTGGTAGTGTTAGCTTTTGTTTATTTTGGCTTCCGTGTAGCTATTGATGCTCGTGATTTCTTTGGCAAATTAATGGCTTTAGGGATTACTTGTATCATAGGGGGCCAGGCTGTATTTAATATGCTTATGGTATGTGGCATGTTGCCTGTTACTGGGGTACCATTACCATTTGTATCCTATGGTGGTTCCTCCCTCTTGATGAATGTAGTGGCTGTAGCCATTTTACTTAGCATTTCACGGACTAATGAAGAAGCGAATCGTAAGATTGGCAGTCAAGGTGTTATGCCATCGCTACGAGAGGAAACGCGCAGTCGTTTCAGACCTTCCAATGGGTAAGAATAATAACTCCAGTAGTGCATAGGGATACGTAAAATAATTTTGTTAGTGTACAGAGCAAGGTACAGCATAGTAGTCATAGATTCAGTAAAAATCTTGTTAGAGTAGGGCTATGTGATTTTCGCTGTGTATCGAGAGAAAAATAAATATTGTGTTTTGTGTAGTAAGAAAGGATTTTGAGGACATGAAAGACTTCATTGATGTGTCTGAACGGCCGTCCAATGCGGCTATGTTGCCATTAAGTTTTCAGCATTTATTTGCCATGTTTGGGTCGACGGTATTAGTACCGTATTTATTGAAAGCTGATCCAACGACAGCATTATTTATGAATGGGATTGGAACTATTTTGTATCTATTCATTTGTAAAGGTAAAATTCCTTCTTACTTAGGTTCTAGTTTTGCTTTTATTGCCCCTGTATTATCCGTTATGGCGGCGGGGATGTCCTATGAAGCGGTACAAGGGGGCTTTATCGCCTTTGGCTTAGCTTTTATTGTATTGTCCTTCATTGTTCGTGCCGTAGGGATTGGTTGGATTGATGTATTGTTCCCGCCGGCTGCCATGGGGGCTATTATCGCCGTTATTGGTTTGGAACTTGGTCCCGTGGCTATGGGGATGGCTGGGATTACCGGTGATAGTTGGCAAACGTTGGGCATGACGCATGCTCAGGTATTGACGATTTCCTTATTTTCCTTAATTGTTACGATTTTGGGAACGGTTGTATTCCGTGGGTTCTTTGCTGTTATTCCTGTGTTGATTGGCGTTGTGTCAGGCTATATTTTAGCAGCTTTTATGGGCGTAGTGGACTTTTCAAAAGTGTCAGAAGCAGCGTGGTTCTCCTTACCTCACATGAGCGCGCCTGTCTTCAATATTAACGCTATTTTGATGATTATGCCGGCTTTGTTTGTCGTATTTGCTGAACATGTAGGCCATTTAGTAGTAACGAGCAATATTGTGGGGCGTGACCTTATGAAAGAGCCAGGCCTTCAACGTTCGTTATTAGGTGATGGGATTGCCAACGTGTTGTCTGGGTTCTTCGGTGCCACACCAAATACAACGTATGGTGAAAATATCGGCGTATTAGCGATTACACGTGTATTTAGTGTGTATGTAATTGGTGGGGCTGCTGTATTGGCTATTATTTTCTCCTTTATTGGTAAAATTGCTGCGTTAATTCATGCGATTCCTGTACCAGTTATGGGTGGTGTAAGCATTCTGTTATTTGGTATTATTGCAGCATCTGGTTTGCGTATGCTAGTAGAACGTAAAGTAGATTATACACGGCCTGATAATTTGATTTTAACCTCCGTAGTTATGATTACTGGTTTGAGCGGCGCTCAAGTATCTTTGGGACCTGTAGTTCTTCAAGGGATGGGGTTAGCTACGGTAGTGGCCATTGTACTTAGCCTTTGCTTTACTATTTTCCGTAAAACGGGCCTTGGTAATAAACAGTTGAAGCATGATTAAAGTGATTCGATAGTTATTTGACAGGCTATAATCAGCACTGTTATAATGATTGGGTAGCCTTTGTGCATTTTGTGTATAAGGTTGCCCATACATGCGCCTATAGCTCAGGGGATAGAGCGCCGGTCTCCGGAACCGGGTGCGCAGGTTCGAATCCTGCTAGGCGCACCATTGATGTTTACTGACTTTTTAGAAATAAATAATTAGAAAAAATAGGTTTGTCAGCCAATTTGTCAGCCAGTTTTTTAGGAAAAGGTAGAAAATGAATGCTCATTTTCTACCTTTTTTGTTATAAATTAAATTCTTAAATTTTATTGTACAATTAACCATAATATATAACTGTTATAGGATAGAAAAAAGTCCCACAATTGACTTTTCTTAGTAGGACTTTGTATTATAGGGTTATAAATTTACGAATGAAAGAGATGATTTAAAGTGAGTAATCAACAAGATATATTTAAAGGCAAAACGTTTTTACTAATGCATAAAGATATACCTACTGTTAAATTTCATTTTTATCAGTATGAAATGTGGGCTAATGTTGATGAGGTGTTAGATAGACATCATGCACCAATTAATATGGTGGGACATTACAAAGGCGTTGATTCTTATTTAAATAAGTTTTTAAATCACCGTATAATACCGAAAGGTAGACCGAATGTTGCTGATATTCTTAAATATTTTGATAGTAAATCTTCACTAGAGTTATCTCTTAGATTTAATTAGAACATTTTCTAATATTTGAAAGGAAATACAAATGAAAGAATCTACTATAATAAAAGAATTTACAAATGATTATTTAGCTGATTTAGCTGTTAGAATGGCGCATCATAGTACAGCAATTGAAGGAAATACATTATCTTTAGGAGAAACAAAAAGTATTATTGTTGATAATTATATTCCTAAAGCTATGAATGAACGGGAATACTATGAAGTAAGAAATTATAGAAATTATATGCCATATTTAATTAATAACATCAATAATGAGATAACAATTGATGTTATTAAAGAAACACATGCTATTTTGTTAGATAATTTACGTGACGATAAAGGACAATTTAAAGTATCTCAAAATGCTATATTAGGGGCTATGTTTGAACCAACTAAACCATATTTAGTGACTAGTGAATTAAAAAATTCATTAGATAATTTATATTTTAGATTAGAGAATACTAATATAGAAGATAAAAAGATTGAAGCAATTATGGATTTTCATTATGTTTTTGAAAGAATACATCCATTTCCAGATGGAAATGGTCGAACTGGTAGGGCTTTAATTGTTCATGCATGCATTCAAAATGACATTCCACCAATTGTAATAACAAAAGAGAATCGGGATGTTTATATTAATGCATTAAATACGGATAATAAACAAGCCTTATATGAATTTGCTAAAGCTGCTAAAAATTATGAAAAAATTAGAATTGAACAATTTTCTAATAGTTAAAAACAACAATTAATTGTATTGGAACGGCTCATTAGGTCCAACCTGAATGCCATAATCCAAAGATAAAACTACTTGGCGAAAGTCTCAAATTTATAGGGATATATAAATAAAACTTTGTAAATAGTAAAGTTTTTGCTATAATGAATAAAAGTAAGGAGAGGAGTTTTATAATGAGTTTTTTATTAACTGTAATTTTAATTGTACTTATTGTATTTTTTATTAAAAAATACAATCGACTTCAGAATTTAAATCAGGAAATTAAAGAAGCAAGATCTAATATTAAAGTTGTAGTAGAACGCAAGGTGGCTATTGTTAATCAGTTTACTGAGCTTGTAAATAGCTATGGGGAATATGAAAAGCTAATGCAACTTCAAGTGTCTGGCAACTACGTAGAAATGGCAAAAGCATCTTCAGAAGCAGTTACTTCCATTCAAGCATTGGCTAATACATATCCTGAATTAAAAGCAAACACTAATTATAATACATTTTTACAGAATATTGCGCAGAATGAATCTATTTTGACTGAAAAGCGAGAAGCTTATAATAGCGTTGTAAAGGGCTATAATAGTGAAATCGCACAAATACCAATGGTCTTTGTTGCTTCTGTGTTAGGGTTTAAAGAAGCCCCTTATTTTGATCCTAATAACGAAACCGAGTTTAATTCTTTTAGTGGTGCGAATACGGAAGCCATTAAAGAATTAGCGATTAAAGGCACGGAAAAGTTGAAAGACAAAACTGAACAAATTAAAGGTAAATTTTAACATATCATAAGCTGTGATGAGTAAAACCGCTGGTTGGACTCATTGCAGCTTTTATAGTATGTAATAAGTGAATGATAAGAAAAGAAAAAATAATAAAAATAATAGAAAAAATAGAAGATAATAAGATACTAAGAAAGTATTAAGAAAGGAGCGGCCATGGGAATTTTACTTGTTATTTTAACGGCTTTTGCTTATGGGATAGTTGCTGCCGTTGTATTACATTTTATAAATAGTATTTTAGTTGTATTCGGCATTCGAAATTTGCTGGAACAATCTTTTATTCTTGAATTTTTACGAGCCTTTAATTTACCAGAACATAGCTTTGCTGTATCCTGCGTTTGGATTGGCTTGTTGTTCGTTGCATTTATTATTTTATATCAATTACCCCCGATTCAGAGCTTGCATCTATCTTTTGCAGGCATAACGAAGCCAAAAGGGGACTTGGGTGATTATTTAATAGCTTGTTGGGATGATGTATGTCAACGGGCAGGCGTTAATCCGCAGCGATATCGTTTATATGTGGGCCAAAGCGGTGAGATAAATGCCTTTGCTATGGGGCATGACCGTGTAGTTGTGTATGCTGGCCTATTAGCTGAAATGGAGCCGGCCGAATTAAAAGGCGTGCTTGCTCATGAGTTGAGCCATTTAGTTCATCGCGATACGACGTATGGAATGACTTCGTTTGCTATTGGTTCGGCTTACAATTTAGTCCTTCGCCTTTTTGGTATCATTATTTGGTTCATTGTATTTGTACATAATATCATCAGATTTATACCCTTTATTAATATTTTGTCATTGTTCTTTACGTTAATTATATTAGCTCTGAATTTTATTGTTAGAATTATGAACTCCGCTGTTAATACGGCGTTTGTTTTATTAAGTCCTTTTGGCTCACGAATTGCTGAATATCGTGCTGATCGCTATGCCTATGAATTGGGGCTAGGCGCAGAGTTAGCATCGGCCCTAGCTAAGTTAAGCCGTTATGGAGATACGCATGGATTTATTAATCAGTTATTTAGTGATCATCCGCCATTATATAAGCGGGTGGCGAAGTTGCAACAGTTAGCCAGTAAATAAATAGACGGGATGATGTATGGGGCTAGATATTTAATAGTGTTTGTAAATTGATAGCGTATATGCTATCATTAGGTTAGGGAATGTAAGGTGATGTAAGTGTATAATATTGAATTTTATGAGAAAAGTAATGGGGAGTCAGAAATATGGGACTTTTTAGAACGGTTACGTCTTAAAGGTGAAACAAGTAAAGATGCAAGAATTCAATATAAACAATTAATGTTTTATATTGACTTACTTTCAAAGAATGGGACCAACTTACCTAATAATATTACTAAACATATTGTAGAGGATATTTGGGAGCTAAGGCCAGGTAATAATAGAGTTTTTTATTTTTCTTACGAAAAAGAGCAATATGTATTATTACATTATTTCCGTAAAAAATCACAAAAAACACCTCGAAGAGAAATTGAAATTGCTAAGAGGAATAAGAAGAATTATTTACAGCAAAAAAAAGGGGATAATAAATGAGAACTTGGGAAGATTATAAAAAACATGTTAAAGCAATTGATGAGCAGAATCGAATTGATATTGAAGAAATTGAAGAATTGAGTTCTTTAGTGACATCAATTATTAAGCGCCGCAATGAGTTAGGGTTAAGTCAACGTGCGTTAGCAGAACAATGTGGGATTCCGCAATCTTCAGTAGCACGTATAGAATCATTTAAAACAATACCGAAAGTTGATACATTATTAAAAATTATGCAACCTTTAGGTTTACGATTACAAATTATTAGTATATAAAATAGTCCGCTAAGTACTTCTATTTCCCCTAATGTTAATTTTATTTAGATTTAACATTAGGGGATTCGTGTATTTGGCGGCTTTTTATTTAAATAATAACTTATTATTATTTAACCCTGGTATAAATTTAATTTATTCCTGATGTAAAGTAATTGATATTTGTTGCATATGATTTATAGTTATATACTATATGTGAAATTGTAATTACAATAATCTATTAGGTATTTATGGTAGTTAGGGGGTTAAATGATGGTTAATATTTTAATTTTATGTGCTATTATTGTGGCAATTGCGTTAGGGTATAAAACTAAAATTAATACAGGCTTTTTTGGAATTGCATTTGCATATATCATTGGCACCTTTTTTCTTGGAATTAAGCCTGGTGATGTAATTAAGATGTGGCCTATGAGTATTTTCTTTGTTATTCTAGCTATTTCTTTGTTTTATAATTTTGCCATGACTAATGGAACTTTAGAGAAGCTAGCACAGCACATGCTATATCGGACACGGCGTATTCCAAAACTATTACCATTTGCTATCTTTGTGGCTGCTACTATTTTAGCTGCTTTAGGAGCAGGATTCTTTGCTGTTATGGCGTTTTTTACTCCGATTACTATGCTGTTGTGTAAAAAGACGGGATTAAGTCCTTTGATTGGTGCACTAGCTGTTAATTATGGAGCCTTATGTGGTAATAACTTTATGATTAGTCCTGGTGGAGTTGTATTTATTGGGTTAATGCAACAGGCTGGTTATGAAACAGCTGCTTATGGGTATGAGTTTCAAATCTTTCTCGCTTCATTTATAGTGCCTCTACTTGTTTTAGGAATTATGATTCTTTTGAATACACGTAAAGCAGACGGTAGTGAGTTAGTTGATATAACTTTGCCAGAAGCATTTGATGATAAACAGCGTAGAACACTATATCTAGTAACTGCTATGATTTTTGTTGTATTAATTTTCCCAATTTTATTGATTTTCTTCCCGCAGGTAGAGATTTTAAAAACTTTAGAAAAGTCAATTGACGTAGGTTTAGTGGCTATTGTTTTTGCACTTTTAGCATTACTGCTTAAATTAGGTGATGAAAAAGAAGTTATTAAAATGGTTCCATGGGGAACATTAATTATGATTTGCGGAGTAGGTATGCTTATTTCAGTAGCTATTAAAGCCGGTACAGTTAAAATGATTGCTAGTTTTGTTAGTGATACAATACCAGAACCGGTTGTGCCAATTGTTATGGCGGCGATAGGTGGATTTATGTCATTCTTCTCTAGTACTATGGGGGTAGTAACACCTGCGCTATTCCCTCTAGTACCAAGCTTATCTGAAGCTACAGGAATAGATGCTATAGTTTTATTTTCTGCCATTGTTATTGGTGCTCAGGCTACGGCTATTTCTCCATTTTCTTCTGGTGGCAGTTTAGTTTTGAGTACTGTAAAAGAGGAAGAACGTGTAGATATGTTTAGTAAACTCATATTTAGAGGTGTACCAATTTGTTTAGGTGCTGCTATTATTTATGCATTTATTATTAATTTGATTATTCGTTAGGGAGGCTACAGTATGAAAGTAGATACACATGCACATGTATTTTCACCCAATTTACAGCTAGCTAATGATCGACGTTATGCTCCGACATATGAAGCGTATATTGAAGATTTTATAGCTAATTTTGAATCAAAAGGGTTAACCGCAGGGATGTTAATTCAACCAAGTTTTTTAGGCTTTGATAATAGTTTTATGATAGAGGCTATTAAAAAATATCCTAATAAGTTATATGGGGTAGCTGTTGTAAATACTGATATTACTTTAGAAGAGTTAGAGAAATTGTCAAAGTGTAATATTGTAGGGATACGGCTTAATTTGTATGCAAGAGAAATTCCAAATTTGCGTGAAGGAGAATGGCCTCGCATTTTGAAATATATAAAGCAATTAGGTTGGCATGTGGAACTTCATATTGATGCGGTGCAGCTACCACCATTAATTGATGCATTATTAGAAGCTGGGGTAAGAGTGGTTGTTGATCATTTTGGAAAGCCAACAAATGATATAGCGGTAGAGGATGAAGGATTTAAATATTTATTATCTGTTGGTCAAACTAAACAGGTATGGGTTAAAATATCAGCTGCGTATCGATTGAAGAGGGAGAAAAGTTTGGCAGAGAATGTAATAATTGCTAGAACTTTAATTCCTAAATTATTAGAGGCTTTTGGCCCTCAACGTTTATTGTGGGGGAGTGATTGGCCTCATACACAGTTTGAATCTACCATTACTTATGATAAAGTTTGGAGCGCATTTTGTGAGTTAATTCCCGAGGAAACTACTAGAACTATTATTTTAAGTGATAGTTTTTCGGAATTAATAAAAAAATAAGATGACTTATTATTCTAATTAGTTATCGATTTATCAATTTCAATATAACAACTGGTCATAGTAGTAATAAAAACAAGTATTGGTTGCTGATGTAATAAAGGTTTATAAGTACTCTTGAATACTACATTGTTATAGTGTGAGTAGATGGAAGGAGCTATCTTTTTGGAGCGATTTTGTGATAAAACACCATAACTATTATTTATTAGTCAAAAATTTTTGGGTTATTTTTTCTTGACTTTTATGTCTATTGTATTATGATATATGTCATACAGAGGAAGAAGTCCTGATTAAGAGGAGGAGAGACTTATGACATATTCATTTAACTTAGTAGACGTTGAGAAAAAATTAGCTTGTAATTATGCCGTATTACAGGGGATGCCAGTTCAAGAAATTGAAGAAAAAGTTATGGCTGATACGGATAGCTCTCATTATGATTTAGTTGAAATTGAAGGCCTTCACGAAGAATACAAGAAGGATTTAATGCATCGTTTTGTAGCTAAAAGTAGCGTCTTAATGTCTATTTTTGGCTAATAATATATAAGCTTTATAGTGCAACAAAGTCTTATAACGACATAAAGTCTTGTAACGTAACAACTTTATATAACTTTTATAACCTTCACTACGGATGGCTGTAAGCGGGCATAGTAACGTTTACAGCCATTTTTATATCTAATTATTTCGATTCTTTTATTAAGAGTTAATCCGTGTTATACTAAACTTATAAGCAGTGAAAGGAAGGATGTATATATATGAATATTACAACTAAAGATATTTTAGATGCTTTTAATTTTAGATATGCTTGTAAGAAATTTAATAAAAATAAGAAAATTTCAGAATCAGACTTTAATACTATTTTGGAGGTCGCTCGTTTATCGCCAAGCTCTTTTGGCTTTGAACCTTGGAAATTTTTAGTGATTGAGAACCAAGCCCTAAAAGACAAATTATTTCCTATCTCTTGGGGAGCTCAAAATAGTTTGAACGGAGCGAGTCACTTTGTTATTTTACTAGCTCGTAAAAAGATAGATACACTAGCTGATGCTCCTTACATTACACATATTATGAAAGACATTAAACATATGCCTCAAGACGTAATGGACATGATGCGTCAAGCATATAGCAATTTTCAGCAAAATGACTTCAATTTGCTAGAAAGCGATCGTGCTATTTATGATTGGGCGAGCAAACAAACGTATATTGCCCTAGCTAATATGATGACTACGGCGGCTATGTTGGGTATTGATTCGTGCCCTATTGAAGGCTTTAATAGTAAAGCGGTGGAAGAATTGTTAGCAGCCGAAGGTGTGTTAGATAGTGAGCATTTTGGCGTTTCTGTAATGGCGGGCTTTGGGTATCGTGATGAAGCACCTCATCGTGAAAAGACACGACAGGCCTTAGCAGATATTGTAACTTGGGTTAAATAATTGAAATACTTAAAATAATTAAAAAGGATGTAACCACTACATGAGACAGGTTCATGTAAGGTTACATCCTTTTTGATTAAAAGAATAATAACAGGCCCCCAATGCATACTAAGACTACACCTTGTATACGGTTTAATAGTCGTTGAGAGTTAGGCCCTTGATGTAAAAAGCCACGTAATTTGCCGGCGTATAAGGCAATGAGTGAGAATAAGATAAAAGCTTGTAAGCTAAAGGTAGCGCCTAAGAAGGCAATTGCTAGGCTGGGGTTTTCGCTGTTAGGGCTTACAAATTGCGGTAAGAAGGCTAAAAAGAATAGTAAAACCTTAGGGTTCAGGATATTCATAATTAAGCCTTTGCGATAAATGGCAAGGCCTGATTCGGCCGATGCTGTATGGATAGAGTTTGAATTGTTGGTTTGCGTATTTGTAGCTATTGTCGTTTCAGTTGCTTTAGTTTGCGATTCTGGAGCTATCATGGTTTTAGTTACCGCTTCAGTTGGTGCGGCGTCGGCTACCTTAGCAGTAAAGGCACCCCATGCTAGATAAAATAAATAGGCGGCACCTACGTATTTCAAGAGGGCAAAGGCCATGGGGGAGCTTTTTACTAAGGCGGCTACGCCAAGGATTACTAACGTGGTGTGAAAGATGATGCCCGACGCAAGACCGCCCGCTAAGGTGATACCGCTTTTGGCGCCGTTAGCGATGCTCTTGGCTAGTAAATATAGATTATCTGGTCCCGGTGCTAAGGTTAAGAGAATTGATGAAATGAGAAAATAAGGGAATAAAGTATAGTCCATAAGTTAACCTCTTTTAGTTGTATATCATATAGTTATATAGATGCCTGATTATATAGGTGTATAGGCGTATAGCGATATAGCTATATAGGCGCATAGTTATCATAGATATATAGCGCATAGTTCGCATAGATATATAGCAACATAGTTTACAACGTTTACAACGTGTAAGTTATTCTTGTATATAGGGTACAGTATATCACAAAAACGTGTGAGTTGCTTAAAATTATATCATATCGTTTCAGTAGGAAAAACTTGACAAGAAGACTCAATTATTCTACTATGAAAGCCAAAGAGATTGGAGGAGAATATATGGAATCAACAAAATCAACAACAAAGAGTAATGAAAATAAAACATCTACTAGCACGGTAGCAGCGGTTAAACGACTACAAAAAGAGTACGAAGGGGATATTATTGCGTGGCGTCGCTATTTACATCAATATCCTGAAGTAAGTTTTGAAGAACAGGCCACTACTAAATATTTAGCTGGTGAATTAGATAAATTAGGGATTCCTTACGAAATTAATCCTGAAAAAAATACCGGTATTGTAGCCTGGATTGAAGGGGCTAAACCAGGTAAAACTATTATGTTACGCGCTGATATTGATGCTCTTAATGTAACGGAGCAGACAGGCTGTGAGTTTACCTCTAAACATGAAGGTAAAATGCATGCTTGTGGTCATGATGCGCATATGGCGGTATTGTTAGGTGCTGCTAAGATGCTTAAAACATTGCAACAGGAAATTGAAGGGAAAGTATTCCTCGTATTCCAACCGGCTGAAGAAAGTGCGGAAGGTGCTGAATACATGAAGAAATTTGGCACTTGGTTTGCCGAAACCGATAGCGTTTTTGGTGGTCATATTTGGATTGATTTACCGGCTGGCAAGATATCGGTAGAAGCAGGGGAACGTATGGCTGCGGCCCTTGAAATTGCTATCGAAGTAGAAGGGAAAGCCGGCCATGGGGCGCAACCTCACTTAACGGTGGATGCTACGGTGGTAGCGTCGGCGATTGTGATGAATTTACAGACTATTGTGTCCCGTCATTTCAGTCCCTTAGACTCTGTGGTAGTAACGATTGGCAAAATGACCAGTGGGGATCGTTATAATGTTATTTCTGGCCGTGCTAAATTAGAAGGGACCGCCCGTTATTTTAAACATGCTGTTGGCGATGAGTTGAAAAAGGCCATGGGGCAGATGGTAGAAGAAACAGCTAAAGCATATGGCGCGACGGCTAAAGCTTCGTTCCGTCAGATGGTACCACCAACGATTAATAAGCCAGCGTGTTCCGAATTAGCACACCGTGTAGGGGCTGAATTAATCGGTGAAGAGAATGTGGTGCTTATGGAAAAAACAATGGCTGGCGAAGACTTTGCTTATTATTTAGAAGAAAAACCAGGTTGCTTTGCTTTCTTTGGCATTGCTAATCCAGAGCTTGATGCGGTTCATTCCCATCATAGTAACTTCTTTAAAATTGATGAATCAGCCTTGCCAATTGGGGCCGCCATGTATGCTCAATATGCTTTACAGTGGTTGAAGGAAAATAAAGATAAATAAAGAAAAATAAAGAAAAATAAAGATAAATAAAGATAAAATAAGACTATATGAAAAGAAGCCTTAGCATGACAGATTGTTAGCTAAGGCTTTTTTGTATTTACTCCACTTCTTCAGCTTTTCGTTTTTTATCTTCTTCAAGTTCTTCGTTTTGTTTTTTTATGGATTCTTCTTTTAACTGTGGATCTAAGTCGCGGTTGCGTATAATTTCAGCACTGAGCAAGATGGTTTGTACGGATAAGTTAATCCAAATGAAGAGAATCATAATGCCCACTAATGGTCCATAAGTAGCGGAGCCACCAGCGAAATTAGTAATGTAGAAACGATAGCCTACGGTGAGCAGTAGCCACAGGATAGTGGCTAATAGGCCACCAGCAAAGGAACGTTTCCAACTAAGGACTTTGCCTCTTTCGTGGCGTGGTGCAAAGTGATAAAAGAGCGTCAAGGAAATAGTAAAGGATACTAATGGCAACAAGGTAGTGACGGCGGAGGCTAAGCGGATGATTTCTTGGGGAATGCCAAAGAAATTGCCAAATAGTTGTAAGAAGGATTGGCCGTATACGGAAAGGACAAGTCCTAAGAACCCAGTAATGGCCCCAATGAAAGTAAAGAATAAAGCCTTGCCATAGGTTATAAAAATATTCTCTTCGTTATAATCGAGATGGAACATGGTATTCAGGGCATTGATTAAGGAGCGCGTACTAGCCGATAAGGTCCAAAAGGCCATGAGAATACCTACTGAAAATAAAGTATTGCTTTGATTTTGCGTCAAATCGTCAATTAAATCTGTTACGGTATGCTGTGATTCTGGTGGCAAGAGGGCCACTAATTGATTCAATACATCAGTATTGTGGTTTAAAAATACCGTAATTCCCGTTAAGGCAATAATGAGAAAGGGAACGATAGATAAAATAATATAATACGTTGTTTCTGCTGATAACCGCGAAATATTATGACGGCTATAGTCATTTAAAATGGTGCGACACCAATTGATGATAGACTTCATAGTCCATAACTCCTTAGTTACATTAAAACAAAGTGAATGACAAATAGGGATTCAATTCTTTATATCATATTTTTATATTTTTGTAAAAATAAAACCAGTAAAGCCTATTGAAAAAGTAGAATTATAAATAATACTTATTATTTTATTTTTAGCTATTGCTATTTAGGAATACTTATGATACTATTAATTCATAAGAAGCATTATAAATTGTTAGGCTTACAGAAAAATAGTTAGGCTAACAAAAATGAAGAGTAAAAGAGAGTGACTATGTATCTTCTAATTTACATAGTTAAGTGAGGCGAAACAATATGAAATATGATTTAGAAGTATTGAAACAGATTGCTCATGGATTGGCACAACAGTTTGGTGAAACCTGTGAAGTGGTCATTCACGATGTGAGAATCCCTGAAATGGAAGGCACTGTCGTTTGTATTGAGAATGGTACCATTTCCAATCGCAAATTAGGTGATGGTCCATCCCATGTGGTCTTGGAGGCACTTAAAAATGGGGGCAAAGATGTATCCGACCGTTATGGGTATTTAACGCGTACGAAAGATGGCCGTGTATTTCGATCGAGTACCATGTATATGCGTGATGAAAACGGTGATATTGCCTATGTTTTTGGCATTAATTCAGATATTACGAATCTCATTCATTTACAGCAGATGGTCAATCAAGTGACCGAGTCTGTAGGGGTACCTAATCAGTCAACGGCGGCTAAAGAGTCAGCGGGAGCGGAACGGATAACTACCAGTGTGGCTGATTTATTGGATGATTTGATTGAACAAGCGGTACAGCAGGTTGGTAAGCCCGCTCAATTAATGAATAAAGCAGAGCGCATTGAAGCGTTAAAATATTTGAACGATTCAGGGGCGTTTCTCATTTCAAAGGCGGCTGACAAAATTGGTGAGTATTTTGGAATTTCACGGTTCACCTTATATAGTGATTTGAACGCGATTAAAGAAAAAGACAAAGAAGAATAAACGGTAGTGATAGGGGTTAAGTAGTAGATACATTAGGCAGTAGATACATTAGGCAGTAGATACATTAGGTAGTAGATAAATTAGGTAGTAGATACATTGTGTAGGAGGGATTCGTATGGAGGCTATTAAATGGCAAGTGAATCACTTACCAAAGAGTGCGCAAGATAATTTAGAAATTATGTCCGTAGCAGAGGCGAAAAAGGCGAGAGCTTTTCATCAAAGTTTTCCCCAATATGCTGAAACGCCGTTAACCGCGTTACCAGAATTAGCCAAGTTTTGGGGCCTTGGTCATGTATTTGTGAAGGATGAATCGTATCGCTTTGGTTTAAATGCCTTTAAAGTCCTAGGCGGTGCATACTCTATGGTGAAGTATGTGGCTCAACAATTAGGTAAAGATGTATTAGATTTACCTTATGATGTGTTGACGTCTAAAGAATTACAAGCTCAGCTAGGGGATGTAACTTTTTTCACCGCTACGGATGGGAATCATGGTCGAGGCGTAGCGTGGGCGGCCCGTCAATTAGGGCAAAAAGCTGTTGTCTTTATGCCTAAGGGAACAACGCAGTCACGGTTAGAACATATTCAGCGTGAAGGCGCCACTGTAACAATCGAAGCGTTAAATTATGATGATTGTGTACGCAAAGCGGTAGCGGAAGCAGCAAAGGTTAAAAATGGTGTTGTGGTACAAGATACCGCTTGGGAGGGTTACGAAGAAGTACCAAGTTGGATTATGCAAGGCTATGGCACGATGGCCTTAGAAGCGGGCGAACAGTTAGTCAAAGAACAAGTTATGCCAACGCATATTTTCGTACAAGCTGGGGTAGGGTCTTTAGCAGGTGCGGTTACAGGATACTTTAGAAATTTATATAAAGAGGCACCACAACAACCGAAGATTATAGTGGTAGAAGCCCAAGCGGCGGATTGTTTGTACCAAGGTGCTGTAGCAGGTGATGGTAAACCACGTATAGTGGGGGGCGATTTACAAACGATTATGGCCGGTCTTGCTTGTGGGGAACCGAATACGATTAGTTGGGAAATTTTACGAAATCATGCAGATGTCTTTGTATCAGCACCTGATTGGGTAGCGCAGTGGGGGATGCGCATTAGTGCGGCCCCACTTAAAGGAGATACCTCTATCATTTCAGGGGAATCTGGCGCAGCACCACTAGGAACGGTGGCAGCCATTATGACTTGTCCTGAATATGAGGAATTGAAAGAAGCGCTAGGTCTTGATGGACAATCTCAAGTTCTTTGTTTCTCCACAGAAGGGGATACGGATCCTATTCGTTATAAAGATATTGTTTGGTACGGTAAATAATAGGCAAATAATAGGTAAATAATAGGTAAATAATAGGTATATAAGGAGGTTATTGGTATGGATTTTGAAGCAATTAAAAAAGCAGCGCAGGGATATGAAGCAGCTATGACAAAATGTTTGCGTGACATCGTGGCTATTCCAGGGGAAAGTGCTGATGAAAAAGGACATGCTGATCGAATTGCTGAAGAAATGCGCGCAGTCGGTTTTGATGAAGTTATCATCGATCCGCAAGGAAATGTGCTTGGCTATATGGGCACGGGTAAAACTTTAATTGCTTACGATGCGCATATTGATACCGTAGGGATTGGTAATCTTGAAAACTGGAAATTTGATCCTTATGAAGGCTATGAGTCGGCTACTGAAATTGGCGGTCGAGGTGTTTCCGACCAATTAGGTGGCATCGTTTCCGCCATTTATGGCGCTAAAATTATGAAAGACTTAGGTCTTTTAAATGATGCCTATAGAGTGTTAGTGACAGGTACCGTGCAAGAAGAAGACTGTGATGGCCTTTGTTGGGAATATATCATTAAAGAAAGCAATATTCGGCCAGAATTTGTTGTATCTACCGAACCAACAGATGGGGGGATTTATCGCGGGCAACGAGGACGCATGGAAATTCGTGTCGATGTAAAAGGCGTTTCCTGTCATGGGTCAGCCCCCGAACGTGGTGATAATGCCATCTATAAAATGGCTGATATTTTACAAGATATTCGTGCACTCAATGAAAATGATGCAGCGGCGGATACTAAGATTAAAGGCCTCGTTAAAATGCTAGACAAAGAATATAACGAACAATGGGAAGAAGCACAGTTCTTAGGGCGTGGCACTGTTACTTGCTCGGAAATCTTCTTTACGTCCCCAAGTCGCTGTGCCGTAGCTGATTCGTGTGCAATATCCTTAGATCGTCGTATGACAGCTGGTGAAACTTGGGAAAGTTGCTTAGATGAAATTCGGGCCTTGCCAGCGGTTCAAAAATATGGTGAAGATGTAACTGTATCTATGTATCAATATGATCGCCCATCCTATACTGGGCTAGTATATCCTATCGAATGTTATTTCCCAACTTGGGTTATTCCTAAAGACCATAAAGTAACGGTAGCACTAGAAGAAGCCTACAAAGGTCTGTATGGCACCGAGCGAATTGGCGATAGCACAACCTTGGCTATGCGCAAAGCACGGCCACTTACGGATAAGTGGACATTCTCTACTAATGGGGTATCCATCATGGGGCGCAATGGCATTCCCTGCATCGGTTTTGGCCCGGGGGCAGAAGCACAGGCTCATGCACCGAATGAAATGACTTGGAAACAAGATTTAGTAACTTGCGCCGCTGTGTATGCAGCCTTACCAACTATGTATTGTAAATAATAGAAAGGGATAGAACCATGGCAGATTTCAAACAAGCAATAGACGCATTAGAACAATTAGATTGCAAAGGCATGTATGGCGAGGATTTTTTCTTAACTTGGGAAAAATCCGATGATGAATTAAAAGCGGTGTGGGCTGTGGCTGATGCGCTAAGGGCATTACGGGAACAGAATATTTCAACCAAGGTCTTTGACAGTGGTCTTGGAATCTCCCTATTCCGTGATAATTCGACGCGTACACGGTTCTCCTTTGCATCGGCTTGTAATCTTCTAGGCCTTGAAGTACAAGATTTAGATGAAGGCAAATCGCAGATTGCCCATGGTGAAACGGTTCGTGAAACGGCCAATATGGTATCTTTTATGGCTGATGTAATCGGCATTCGTGATGATATGTACATCGGTAAAGGCAATGCTTATATGCATGCGGTAGCTGATGCGGTTACAGAAGGTCATGAAGATGGTGTCTTAGAACAGCGTCCGAATTTAGTTAATTTACAATGTGATATTGACCATCCAACGCAGGCCATGGCCGATGCGGCGCATATTATTCATGAATTTGGTGGCATTGAAAATTTAAAAGGCAAAAAAGTAGCTATGACTTGGGCTTATTCACCATCTTATGGTAAACCATTATCGGTGCCACAAGGGATTATCGGCTTATTCACACGCCTTGGTATGGAGGTAGTGTTAGCTCATCCAGAAGGGTATGAAGTAATGCCAGAAGTAGAAGAAGTAGCGAAGCAAAATGCCAAGGCATCTGGTGGCTCTTTCAAACGGACTAATGACATGAAAGAAGCTTTTAAAGACGCAGACATTGTATATCCAAAGAGCTGGGCTCCTTTTGCTGCCATGGAAAAACGGACCAATTTATATGGCGAAGGCGACTTTGCAGGGATTGATACCTTAGAAAAAGAATTATTAGCACAGAATGCAGAGCATGTAGATTGGGCTTGTACGGAAGATATGATGAAACTTACGAAAGGCGGTAAGGCCTTATATCTCCATTGCTTGCCAGCCGATATTACCGGCGTAAGCTGTGAAACTGGGGAAGTGGATGCGTCCGTATTTGATCGGTATCGTGTGCCTTTATATAAAGAAGCTAGTTATAAACCCTATGTAATTGCAGCTATGATTTTCTTAAGCAAATTTGAAAATCCAGTAGCTCGTTTAAAAGCATTAGCAGATGCAGGCAAAGAACGCCTCGCTAAATAGTATTCATGAGGTATGAATTATGGCAAAACGTGCAGTCATTGCCTTAGGTGGCAATGCGTTGGGCAATACCCTGCCGGAACAGATGATAGCAGTAAAGGGCACGTCCAAGATTATAGTAGATTTAGTAGAGCTAGGCTATGAAGTGGTAGTTACCCATGGCAATGGTCCTCAAGTGGGGATGATTAATAATGCTATGGCCGCTTTATCACGAGAGAATTCTAAACAGCCTAACACGCCTTTATCTGTGTGTGTGGCAATGAGCCAAGCTTATATAGGATATGACTTACAAAATGCGTTGCGCGAAGAATTATTGAATCGTGGGATTACTAATTTAGCCGTATCTACCATGGTAACGCAGGTGCGGGTGGATGAAAATGATCCTGGTTTTAAGAATCCTACGAAGCCTATCGGTCATTTCATGAGCGAAGCGGAAGCGCGCTATGCAGAAGAACATTATGATTATAAATGTGTAGAAGATGCTGGTCGTGGCTGGCGCCGTGTAGTGGCGTCACCGGCGCCTGTAGAAATCGTTGAATTAGAAGCGATTAAACAGCTTGTAGGGAAGCAACTCGTCATTTGCTGTGGCGGCGGGGGAATTCCAGTGGTGAAAAAAGATAATCACCTTAGTGGTGCCTCAGCCGTAATTGATAAAGATTGGACTAGCAGTGTATTAGCGCAGGCCATTGAGGCCGATGTATTCATCATATTAACGGCAGTGGAAAAAGTAGCGATTCACTTTGGTAAACCAGAGGAGCAATGGCTAGATGAAATGACGGTGGCAGAAGCGAAAGCCTATGCGTTAGCAGGTGAATTTGCAGCTGGATCCATGCTACCTAAGGTGGAAGCAGCGATTGATTTTGCTGATAGTAAACCAGGTCGTGTGGCCATTATTACCTTATTAGAAAAAGCTCGTGAAGGGATTGAAGGTAAAACGGGCACCCGTATTCATAAATAGAAAGGAGGGCTCCTTATGATTCTCCTCGGTGAAGGTACGGTTATTACACGCAATCCGGCGCAACCCTTTATAACACGAGGCGCCGTGGTGATGGAGGGCACTCAGATTGTAGCGGTGGGCGCGTATGATACCTTGCGCCAACAGTATCCAACGGCGACGCAGATTAAGGCTCATGGCAAGCTGATTATGCCCGCTTTTATTAATGCTCATCATCATATTTATTCTGCCTTGGCTCGTGGTTTGAGTCTGCCTAATTACGATCCAAGCAATTTTAATGATATATTAGAAGGCTTATGGTTTTATTTAGATAGTCAATTAACCCGTGAATCCGTGTGGGCTAGTGCAGTAGCAACCTATATAGAATGCATTGAGAATGGCGTTACTTCTATTTTTGATCATCATGCAAGCTATGGTGAAACGGAAGGAAGCCTTAGCGTTATTGCTGATGTGGCTAAACAACTGGGTGTACGTTCTTGCCTATGTTATGAAGTGAGTGATCGCCATGGCCGTGAGGCTATGGAAGCAGCGGTGGCTGAAAATGTCCGCTTTGGTAAAGAAATAGGCGCATCATGTCGTAATGGAGCACTACAGACAGGAGCCAAAGTAGCACCTAGCCATACGGAATCGTCGGCCATAGAATTAGCCGCTATGTTTGGACTCCATGCATCGTTTACCTTAAGCCCTGCAACACTAGCTTATGTGCGTGAGCAAAATGTAGATAAGTTAGGCTATCATATCCATATTGCAGAAGGCCTTAGCGATGAAACGGATAGTATTACTAAATATAAGAAGCGCACCGTAGAACGCTTATATGACGAAGGCATTTTAGGGCCTAATACCATAGCGGGTCACTGTATTCACATTGATGAAGCGGAGCTAGCACGGCTTCGTGAAACGGACACGTTGGTGGTTCATAATCCAGAAAGTAATATGGGCAATGCCGTAGGGGCACCCGATATATTAGCTTTGTATCAAGCGGGTATCCGCCTTTGTTTAGGCACCGATGGTTATACCAGTGACATGTTGGAGTCCTATAAAGTAGCGAATTGTCTAGTAAAACATCGCAGTGGTTTGCCTAATCAAGGTTGGGTAGAAGTGCCTACCATGTTATTTGACAATAACCGTAAATTAGTGGAACAATTCTTTGGTATTTCCGTAGGACAATTGCGACCAGGAGCGGTAGCCGATGTTATCGTTATGGATTATGAACCAACGACGCCACTGACAGCGGCTAATACTAATGGTCATCTTCTCTTTGGTGCTAATGGTGGTCATGTTATTACCACTATCAGCAATGGGGTAGTTCGTTATCAGGATCGACAGTGGCAAGGCATTGATAAAGCTAAATTGTTAGCAGATGTTCGCGAAGTGGCTAGTCAATTATGGCAAAGGAGTGTGTCCTCATGAGCGATTGTATGTATCCCGTAAGTTTTGAAACGCTAATGGAACATATTTTGCGAGAATATGAGCAACATCAGCGCATTTATAATGTAACAAACGTTCATCAGTATACAGGTACTGACCGATTAACTTTATTTGGTAAACAATTAGAGAACCCCTTAGGGCCAGCAGCAGGGCCACATACTCAATTGGCACAAAATATAGTAGCAGCCTATGTAGGGGGCGCTCGTTTCATAGAATTAAAGACTGTCCAAACGATGTATGGGGAAGATCTAGGTATCCCAAGACCTTGTATTTACTCCAATGATGAGTCATATAATGTGGAATGGTCTGCTGAGTTTCGGGCCGATGAGGCGATGGCTGAATATATTAAAGCGTGGGTGGCTATAAAATTACTTAGCAAGGAGCTGGGGCTTGGAGATCCTAATGGTTTTATTTTCAATATGAGCGTGGGCTATAACCTAGCAGGCATTCAAGATCCTTTGATTGATTCATTTATTGAAAACTTAAAAGATGCTAGCCAGACTAGCACGTGGCAAGTATGTAAGCAATGGGCTCTCGATAATTTAGCTCGTTTTAAACACATCGATGAAGCCTATGTAACGCAGTTAGATGCCCATATTTGTCAGTCTATTACCTTATCGACGATGCACGGCTGTCCGGCCAATGAAATTGAAGCAATTTGTTCTTATTTATTGAAAGAAAAGGGCTTAAATCTATATCTCAAGTGTAATCCTACTTTGTTAGGCTATGACCGAGTTCGTCGATTGTTGGATGACACTGGTTTTGACTATGTTGTATTTGATAAACATCAGTTTGAAGTAGACCCGACGATGGCTACGGCTGTTCCGATGATTCAACGGTTACAGGCCTTAGGCGAAGCGTGTGGTAAACAATTTGGGGTAAAATTAACGAATACTTTCCCCGTTCAAATACAATCAGCGGAATTGCCTGGTGAGCAAATGTATATGGCGGGCAAGGCTTTATTGCCACTGACTATTACCTTAGCGGCGGAATTAAGTGAGGCCTTAGCTGGTAAATTAGCCATTTCCTATAGTGGTGGTGCCGATATGAAGACCATTAAGGAGATTTTCAGTGCCGGCATTTGGCCAGTTACAGTCTGTACGACCTTGTTACAAGGGGCGGGCTATGATCAGTTAGGGGGCTTAGCAAAACAAGTAGAGGCCGTGCCGTATGAGGCAGTTCAAGAATTACAAGTGGCGCAGATTAAAGCCTTAGCCGCGAAAGTAGCGACTTCGGAAAGTTTACATAAAACGGCGGCTATGCGTCTAAAACGGGAAAAACAACCGGGGTTTCAAGGGGCACGCAGTGAAGACTATCATTGTCGCGTAACGTGTGGCAATTGTGTGCGAGTTTGCCCAAATCGAACGAATGAAATGTTAGAAGTAAATGGTGAAAAGTTGATTATTCATATAGATGAGTCTTGTAATGAATGTGGTAACTGTGCCTGCAATTGTATTGAACCGTGCCAGCCTTATAAAGATCGCCTTACCTATTTCTTAGATGCAGAGCGTTTAGGCGCTAGTACCAATGATGGCTTTTATAAAGTAGGTAATCAGTGGGGTTATCGGTTCCAAGGTGCGGAAGCTGTTAGTGAATTAGCCGATTTGCCAGCACCATTACAAACTATCGTAAGTACGTTTATTAAAGAATTGCCGTATTATATATAGTCCCTCAGGTGATTGAGAAGGGAGGGCTGGCCTGTGTTTCGATTTCAAATCAACGGGCAGTGGCACGAAGCAGCGACAGATAAGACCTTGTTGCAATATCTGCGTGATGACCTTCGTTTAACAGGAACTAAAGATGGCTGTGCCGCTGGAGCTTGTGGCGCGTGTACAGTCATTGTGGCAGGGAAAAAAGTAAAAGCCTGTGTATTTCGTCTATCCCAGTTAGTGGATAAGCCGGTGATTACTATTGAAGGCTTAACGGAGCGAGAAAAAGAAGTCTATGTATATGCTTTTGGTGAATGTGGGGCCGTGCAATGTGGGTTCTGCATTCCCGGTATGATTATGAGTGCGAAAGCACTATTGGATGAAAATTTAAAACCTACCAGGGACGATGTGAAATTAGCCATTAATGGTAATATCTGTCGTTGTACTGGGTATGTGAAAATCGAAGATGCTATATTATTAGCCGCTAAATTATTTCGTGAGAATAGCCCGGTGCCAAAGAGTGATCGGTCTGGTAAAATCGGCTCCTTATTGCATCGAGTAGATGCTGCTGAAAAGACCTTGGGCACTGGTT
Source organism: Veillonella sp. R32 (assembly GCF_010093125.1). GTDB lineage: Bacteria > Bacillota > Negativicutes > Veillonellales > Veillonellaceae > Veillonella_A. Next base: position 58,450 of record NZ_NMZQ01000025.1, read on the forward strand.
TATATACGGATGATATGACTTTGCCGGGTATGATTTATGCCAAAGCAGTGCGGTCTAGCTATCCGCGGGCTATCGTGGAGCATATTGATATTTCCAAAGCCTTAGCTCATCCAGATTGTGTGACCGTGTTATTGGCGAAGGATGTGCCCTTTAATAAAACAGGGCATATCATTCAAGATTGGGATGTGCTCATCGCTGAAGGCGATACTACGCGCTATATGGGTGATGCTATTGCTTTAGTAGCTACCGAGCATAAAGATACGCTTGATGAAGTTTGTAAATTAGTGGAGGTAAGGTATACCGAGTTAACGCCTATTACCTCGCCAGAACAAGCGCTAGCACCGGATGCGCCGAAGCTCCATGAAAATGGCAATATTTTATCACATCAATTATTTCAGCGTGGTAATGCGGAGGAAGCTATTAAAAAGGCTAAATATGTAGTGACTCGTCATTATTCCACACCACAGACGGACCATGCGTTTATGGAGCCAGAATGTGCTATTGCCGAACCCCGGCCTGATGGGGGACTCAATATGTACACTGGGGGTCAAAGTGTGTATGATGAACAGCATGAAATCAGCCGTATGTTACAAATTGAAGCGGACCAAGTGCATGTACATAGCATGCTCGTAGGTGGTGGCTTTGGCGGTAAAGAAGATATGAGTGTGCAACACCATGCGGCGCTCATGGCTTGGCATACGAAGCGACCAGTAAAAGTAAAATTTTCACGGCAAGAAAGTTTAGATATTCATGTGAAACGCCATGCTATGGAAATGGATATTACGACTGCTTGTGATGAACAGGGCAAACTTGTAGCTAGTAAAGTCATCATCGTATCAGATTGTGGCGCTTATGCATCCTTAGGCGGTCCTGTCTTGCAACGGGCCTGCACTCATTCAGGGGGACCGTATCAATATGATAACTTCTATGTAGAAGGAACCTGTGTATATACGAATAATGTACCTGGTGGTGCATTCCGTGGCTTTGGAGTAACACAAAGTGTATTCGGTCAAGAAGTGAATATGGATATATTGGCTCAAATGGCGGGGCTGGATCCTTGGGAATTCCGCTATAAAAACGCTATTCGACCAGGTCAAGCGCTCCCTAATGGTCAATTAGCTGGTCCTGAAACAGGTCTCGTGGAATGTTTAGAGCAGGTGAAAGAAGCGTTTTATGCGTCTCCGCGTACAGGTCTAGCTGTATGTATGAAAAATAGTGGTATTGGCGTAGGTTTACCTGATGTGGGTCGGGCTTGCTTAGAAGTAAAAGCGGGGAAGGTTCATATCCGTACGTCTGCTGCTTGCATTGGCCAAGGCTTAGGCACGGTGGCCACGCACATTCTTTGTGAAACGGCAGGTGTTTCCCCAGACGATGTTATCGTAGAAGCACCAGACACGGATCGCACGCCTGATTCAGGAACTACTACAGCTTCGCGTCAGACCGTCTTTACTGGCGAAGCGGTGCGCGTAGCCGCTAATGAATTACAGCAAATCTTAGCCAGTGGTAAAACCTTAGCCGATTTAGAAGGCTGTGAATACTATGGTGAATACCACGGGATAACCGATAAAATGGGGTCGGCTAAACCCAATCCAGTGAGTCATGTAGCCTATGGCTATGGTGCGTGTGTGGCTACCATTGATGATAAAAATTTTGTCAGCCATATGGACGTAGCATTTGATGTGGGGCGTGTAATTAATCCTAAAGCCTGTGAAGGTCAAGTTGAAGGGGGCACTCTCATGGGCATGGGGTATGGAGTGACGGAAGATTTTGTAATGAATAATGGTCGTGTCATGAGTAAATACGGCACCTTAGGTTTATTACGTGCCAAGCAACGGCCAGAGATTACGGTACATTTTGTTGAAAAGGGCACGCCTGATCAAATGGCTTATGGGGCGAAAGGGATTGGCGAAATCAGTAGCATTCCTATGGCGCCAGCAATTTCCAATGCATTCCGGCGCATTGATGGTGAAGAACGTCGGCGACTTCCTTTGCAACATACAGGATATAAGCGATGAGCAAGGAGTTGAAGGACTATGAAAAACGAGGAACAAACTGTCCTGATGGCAAACACTATGACCGAAGTACCAACAGAAGTAAGTCCAGTGGATGAAATTATGCCATTGACCCCCATGTTTGCGTATGGATTGCAGCATGTGTTAGCCATGTATGCGGGGGCTGTAGCAGTACCCATTATTATTGCCCAAGGCCTAGGGTTATCTACAGAACAACTGACCTGCTTGATTAATGCGGACTTAATGGCAGCGGGCATTGCTACATTGATTCAAACTATTGGGTTTTGGCATATTGGGGCTAAAATCCCTATGATTCAAGGTGTTAGCTTTGCTTCCGTAGCCCCCATGTTAATCATTGGCAAAGATTTTGGTTTGCCTGGTATCTTTGGGGCTGTTTTAGTGGCTGGTTTATTTGGCTTTATAATTTCTCCCTATTTTAGTAAATTAATTCGATTTTTTCCTCCGGTAGTCACAGGGACTATCATTACCTTGATTGGTATTTCTTTATTGCCTGTAGCCGTGCGTTGGGCTGGTGGAGGTAATCCGAATTCGCCCGATTTTGCCAGTTTACACAATTTAGGCTTAGCTATTATAACGCTGGCCATTGTGGTATTGGTATATCGTGTATTTAAAGGGTTTATTAGCAATTTATCTATATTGATTGGCCTAGTTGGTGGCACGGCGGTGGCGTATTTTATGGGCTACACCAATTTTAGCGCTGTTAGCACTGCTAGTTGGGTGGGCATTGTACCTCCTTTATACTTTGGTTGGCCTATTTTTGACCTTGCCGCGATTGCTTCTATGATTATAGTTATGCTTGTTATCATGGTGGAAACGACTGGTGATTGTATTGCCATTGGTGAAATCGTAGGGCGTCATGTGGATAAACCAAGATTGGCTGCTTGTTTACGGGCGGATGGTCTATCAACGGCGATTGCAGCGATTCTTAATACGTTCCCTCATTCTGCGTTTGCACAAAATGTAGGGCTCGTGGCGGTAACTGGTATTAAGAGTCGGTATGTAGTGGCTTGTTCAGGCATTATACTTCTCGTATTAGGTTTATTTCCTAAAATGGGGGCGCTCATTGCGTCTATCCCTAGTGCTGTGCTTGGCGGGGCAGGATTGGCCATGTTTGGCATGATCATTGCTAGTGGTATCCGTGCTTTAGGGAAAGTATCCTTTGATGGCAATTATAATTTAATGATTGTAGCAGTTAGCATTAGTGTGGGCATGATTACTTTAGTATATCCAAGCTTTTTTGCTCGTTTTCCACAATGGGCGCAAACAGTAATGCACAGTGGTATTACCTTAGGCAGTTTGGTAGCCGTTATTATGAATATTTTATTGAATGGTAGTGAAGGGCATCCGTCCGATCGACCTGATAAAATTAAATAAGATATTATTTTTATTACACCTCCCTTGGGGCCTTTATGAAATGTAGGCAGTTTCATAAAGGCTCTTTTTTAGTATGTTCTTGTGAATACTTTTTTTAGTATGGTTTTAGGAATCCTCGTTTCAAAAGAGTCCTTAGTTGTAAGCGGTAGCGGCGTTATTCTTAAAATTTAGTCTTATTATGAGAAAATAGCTTTTGACAAATAGGGAACAATCGTTGTTTAATAAATATAAGAAATATATAGTTGACATTAAATTAGAAATATTTATTAAAATGCAAGTGAAATTTATAAATTCTAAAGTAGTTGAGGGACTTGGCAAAGGTGGCCTACGGTGCTGCTAATTTATAGATTTTAGATAACTATTTCTAAAGCTAACTATATGTTAGGTATAATGGTATTTTGTATGAGGGGGTTCTCATGAGCGAAGACATTAAAAAGGCGGTTCATCCTGTAGATGAAATGTTGCCAACCTCGCAATTATTTGCCTATGGTTTGCAACACGTATTGGCTATGTATGCAGGGGCTGTAGCAGTACCAATTATTGTGGCCCAAGCCATGCATTTATCAGCGGAACAATTAATTCATCTAATTAACGCTGACTTATTTACCTGTGGTATTGCCACATTGATTCAGACCTTAGGCTTCTGGAAAGTAGGGGCTCGTATTCCAATGATTCAAGGGGTAACCTTTGCTTCCGTAACGCCGATGATTGTTATTGGCTCGCAAGGCGGAATGACTGCCATCTGTGGGGCCATCATTGTGGCCGGTCTATTTACCTTTTTAATAGCGCCGTATTTTAGTCGTTTGATTCGTTTGTTCCCGCCAGTGGTAACAGGCACGATTATTACCATTATAGGGATAACCTTATTACCAGTATCCGTACGTTGGATTACGGGCTATGCAAAGCCTACGTCACCAGAATTTGCCAGTCCTATGAGTTTGTTCTTGGCCTTTTTAACCTTAGCTATCGTTATCATTGTATATCGGTTCTGTAAAGGCTTCCTAAGCAATATTTCCGTATTAATTGGCTTAATTGGGGGCACTATTATTGCCACTATTTTGGGTGTTGCTGATTTTAGCGAAGTAGCCACTGCCGATTGGGTAGGCTTCATTACGCCTTTCTCCTTTGGGTATCCTACTTTCGATGTAGGTGCTATCCTTTCGATGATTATTGTTATGATTGTTGTTATGGTTGAAACGACAGGTGACTGCGTAGCAATCGGTGAAATCGTAGGTAAGCCAATGGGCCGTAAGGGCCTTGCTAAATGCTTGCGGGCTGACGGACTATCCACCATGCTCGGCGGTATTTTCAATAGCTTCCCATACACTGCATTTGCTCAAAATGTAGGCCTTTTGGCGGTAACTCGTGTAAAAAGCCGCTTTGTAGTTGCTATGTCTGGTTTAATTCTCGTAGTCTTAGGTTTGGTACCTAAAATGGCGGCTGTAGTGGCATGCATTCCTAACTCTGTATTAGGTGGTGCCGGTATTGCCATGTTCGGTATGATCATTGCCAGTGGTATTCGCGCTTTATCTAAAGTTAACTTTGAAGGCAATTACAACTTAATGTTGGTAGCTGTAAGTATTGGTATGAGCATGGTTACGTTAACGGAGCCTAATTTCTACCATAACTTCCCCAGCTGGACGGCTGTTATTTTACATAGTGGCATTACCCTTGGTAGTTTGACTGCAGTTATTTTAAACCTAATCTTCAATGGTTTTGGCAAAGAAGAACCGGTTGAAGAAGAGGATTAATTAATGTAGGGTGTAATTATATTGTAAAAAGATATAATTATATGGGCAAACGCTTTGAAAGAGTATTAGGATTGTGAGTAGCCATGATTTTCTTGAAATCGGCGGCTATGTGATGATACAATAAAATAGAAGAAAATAGTCAGGAAGCTAAGTCTTCCTGACTTTTTTTCAGCGTAAATTTAACAAGAACCATGTTTTAGTTGTATATATCGTGTTATAATAACTAGTATATAGAAATCAATCTATACAGTAGATTGATTTGTGTTGCTAGGGCAACATACAAAGTGATTGATACAGTGGCATACTAAGCGTAGTAGTATACAGCCGTAAATTTGCTAGGTATTTGTAGAATAGCAGTATTTAGGGCTATGGGCAGGTAACACTTAGTAAGTCATAGAAAGGATATATCGATTATTATGGCAAACGTGATTGCTATCTCTATTAGTGAAAAAAAGGGCCAGAAGAAGCATAATATTCCAGAAGCCAAGTTGATTACGGACTTTGGCATGGAAGGGGATGCTCATGCAGGTAAATGGCATCGTCAAATTAGTTTACTGGGTATTCAAAGCATTGATTTGATGCGGGCTAAAGGGGCCGATGTGAATCCAGGCGATTTTGCAGAAAACATTACCATAGAAGGCATTGTATTATATGAATTGCCTGTAGGTACTCGCTTATTTGTGGGCGAAGAAGTATTGCTCGAAGTCACTCAGATTGGCAAGGAATGTCATTCTGGTTGTGAAATTCAAAAACAAGTGGGCTCTTGCATTATGCCAACACAAGGTATTTTTGCTAAAGTACTTAGCGGTGGTATGATTCATGTAGGTGATACAGTGGTAGTAGAAGAAGTGGCAGAATAAGTAGTTTTATAGGAGCCGTAGAATGGTACAAGATAGTTGGCAACGAACAATTGAATATGTGCGCGTATCGTTAACGGAAGCTTGTAACTTCTGCTGTCCTTATTGTAGACCAACAGCCATTACGCCAGAGAGTCAGACGAATTTACTAAGCCCCGAAGAATGGTTAGTTATTTTAGAAGCGTTTCACCAATTGGGGATTCGGGCCTTGCGCTTAACAGGTGGTGAGCCTTTACTGTATCCTTATTTAGATCGGTTGTTACAGAAACTACAAGACCGTCAATGGTTTGAAGATATATCTATGACTACGAACGGTAGTTTATTAGCACCGCGTGCTGAAACGTTACGCTTGTTGGGGTTACAGCGGGTTAATATTAGTTTAGATGCGGTTGAGGAAGCGACCTTTGATGAACGAACTGGCCGGACAGGGCAATTGCAGGCCGTCATTGATGGGATTGAAGCTTCTTTACGGGCTGGGTTTAAAACTGTAAAAATTAATACGGTGTTAATGGAAAGTTTATCCGATGAGGTGGTGCGCTCCTTGTTAGCCTATATGGATAAATGGCCAGTTATTTGGCGTTTCATCGAATATATGCCGTTTCAGGGGCAAAAATTTAGAGGCCCTACGTTTGAAATGTGGCATCAACAATTGGAAAGGCTCTGTGGCGGTAAATTGGTGCCTGTAGGGCCAGCGTCGCAAACAAAGGTCGTAACGGGCTTTGGGCCAGCTACGTATTATCGCTTGCCTCAAGGAAATTTGGTAGGTTTTATTTTTCCTATGAGTCATAGCTATTGTGATTCTTGCAATCGGGTACGTCTAACTTCGGATGGAAAGTTACGACTTTGTTTACTGCGTGATGAGGAAGCGGATTTAGTAAGCTTAGTGCGACAAGGTAAAACGGCGCAGGAGCTGGCACAGCACATTGCTGATGTGTTGCAACTACGCAAAGAACAGCATGAGGGCGCCGATATGGATGTGCCTAAACGGGCTATGTGGCGCATTGGTGGGTAAGTTGGGGTTGGCGTGTGCAAGATAATTTAGTTGTTGTGTTTAGTGAGTATAGGTTTCTTAGTGAATGGGTACGTTATATCGATGAGGTGGCAACATGAAGCGGTATGATTGGGGTAAAACCAGAAATGGCGAAGCAGTTACACTGTATGAATTAGAAACGGAGGTGTTAACTGTACGAATATTAAATCGTGGCGCCACGATTGTAGACTTTATTGTGAAACCACTGAAACGTAACATCGTCCTAGGCTATGATAATTTACAGGGCTACGAACAAGGTGATGCCTATTTAGGCGCTACGGTAGGTCGTGTGGCAAATCGTATTGGCGGGGCTCAATGTGAGATTGCTGGCAAAACATACACTTGGCAACCTAATAATGGGCCTAATTTATTACACAGTGGAGATTGTAGTTTGAGTTTTGCTGTTTGGCATGTAGTGCCTAATAGTGAGCAAACGGGGCCAAATTATGCCAAACTTAGTTTGGCAACGACCCTGCGTAGTATTGATGATGGGTTCCCTGGCGATTTGCGGGTAAAACTACAGGTGGAACTTATAGGGGCGGAATTGCGCCTGACTTATCAATATATGACCTCGGAAGATTCCGTTGTTAATATTACGGGGCACAGTTATTTTAACCTCAATGGCTCAGACAGCTTGCCACAGATGAATGGGCCTATGATGGATGCTGAGCAAGGGCTTATAACGAACCATGAACTTCAGCTTGAGGCTAGTCAATATTTGCCCTTTGGGGCGGATCAAATTCCTACCGGTGAGCTGGCTTCCGTGGCAGGCACACCATTTGATTTTCGAATATGGCAGTCTGTAGGTGAAGCCCTATGTCAGCATCATGCTGTGTTAACACCGTATCGTGGTTATGATCATCATTATGTGTTACAAGCACCAACTACTTTGCAGAAAGCGCATATAGATTGTAAAGAGGTGCAATCTCATATAGATACTAAAAAAGCGAAAGCAAACTCTAGCTTACAACGGTGCGGTGCCTTTCGCGTGGAAGATTTAACATTAACGGTGTTAACGGATGCGCCTGGGTTTCAACTATATACGGGCAACTGGTTAACCGACGAAGGGCGCAATGGTGAAGTGTATGAGTCATATAGCGGAATTTGCATTGAACCACAATTTGCCCCGAATGATATAAATATGCCAGCGTTTCAGGAATCGCTGACGAAAGCACAGGCCATGTATGAACGGCGTATCGTCTATGTCGTAGATGTTCTTGGCAATGTATAATATTACATATCGGCGTAGCGTTCATAGCGTAGATACTCATGGTAACCCATAGTGCGCCATGGTAACTTATAGTAAACTATAGTATTAAAATACTCCGTTGTATCTAGTGCTGATTTACGTTACAATTAAGATAATAAAATAAAAACCGGTTGTGCTAGGCATGACCGGTTTACTTGTCTAGGTGGTTTTATAGTGTTCGAAAGAGTTAAAGGAGGTCCCTATGGACGCATTTACTTTTTATAATCCAACTAAAATTGTGTTTGGCAAAGATTGTGTAAGCAAATTGAGTGAAGAATTAGCGCGTTATGGTAAGACGGTGTTACTTACTTACGGTGGCGGTAGTATCAAGAAGAATGGTATTTATGAGGCCGTGATGGCTCAATTACAGGCTGCTGGTAAAACAGTTATTGAATTAAGTGGTATTATGTCTAATCCGCGCATGGAAAAAGTGCAGGAAGGGGCTGATTTATGCCGTCAGCATAAGGTTGATTTTGTGCTTGCCGTAGGTGGGGGCTCCGTCATTGACTGCTCTAAATTTATTGCAGGGGTAGCGAAAACAGCGCCTGACTTTGATTGGTGGGAGCATATGTTTATGAAACGTGAAAACGTTACAGAAGCTTTGCCAATTGGGGTTGTACTTACCATGTCGGCGACGGGTAGTGAAATGAATAACCGTGGCGTAGTGACAAATTGGGCCATGCAAAAGAAAATGGGCGGTTTTGGCGATGCCTTGTTCCCACAATTTTCTTTTTTAGATCCTACATATACCTATACAATGCCACAAGAACAGCTAGTAAATGGCATTTGTGATATGTTATCCCACTTGATGGAACAATATTTCTCCTTACCTGAAACGAATAATTTGAGTGATGCTATGATTGAAGCAGCCTTTAAAAATATTATGGAAAATGCTGATATAGCCGTTAAGAACCCAACAGATTATGAAGCTCGTTCCAATTTAATGTGGGGGGCTACGATTGCGCTTAATGGCATTATGGGCTTAGGTAAAAAACAAGACTGGATGGCGCATCAAATTGAACACTCCTTGTCGGCTTTCCACGATATTGCTCATGGGGCCGGCTTGGCTATTGTGCATCCTATGCTACTTCGTTACATTTATAAAGATCACGTGGCACGATTTGTGCGCTTTGCTACCAATGTGTGGGGCTTAGACCGTCAGAACTATGAAAGTGATGATGCATTAGCTTTGGCCGGTATTGATGCATTACGTGCTTATTTTAAGAGCCTCGGAGCGCCAACAACCTTGACAGAAGTTGGGATTCCGGCTGAAGATTTGCCAGCCATTGCAGAAAAATCGAATCGCTATCCAACATCCTATACAAACTTTACAACAGAAGATATTTTGAATATCTACAAGAGTGCGTTGTAATAGAAGATAACTTATAAAAATAAAAGAAGCTGTAATAAAGTAGATGATAGAAGATGCTACTTTATTACAGTTTCTTGTTTTTAATAAAAATAATTATATTAGATTTATAGGGACATTAGTTATTGAATAACGATAACATATATGTTATCATTAAGTGGGAGAAGAAGGTGTAAACTTTGTATGAAGTGGAGTTTTATTATGATAAAAAAGGAAAATCAGAAATAGTTGATTTTCTTGATGCGTTACAAGTAAGGTCAAAGACAAGTAAAACTGATAGGGTAAATAGAGAAAAAATTCTTGCCTATATTGGGGCATTGAGTAGGTATGGAACACGAATTGGCGCTCCATATGTAAAACATATAGAAGATGACATATGGGAATTAAGGCCGTTAAAAAATAGAATTTTTTTCTTTTATTGGAAAGATAATAAGTTTGTGCTTTTACATCATTTTATAAAGAAATCACAAAAGACGCCGTCCAAAGAGATATCAAGAGCAAAAAGTAACTTACAAGATTTTTTAGGAAGGAATGATAATGTATGAAGCCAGTGAAAACATTTTCAGAATATATAAATGATGAAACGAGAGTATCGCTAGCTGAGCGAGAAAAAATAAATTTTGAAATTGAGCTTATTGGGAAAATGATTGAAGCTCGTGAGGAGAAAGGGTTGTCACAGCGTGAGCTAGCTAAAATAAGTGGTGTGAAGCAACCAGCTATAGCAAGGTTAGAAAGTTTAAAATCAACACCTAAAATTGATACTTTATTTAAAGTCTTAAAACCTTTAGGTTACACTATTTCAATTGTGCCCTTAGAGTCAAAAAAATAAAAGAAGCTGTAACAAGATGGACTTTTTTTACATTTTGTTATGGCTTCTTTATTTCTTTTTAGTAAATTTTATTTCCGTTGGTAGCCCGTTTTGTTCCATTCATAGAAAATTCGTTTACCAGACTTTTAAAATAACATACAATGCTATCAGATGAAGGCGAGATGACAAAACGTATGAATCCCACACATCATACTTAGCATTTCGACTTATAATGCACTTATTTTATTTTAGGAGGTTCCTACAGATGGAAATGAATGGGCTTTATCTAGTTATTGTATCGGCCCTAGTGCTAGCGATAGCGTATCGCTTGTACGGGTCCTTCATAGCTGCCAAAGTATTGACTGTTAATCAATATCGGACAACACCAGCGGTAGCTATTAATGATGGCGTTGACTATGTACCTACCAATAAATGGGTTACCTTTGGTCAACATTTTGCCGCTATTGCTGGCGCTGGTCCTTTAGTAGGTCCAGTTATTGCAGCACAATTTGGTTACTTGCCAGGGGTGCTTTGGATTTTGATTGGTTCCGTATTGGCTGGGGCTGTTCATGATTTCGTGTTATTATTTGCTTCCGTACGTTATAATGGCAAATCCATTGCGGATATTGCGAAATATGAAATCTCTAGTCTAGCTGGCATGGGCACCTTATTAGCCACATTATTCTTGCTCATTATCACGATGGCAGGGATGGCGGCCGTAGTTGCCAATTCTCTTGAAAACTCCCCATGGGGCTTTTTCACAGTGAGTGCGACCATTCCCATCGCTGTATTTATCGGTGTTTACCTTCGTTGGATTCGCCCTGGTAAAATCCGTGAAGCTACCGTTATCGGTGTAGCTTTGATTATGGCAGCCGTTATTTATGGGCCAGACATCGCTCATTCTTCCTTAGCACCTTATTTCACTTGGGATCGTCATTCCATCCAAATTATGCTAGCTGTTTATAGCTTCTTTGCAGCAGCATTACCAGTATGGTTGCTATTAGCTCCTCGGGGTTATTTATCTACTTACATGAAAGTAGGGACTATCGGTGCCTTAGCACTTGGTATTATTATCGTAATGCCAGTTCTTCAAATGCCAGCTTTCTCTGATTATGTGCATGGCGGTGGCCCTGTGCTTAGTGGTTCCGCGATTCCATTCGTATTTATTACCATTGCTTGTGGTGCTTTGTCTGGTTTCCATGCCACCGTTTCAACAGGCACAACCCCTAAAATGATTACGAATGAAAAAGAAATGTTACCTATCGGTTATGGCGCAATGCTTACGGAAGCCTTCATTGCTATGATGGCGTTGATTGCAGCGACTAGCTTACATCCAAATGATTATTTCGCCATTAATTCTACGACTGAAACGTTTACGGCTTTAGGCCTTCAAGTTCATGAATTGCCTGCTTTATCTGCTCTGGTAGGGGAAGACTTAATGCATCGTCCAGGTGGCGCTGTATCCCTCGCTGTTGGTATGGCCCATATCTTCTCTCAGATTCCTAGCATGGCACATCTCATGAGCTATTGGTATCACTTCTGTATCATGTTTGAAGCGTTATTTATCTTAACCTTAATTGATACAGGTACACGCGTAAGTCGCTATATGGTGCAAGAATTATTAGGTATGGCGTTCCCTAAAATGAAAGATGCTCATTGGTTACCAGGCGTTTATATTGCATCCTTCCTAGTATGTTTCACTTGGGGTTACCTCGTATTACAAGGTAACATTGGTACCATTTGGCCGCTCTTTGGTGTATCTAATCAGTTACTAGCTACGATGGGCCTTGCCATTGGTACAACAGTTATTATGCACCTTGGTCACAAACGATACGCTTGGGTTACCTTGATTCCATGTATCTTCATTGCTGTTATCACCGTTATGGCTGACTATGAAAATATTGTAGGTAACTATATTCCCGAAGGGCAGTGGATGCTCGTAGGCGTAAGTATCCTTATGCTTATCTTAGTGGCTATCGTTATGATTGAAGCCGTTCGCAGCTGGATTCGCTTGGCTAAACAGCCACAAGACTTCCGCACTGAAACGGATATTGAAGCTGAAGAAATGACTAACATGGAAGCAGAAAATGCATAAACTAACCTCATTTTCTGAAACCTAGTAGCCTAACATTCATCTAACATTAGAATCTCAAAACACTACTTACATTAAAATCTTACAATATTACTTACAGTAAAAAAACTAGGAGAATCTCACCACAGGGCTTGGAAAGAAAGCAACGGCGGGGATGAGGCTCCTAGTTTTTTTGTTGGAACTTTAATTTTGGGGAGTTAAAGAGATTATGCATTTTTAGGAAGGTCATGGGGACCTAGTTTATGTTGAATTTATCGAAAGTTTATTCTATAATAAAAATATAAGGGGTGATTGAATGGAGCTAGTAACAGTAACAGTAACACAAACAGCTGATAATGTAGCTAGATGGTTTTTACAAACTAATAAACTTGATCGAGCTGATAATATTGATGTTGAGGGAATTTCAAATCTTAAGTTACAAAAGTTGTTGTATTATGCGTATGGGGGATATTTAGCATTATATAATCAACATTTATTTAACGAACCAATTGTAGCGTGGCAACATGGGCCAGTTGTTGAAAATGTATATCGACAATATAGAGCGTATGGATCTCATTCAATTGATAAATTTGATGCACCTGAAACTACATTTACCCAAGAAGAAGTAGGTGTATTAAAATGGGTGTATGAAGAATTTGGACAATATACGGCATGGGCATTACGTAATAAAACTCACGAGGAAGAACCTTGGCGGACAACTGCACCGAACCAACAAATACAGGACGATGTTATTATGTCGTATTTTAAAGATCATTATGTCGAGGCTTAAGAGAGAAGGACAAACCCAAAATAAGTTATCTAAAACTTTATTAAAGATTTGCCCTGTAGAAAATAGTCATATTATGATGTCATTTGCTAATGTGACACATAATAAACATTATAATTTTAAATATTTTGCTAAAAACTTTAGATTAAATTTAACCACGCGAGAAGAATTAGACAAATTGTTAGTTGAATTATCCTCTATTAATTGGCAAGTTGCATTGAGCCGAAGGAAAAATGAACTGGGGGGCGTTGAATTATTGACTTGGGATACTATGAAAAATATTGCAATTCCTGGTGTTATAATGTCACCTGATAGTAAAGTTCATGTTTTCAGATTTGGTAAATCTCTTGAATATCGATTGTGTGGGATAAAGGATTCTACATGTCATAATTTAAAAATAATAGCCTATGATTTTGATTATACTTTGTATAATCATGGTTCATAAGAAAAGTTAGATATAAACTTAAAAATATTTGTAAAGATGAGTAATAAAAAGCCTATATTATAGGCTTTTTACTTTTCCTCAGCCCCTAAAAGAGCCTGCTAGGGATGATTAAGAAATAGGGTTACTGTTAACAATATGATGGCGAATAGTATTTTAGTAAAAAAGAAAACAGGGAACTCGTAACGGCCGTTGCTATCTTTCACTTTATCCCTTAAAAGAGCTTGCTAGGGATTAATGTAGTATAGGAGTGAATCGTGATTACATAAAGTACAGAGGTGAAGCAAAGCGAGAGGCCTCTCGTAGCGACCGTTGCTATCTTTCCTAGCCCGGCCGCGAGGGAGACCTCTCGCTTTACTTTTATCAATACTTTATGTAATTAGATTAATCCAATCTTAGTTAATCCCTAGCAACTCTTTTATCAACTTCACTTGCGCCTTGCTCACTGGTATATCCACCAGCTCTTGTCCTTTAGCTGTCTGTTGTGGCAAACGAAGCCAGTAGGTACCTTTAAACCAAGGCACCACTTCACGCACTTTGTTAAGATTTACAATATAGCTACGATGTACACGATACAAGGACGTGCCACGCAGCCGTTCTTGTAGTTCGGTAAGCGTTTTATTAGAGCCATATTTACCGGAATCAGTATGGACTTCCAAGCGCCCCGATTCGCCTGTAATATAGGCAATACTATCTAAATCGATTAGTAATATATGGGCGCCATCATCAACGGCTAGCTTATTAGTGCGGACCGCAGGCAGGCTGAAAGAAGTCTCAGAGGCTGTTTCCGCTGTGTTTGTTAGGCGTGAAATAGTTTCCGCTGTATTTGCTTGGTGTGAAACCCTTTTAGCTGTATTGCTTTCAGTTGTATTAGTATGGAGTGAAGCGGATTCAGCCATTGGCAGACCTTGGGGATAGAGTGCTTTCAGCACATGTTGGATGGCCTTTGCTAGGCGTTCCTCTTCAATGGGTTTTACCACATAATCTAAAGCTTGTAGCTCAAACGCTTTTAGTGCATATTCGTCATAGGCGGTGGCAAAGATGATGCGACTATCTGGTGAAATGTCGCGAATTACTTCGGCTAACTCCAGACCAGATAGACCGCGCATATGAATATCTAAAAAGATTAATTGCGGTTTTTCACGGGTAATGAGAGAGATAGCGGACGTGGCATTATCAGCCTCGCCAATAATATCAATAGTGGTGCTGTGGTTCGTAGTGAGCAAATAGCGTAGCTCGTCGCGCGCTGGTGCTTCATCATCAATTAGAATCGTGCGAATCATAGGACCTCCTTTTCAGGCTCAGGTTGAATTTTGGGAAGGCGAATCGTTACGGTGGTGCCTTCTTCGGGAATGGACGAAATGGTGAGACCATAGGGGGCACCATAGAGGCCCTGCAAGCGATGATGGACATTGCTCAAGCCAATATGCCCCTCGGGAGGCTGCTCTAAATAGTAATTAGGATCGCCCTGAAATCCAACGCCATCGTCGGTGACAGTGATTATAATATCCGTGTCGGTCATAGTCCCTTCAATGGCGATAGAACCGCCTACTTCACGAGGTTGCAAGCCGTGTTTAATAGAGTTTTCAATAATAGGCTGCAAGGTGAGCGAAGGAATGCCATAACTGAAAATAGCAGGGTCAATATTATGTGTGACAAAGAGTTTATCGCCATGGCGGGCTAGCGAAATTTCTAGGAAACCACTTACTTGGTCCCATTCTTTGGCAATGGCAATGACAAGGCCCGTATATTGCAAGGTGAAACGAAACATTTGAGAAAACTTAATTAATAAACGGCGTGCTAATTCAGGATTTGTGCGAATTAATGAGGAAATCGTATTTAAGGTATTAAACAAGAAATGCGGATTAATTTGGGTGTGTAAGGCTTGCATTTTGGCGGCCTCTGTTAATTGTCGCTGCTGGTCGATTTCGGTTAATTCAAGCTGAGTCGAGAATAAATCAGCTAACCCTTGGGCAAATGCTACGTCTGATGAATCGGGATAATGGGTCGTATCGGTATAGTACATTTTAAGCGAGCCTATAATGCGATTATTAATCGTTAATGGCACAACAATAGCGCTACTCAAGGTACAGTGGGGATCCGTACAGCCAATTTCATCGTGCGAATAGGCAATGTGAATCGTGCCTGACGTGAGGGAATGAATAGTTACATTCGTTAAATGATCAGCTACCCCAGGCGCGTGGTGATTGGCTTCGGCGCCCGTATAGGCCAGTACATGCGTGGTATCCGTAATGGAAACGGCATCATAAGAACTGTGTTTTTTTATGATTTGCACTACCGCATTAGCTGATTCGGGTGTTAACCCTTTGCGGAAGTAACGCACCGTTTCACGGGCAATAGCCAAGATATTCTGACTTTGATTGGCCTTTTGGGTTTCGCGTTGGTGTAAGCCATCTTTGATGATTTTCATAAAAAGAGCAAGCCCTAGTGAATTGGCAATGGTCATAGGCACGGCAATTTCGCCAACGAGGGCGGCAGCCATAGGATAGGGCTCGGCTACGAGTAAAATGATTAGCATTTGTATGATTTCACCAAAGAAACCGATACCTAGAGCTACGGGCCAAGGTATAAGATTACGTTTGTAGAATTTTTGAAAAAGCCCGGCTAATAGACCTTCCGTAATGGAAGAAATAGCGCAGGCGAGTGCTGTGAAACCACCTAAGGAATAGCGATGCAGCCCTGAAACAAGCCCTACGGCACCACCTAAAAAGGGGCCACCGACAAGACCAGCGGCCATAATCCCAATCATGCGAGAGTTGGCTAGCGCATCGTGAATAGGAATGCCACCATAGGTGCCTAGAATGGCAATACTGGAGAAAATAAGTGTAAAAATAAGACGGTCAAGCCAAGATAAACGATTGGTCATGAGCCGGTCAAAGAGTTTTAACCGAGAAATAACAAGCCCAAGCACGATAGCGGTGCTGATTCGTTTTATCATCTCAAACAGTAAAATATCGGTCATAGGAATGTCCTTTCGGAGATCGATTGCTGAAATAGTTGATAGTGTCTATTCTTGAGATAGTTGATAGTGTCTATTCCTATATATATAATAGAATATACTATTGATTTCATTATATCATATGCACAATTGGTATACATAGCATGCTTTTTTTGTTGAGAAATGAAGCTGAATTTAGTAGAATAAAAACAGTTATATCGTGAAAAATAAAGAACGCAAAGAATTGTTTATCATACAGTGTGATTGGAGGTTTTGGTATGTGTTGGTGTGACATCGTTTATAAATCTGGAGTGTCTCGTCTGGGACAAGGCTTAGAAGGAACCCTTCATTTCTTAGCCTTTTGGGTATTAACACTTAGCTTTGTTCGCCTAGGTGTATCTTGGATTTTTGGTATTTAAAAAGCCACCCATGTTTGACGAGTGACTATAGAGTGGGTATAATATAAGTAAAGATAGCTGGACGTTTCGTATCGTTTGGCTCATCTCGAAGAAATTTTCAATAACTTGAGAAATGGCCTTGACGTTACTTCAACGTTAGGGCTATTTTCCTATTTTAGGAGAATAGCTATAAGCGTTCCGAAGAGTATCATAAGTGATAGAGCTTCATATACACTCATAGCATCACCGCCTTTAGGATGAACCTAACGCCGGCCAGCTACCTCTATACATATTATAGCACAAAAATACGCTGGATGTGGTTAAATGTACGATATAATTAAAAAGCCATCCGTGTTTGACGAGTAGCTATAGAGTGGGTATAATAGAAAGAGAGATAGCTAAGTATTGCAACGCTCGGCTCATCTCGTAACTATACAAAGTATTTGAGAAATGGCCGTAGTGTTACAACGCTATGGCCTTTTTCATTGCCAGCTAATCGTTCATATTTTTAGTCATAACTACTATATATACTATAGAATCTCATTGATATTTTGATTAATGCGTGCTATATTAAGTAAGGCAGTATGCATAATATCTATGCCTATTATGCATAAATTCATAGGATTAGGTTAATAGTAGAAGGTAGCTATAGGGGGCTATAAGTATGAAAACGATGAAAGTGCCATATGCAAAAGGTTTTGTAGACATTCAAGTACCAGAGGCTAATTTAACAGCCGTTTTAGAATCAGGATCGGCGGCGTATAAAGCAACAGCTAGTGAAACTGCTTTAGTAGAAGCAGCGTTAGATAACCCCATTGGTAGTGCATCATTAGAGGAATTGGTAAAAGGGAAACATAATATGGTCATTATTACTAGCGACCATACTCGACCTGTACCTAGTAAAATTACAATGCCAATTTTATTGCGCCGTATTCGAGCGGTGAATCCTACGATTGACATTACCATTTTGTTGGCTACTGGGTTTCATCGACCAACGACTAAGGAAGAAATGATTGATAAATTCGGCCCAGACATTGTTGCTCATGAGAAAATTGTTAATCATATTTCAGGGGATCCTTCGCAGATGGCTAAAATAGGAACTCTTCCCTCAGGTGGGGCATGTATTATCAATAAATTAGCTGTTGAAACGGAATTACTTATTGCGGAAGGTTTTATTGAACCACACTTTTTTGCTGGTTTTTCTGGTGGGCGTAAGAGTATCTTACCTGGGATTGCATCCGCTGTGACCGTTATGGCTAATCATTGTGCTGAATTTATTAATAGTCCACATGCTCGCACGGGTATTTTACAAGATAATCCTATTCATAAAGACATGTTGTATGCGGCTAAAGCGGCTAAATTAGCGTTCATCTTAAATGTAGTTATTGACCCTGAAAAGCATATTATCAATGCCTTTGCTGGGGATAGGGAAAAAGCCCATGAAGCAGGTTGTGCATTTGTCACAAAATTAGCGAGTGTTCCCAAAGCGCCGGCTGATATTGTAGTAACAACGAATGGTGGTTATCCACTAGATCAGAATATTTACCAAGCCGTTAAAGGTATGACCGCCGCTGAAGCAACTTGCAAGCCTAATGGCGTTATTATCATGATAGCAGCTTGTAATGACGGACATGGTGGGCAATCCTTATATGATAATTTAAAGGCTGTTCAAACACCGCGGGAATTATTAGAACGAATTGCTAAAGTACCACGGAATGAAACCATTCCGGATCAATGGGAAATGCAAATTTTAGCTCGTATTTTGGACCAATTTACCGTTATTGTAGTGACAGACCAGTGCGATCCACAAATGCTTAAAGATATGCATATGGAATATGCCGTTACCTTTGAAGAAGCACTACAACGAGCCTTTGAAATTAAAGGACAAAATGCCTCTGTAACAGTTATTCCTGATGGGGTATCTGTAGTAGTTAAGTAGACTGTTGTTTGAAATTGATGAATAGCTATAAAGTGGATATAATATAAGTAAAGATAGCTGGACGCTTCGTACCGTTTGGCTCATTTCGAAGAAATTTTAATAATTTGAGAAAAGGCCGTAGTGTTACAACGCTATGGCCTTTTTCATTGTCTATTTTTAGTATATTTTTATTTTCTTGCTAATCTGATTAAATAGTGATAAGGTCAGCTTGAAGGACATTATGCAATGGATTTAATTCACCCGCATAGATCAGTATTTAGAAAACATGAAGAAAAATTAGAGGTAGTAATAATTACTAGCATAGAAGATTATCATAAATAATCAAAGGAGGGTTTACAGATGTATAGCAGTAAGAATTATATAGCAATTCCTCCAGGTGCTACTATAAAAGAACAATTAGAATATAGAGGAATGTCTCAAAAAGAGTTTGCTCAAAGAATGAATTTTAGTGAAAAACATATTAGTAATTTGATTAATGGGAAAGTAGAGCTTAGTGCTGATGTAGCTTTACGGTTAGAGACTGTTCTAGGTTTGCCTACGAAGTTTTGGCAGGGCTTAGAGGCTGAGTATAGAGAAGATTTGGCAAGAGTAAAAGCTGAATTGGAAATGGAACGAGAGATTGAATTAGTTAGTAAAATTCCTTATGCTAAAATAGCTAACCTTGGATGGGTAGAGAAGACACGAGTTGCTATAAAAAAAGTTGAAAATTTACGACGCTTTTTTGAAGTTTCTAAATTAGAAATTATAGATTCTTTAAAAATCCCCGGCATTGCGTTTCGTGTGAATGGCGAATCGAATAAAAGCAATTATGCACTTGCGGTATGGGCGCAACAAGCAAAACTGTTGGCAAGACAAAGTATAGTTTCAGATATTAATATTGAAAAATTAAAAGAAAATATTCCTAAAATACGTAGATTAACAACGCAAGCCCCAAGTGAGTTTTGTCAGACTTTGAGAACGTTATTAAGTGAGTGTGGAATTGCTATAGTTTTTTTACCCCATTTAGATGGTTCTTTTTTACATGGAGCCTCATTTATTGATGGGAAAAAAATTGTATTAGCTCTTACCGTTAGAGGTAAAACTGCGGATATATTTTGGTTTAGCTTATTTCATGAAATATATCATATTATTGAAGGTCATATTTATAATCAGAGGATGACTACTGAATGTGAAGAGCTTGAAGCTGATTCTTTTGCAGCAGAGACATTAATCCCTAGAAATGAATATGAAAGATTTTTAAATACCTACACAGGTGATAAAGATTCCATTTGTAAATTTGCTCATAAAATGGATATAGCTCCGGGCATTGTGTTAGGTAGATTACAGAAAGAGAATATTCTAGGATATCAATTGTATCAAGATTTAAAGGTTAAATATCAAATCGTGTAGTTTTGGTAAATTAAGTCGCTTGAGCAAGAACGAAGACTTGATTGATGCCCAAGGGGTAAGGTGTTCACATTATTCGAAGCTCTTAGTATGGTGGTTAAGTGGTGGATGGATCAATGTACTATTTCAGTGATGCGGAAGAACATGTTATTTTGCATGTGGAGGGTGATACAGCGACCTTATAATCCTGCAACAAAGTGGATGCTCGTATTCATGGCATGCGTCATGTGTGGAATTTAGAACTTAATTTTGATATGGTGAAACGCCCTAATCTGGTGAATAACAGATTAGGGCATTTTTGGCATATAAAAAAAGCCTTGCATAAGCAAGGCGCAATGTGGTGGACCACCAGGGGTTCGAACCCTGGACACCCTGATTAAGAGTCAGGTGCTCTGCCAGCTGAGCTAGTGGTCCATGACAACATACATATTATATACCTATTGATTTAAAATGTAAACTATTAATTTAAAAAGGTTGAAGAAGAAATAGATGAGTTGTGAGGTGCTTTTATAAGTAAAAATTTTATTGAATTTGAATTATGTGTAAAATATATGAAATTAATATGAATTAGAATCAAAGAAAAGATAAAAAATAAAATGGAATAAGAGTGAAGAATATCAACTGATTTATAAAAATAAGATTAATGCATAAATGTATTCGATATATTAAGCGAGGTAATTTATATTTTACAAAGAAAAATATTTTGAAAATTAACTTTAAAAATGAGATAAAAATGAAATATTTACTAGTAAAATGACTTTTTGGACATTGACATTGAATGAATGTAAAGATAAAATGAAGACAAATAAAGCATGATTGTTTATGGGGGGGACACGCCTTGCACTTTATTGATAAAAGCTAGTCTTACTTGATAAAAAATTATTTAATAGGGCTAAATAACATGATGTGTTAAGGAATTATTTAGATGAATATGCATTTTAGTCATATATTAAAGTTACTCAAGTTAAATAATTGGAAATCATTATGGAGGTCGTGTCAATGAATAAACAGTACAAAGTAATCTGGAGTAAAGTGAAGCATAGTTATGTAGTAGTATCAGAATTGGCTAAAAATAGTGGTAAAGCAGCATCTACTCATATTCAGTCAGGCCG
>NZ_NMZQ01000026.1 GCF_010093125.1 Veillonella sp. R32
GCTGACTGGTACTAATAGATTGAGGGCTTTACTTATAAATAGTGAACCAAATTAAAATGGTAGTCACTAGACGGTAGCAACAAACTTCAATCAATGAATTATCTAATGTGTAATATACAATATCTACACTTCTATGTGGTTTTCAGAGTACAAGCTCTGACAGATTCAGTGGCGATAGCTACGAGGGTCCACCTGTTCCCATCTCGAACACAGTAGTTAAGCTCGTAAACGCCGAAAGTACTTGGCTGGAAGTGGCCTGGGAGGATAGGTAGTCGCTGATTAATGAAAATAAAAGGTCGTGTCGAAAGACACGGCCTTTTATTTTTGTTACTCTAACGAGTAACAATCTGTTCAGGCGCTTCCAAGAGGAGCTATTAGTAAGAGTATCTCAATAGGTAGAGGTACAATAGAAGCGGCGTGGAATAAATAGTGAACCCCATTTGAAGGAGCGCTAGCGACGCGCAAATGGGTGTGAATCTTTTAGTTCGCAGCGTAAAATTCTTCGGAGAAGAATTCACAGCTGACGAACAGATAGGAGAGGATACAGTATTTTAGTTTATTCGCTTCTACCTATCCGACCAGAAGCTGGGAATAAGTAGTGAACCGACTTTGAAGGACCAAAGGGACGCGCAAAGTCGTGTGAATCTCTTAGTTCGGGGCGTAAGATTTCTCGGAGAGAAATCCCCAGCATCCGAACAGACGTATTTAAAACGTACTAAGTGCGACGCACAAATGGGAGTGAATCTTTTAGTTCGCAGCGTAAAATTCTTCGAAGAAGAATTCACAGCTGACGAACAGATAGGAAAGAATGCAGTATTTTAGTTTATTCGCTTCTACCTATCCGACCACAGCATCCGAACAGATGTATTTAAAATATTTATATAGTTGACATCAACTTAGGTTGGTGTCTTTTTTGTTTATAACGCTCTATCTTCTTTATACCTTACAAAAATTTTACAATTCATAATTCTAATACGCTTAACTATCTTCTCACATTCGTGGTATACTGATAGTAAAGACTTTGTAAATTATCAAAGATTTGTAAAATATATTCTTATGGGAGGTAAGAAGAATGTCATTGCAGGAAGTATTAGAACGGCCTTTAGTTTTAGGCGTTCTGACTGTATCAGATACACGTACTCCAGATACTGATAAAGGTGGCGATACAGTTGTTTCATTGGTAGAGGAAGGAGGCCACATAGTCAAAGTTAGAACCATCGTTCCTGATGATTTTATAAAGATTACGGAAGTATTGCAGCGATGGATTGCCATAGAAAGTTTAGATGGCATAATTTTAACAGGTGGTACAGGGATAGCCAAACGAGATGTCTCTATTGAAGTAGTAGCATCTTTATGCCAGAAAGAAATTCCAGGTTTTGGTGAGCTATTTAGGTATTTTAGTTATACTGAGGATATTGGGACTCGTGCCATTGCTTCTCGTGCTATGGCAGGTGTTTGCGATAATGTATTACTCTTCTCTTTGCCTGGATCTGTGGGCGCTGTTACTTTAGGTATTAATCGATTAATATTACCTGAAATACGTCATTTAGTGTATGAAATCAATAAATAGTAGCGTTTAAAAATATTATTAAAATATATATATTAATTTCACATAATATATATAATGTACTCGTATAAGAATATGGTTTTTGCATACAAGGAACAATAGAAAATAGGTATTTGATGTGCTATAATTAGAACGTGCGTTTATTGTAATTCGTTAAATATTAACGAATCCATCACGAGTTATGGAGGATATTATGGCTTTTCATTTAAAAAGCAAAGAAGAAAAATTTTTCAATATCTTGAACAATCATGTTGAACTGTGCCATGACGCATCCATTCTTATGGAACAGGCGTTTAAAGGTGAGCTAGAAAAAGAGGAAGCACTACGATTAATCGATCAAAAAGAAAAAGAAGCAGATGAATTAGTGAATCAAACAATTGAACGTTTGCGTTCTACCTTCATTACTCCTATGGACCGTGAAGATATTCAATTATTAATTGAACAATTGGATACGACCATCGATAGTATGAAAGATATTATGGATAAAATGTGCATGTACAATGTAGGTCAGCCAACAAAAGGGGCTATTCGTTTGATTGAAATTGTACAAAAATGCTTGAAACATATTACTAAGTCAATTTCCTACATGAACAGTTTGAAAAAAAATCATGTAAAAGTAGAAGGGCGTGTATTAGAAGTACTTCGCTTAGAAGAAGAAGCTGATGCTGTGTACCATGAAGAAATGGCTGTATTATTTAGAGATTGTAAAGATCCTATTGAAATAATCAAGTGGAAGGAAATCCTTAACTCCATGGAAGACGTAATTGATGGTTGTGAGGATTTGGTTGGTACATTCCGCCGGGTAGTCTTGAAGTATGCTTGATCATTGGTTTGTGTGGCTAGTGGTGTTTTTAGCCCTAGCGTTTGACTATATTAATGGTTTCCATGATACGGCTAATGCTATTGCTACATCCGTTTCAACACGCGCTATAGATCCTAAAAAAGCGGTTATGATGACGGCGGTGCTCAATTTTATTGGGGCCCTTGTTAGTACAGGGGTTGCTAAGACAATTGGTGGTGATTTGGTTACCTCTGCGAGCCTAATTAATGCTGAAGTTATTAGTGCTGCTTTGTTAGGGGCGATTATTTGGAATCTTGTGACCTGGTGGTATGGGATTCCTAGTTCTTCATCCCATGCCTTAATTGGTGGGGTAATCGGTGCCGTTATGGTGTCCGTAGGCTATGAAGCATTGAATTTTAGCGGTATAGGTCGTATTTTCTTATCTCTAGTATTATCGCCTATTATTGCTATGGTGTTAGGCTATATAATTATGCACATTTTGCTTTTGTTATTCGGCCGTTTTTCACCAATTACCTTGAATGACCGATTCCGCAATATGCAATTATTATCTGCTACGTTAATGGCATTCTCCCATGGCTCCAATGATGCGCAAAAAGCGATGGGGATTATTACCTTAACTTTACTGAGTGGTGGTTACATTGATACCTTAGATGTACCTACTTGGGTAAAAATTGCTTGTGCATCCGCTATGGCTTTAGGTACGGCTGCCGGTGGCTGGCGTATTATTAGTACTATGGGGACTAAAATTTTTAAATTAGAAACTATCAATGGTTTCGCAGCTGACTTAAATTCAGCTATTACCATTTTTACTGCTACATTCTTACATTTACCAGTATCTACGACACATGTAGTGAGTGGTTCTATTATGGGTGTAGGCACAGCTAAACGTGTAAAAGCAGTTAACTGGGGTGTAGCTCGCTCCATGGTATTAGCTTGGTTCGTAACGATTCCGTTGAGTGCTATTATGTCGGGCATTGCGTTTTTGATTATTGATGCAGTTCGTTCAATTATATAATAATTAGCGGAATTGTAGTGTTTATATATCTAATCTATGTAAAAGTTTATAATTAACTACATATTTTACAAAAACACTCTTAAATGAGTTATATATTATCTACATTACTGATGACATTGACTAAAAACTACTGTAATACTAGGAATTATGGTGTGAATTTTGTATAGTTCTCTTTAGCAAAATTGGCAATATGTTGTTGCATTTCCTGCAACTATTGACTATAATGTAGATGAACAGAAAAATGCTCAGAATACGAGCATTTTTTTATGACTGCAAAGTATACTAAGATTGTAATGTTCATTAGAATAATTATAAAATCGAATTATTTCGAAATGGTTTGTATTAGGTATTAGGGGGCAGTTATGAAACTTAACCAAGCAACTGATTATGCATTCCGTATGGTATTGCATATGTCACTCTTGCCAAATGGGACAAAAATTACTGGCGGAGAGTTGGCAAAAGCACAGAAAATTCCTGATCGATTCTTGTTGAAGATTATGAGAAATCTGATTTCAGGCAACATCATGCAGTCCTTCCGTGGGGTGGATGGAGGCTTTGCTTTAGCACGTAAGCCAAAAGATATTACTTTGCTAGATGTTATTGAAGCTGTAGAAGGGGCAACGTATTTACAACGTTGCTTATACGATAATGAAACCTGTTCCCGTGGTTGTCACGGTAATTGTTCCGTCCAAGAGCGCTTTTGTCAAATTCAACACAATTTGATTAAAGACTTGCAGGCGGTAGACTTTGAATCGTTGGCTAAGCGTGAACGAGAAATTCATTTACAGAGAGTCTGTCCATCTAAGGCGCAAGCGCGCGATTAATAAGTGAGGAGGTTTTAAGTATGATGGAAGCATTACTGTTAGCTCGATGGCAATTTGCCTTGACATCGATCTATCACTGGCTGTTTGTTCCTGTGACACTAGGGATGACAGTAGTCGTAGCAATTCTTGAAATTACCTACGTAAGCACTAACAATGAAGTGTACAAAAAAATGGCAAAGTTCTGGGGGAAATTATTTTTAATCAATTTTGCCATGGGTGTCGTAACTGGTATCGTACAGGAGTTCCACTTCGGTATGAACTGGGCTGAATATTCCCGTTTCATGGGGGATATCTTTGGTGCTCCTTTAGCACTTGAAGCGTTGACCGCATTCTTCCTTGAATCCACCTTTATGGGTGCTTGGATTTTTGGTTGGGACAAATTATCTGCTAAAGCGCATGCTGTAGTTGCTGTATTAGTAGCAATTGGTACTAACTTATCCGCTTTCTGGATCTTAGTAGCAAGCTCCTTTATGCAACATCCAGTGGGCTATGTAATTCGCAATGGTCGTGCCGAAATGGAAAATTTTGGAGTTATCTTATCTAATGGGTACGTACCAGGTCAATATGCTCACATTTTCTTTGATGGTTTGATGACGGCTGGTGTTATTATTGCAGCTGTTAGTGCTTGGCATTTACTTCGTAATAATGCTGTAGATTTCTACAAACGTTCCATTAAATGGGGGTTAGTATTCACCCTCATTGGTGGTGTTTTAGTAATGGGTGCTGGTCATTTACATGGCCAATATGTTACTAAAGTACAGCCAATGAAAATTGCGTCTGTAGAAGGCCTTTGGGAAACAACTAAGGGAGCTCCATTTAGCTTATTTGCTTCCATTGATGAAAAAAATCAAACTACAAATAGCGCTATTGAAATCCCAGGTTTATTGAGCTTTGTAGCTACTGATGATTTCAATGGTGAAATGAAAGGTATGAAAGACCTTCAAAAAGCTGATGAAGAAAAATATGGCCCTGGCGACTATGTACCACATGTAACTTCCATGTACTGGTCTTTCCGTGCCATGGTATTCTCTGGCATTTTAATGTTCTTAGTAGCTATCGTAGCTTTTGCTATGAATCGTGCTGGCAAGTTAGAAACTTCGAGCGGTATGCTTAAAACTGTATTCTGGATGTTACCATTTGCTTACATTGCTAATGCAACTGGTTGGTATGTGGCTGAAATGGGTCGTCAACCATGGATTGTTTACGGCTTGCAGAAAACAGCTGATGGCGTATCTAGCACAGTAACGGCTGGTGAAGTTTGGACAACCATTATTGGTTTCTCCGCTGTATATATCTTAGCTGCTATCGCTGCTTTATACTTAGCTGTGAAACACATTAAAAAAGGTCCAGAAGGCAATCCATCTCAGGATATTAGAGAGGAGGCAGCATTATGGAAGTAATTTTACAGAATTTAGACGTAGTGTGGTTCATCCTCGTATGTGTATTATTTGCAGGATTCTTCACACTTGAAGGGTTTGATTATGGCGTTGGGATTTTGCTTCCATTCTTAGGTAAAAACGATGTTGAACGTCGTCAGATGATCAACACAGTAGGTCCTGTATGGGACGGTAACCAAGTTTGGATGATTACTGCTGGTGGTGCAACGTTCGCATCCTTCCCACATGTATATGCTACTTTATTTAGTGGTTTCTATTTAGCGTTATTCTTAATGCTAGCGGCTTTAATTGCTCGTGGCGTTGCTTTTGAATTCCGCAGTAAAGATAAATCCTTAGCATGGCGTAAAACATTTGACTATTGCATTTTCTTTGGTTCCTTAATCCCAGCTCTTCTTTGGGGCGTTACTGTTGGTAACTTAATTCAAGGTACACCAATTGATGGTCAAATGAATTTCGTAGGTGGCTTCTTCGATTTACTTAGCCCTTACACAATTTTTTGTGGTTTAGCATTTATCTTGGTATTCGTTTACCATGGTGCTTTGTATACCGCTATTAAAACAGTGGGACCTATTGCAGAACGCGCTCGTGCTACTGCATTAGTAGAAGGTGTTATCACTGCTGTAGGCGCTCTTGTATTGGTAGGTGCTACTTACTACTACACTGATTTATTCAACAGCATGATTGCTACAGTAGCCTTTGCACTTTGCATTGTGTTCTTCCTTCTTTCCTGGGGCTTCACACGTGTGCGTCGTCCAGGTGTTGGTTTTACATTTAGCTGCTTAAGCATCATCTCTGTAACAGCTGCTTACTTTGCTGGTTTATTCCCACGTATCATGGTTTCCAGCTTGAATCCAGCTTGGAGCTTAACTGTTAAAAATGCAGCATCTTCTGAATACACCTTAACTTTGATGACGATTGTAGCACTTATCTTTGTGCCAATCGTATTGATTTACCAAGGTTGGACATACTGGACGTTCCGTCATCGTATCGGTCCTGATGACTTGCATTATTAATTACATACTTTGTAATGCTAATTTAGCAATTACAGACTCAAAAAGCGTGCCTTTGGGCACGCTTTTTATAGTACTCTTATCAAGGGACTTTAGTTTATGGTATGATAAAAAGTAGATATACTATTAAAACTTTGAAACTATCTTTTGCTGGTAAAGATGATTAATTTAAACTGAGTATGATTAATTTAGAAGGATTGGTTTCAAAAGTAGTTTCTAAGTAGAAATTTTGTGAACCCATTGAGAGGAGATGTCCGTATGAGTACATATAAAAGTATTGCTTTTGCTAACGATAATCGTAAGCGTTTTGTAACCTTGCGTCGTGATTTACATCAGCATCCAGAACCAGGTTGGTTAGAATATCGTACGGCCGCTATAGCCGCTGATAGATTGACAGAACTTGGTTATGATTTAAAAGTAGGTAAAGAGGTTATTCAACCCGAATCTCGTATGGGTCTTCCTAGTGAAGCTACTATGAAAGCCGCTATGGATCGAGCTATAGCTGAAGGGGCTAATCCTAAATGGGTTGAAGCTATGGGTTATGGCTTTACCGGCCTAGTAGCCACTTTACATATTGATGAAGAGGGGCCTGTAGTGGCTTTTCGAGCCGATATTGACTCTAATGATGTGGTAGAAGCAACGACAGATGACCATTTACCAGCTAAAGAAGGATTTGTGTCTCAGCATGATAAAGCCATGCATGCGTGTGGTCATGACGCCCATTTAACAATGGCATTAGGCCTAGCAGAGTATATTATGAGCCATAAAGATAAGTTACATGGTACGTTTAAGTTAATTTTACAACCTGCTGAGGAAGGCGTTCGAGGTGCGAAAGCCATGCGTGATGCTGGTGTTGTAGATGATGTGGATATTTTCTTTGGTATGCATATTGGTATTAACAAAGCTATTGCGAATTGTTTAGCTTGTATGAACTATGGTTTTTTAGCTACCACTAAATTGGATGTAGAGTTTAAAGGTTATTCTTCTCATGCAGGCGCTTCCCCAGAGTTAGGGAAGAATGCTTTGTTAGCTGCTTGTACAGCTGCATTAAATTTACAGGCAATTTCTCGTCACTCCAAAGGGAACTCTTGCATTAACGTAGGGGTGTTAAATGCAGGCACGGGCCGTAATGTAATTCCAGATAGAGCATATTTACAGATTGAAACTCGTGGTGAAACAGGGGAAATTAACGAATATATTTGTAAGCGTGCGTATGAAGTGTTACAGGGCGCAGCTGCTATGTATGATAATGAAGTGGTTATTAAAGAGATGGGCAGTGCGCCAGCTTGTGTAAACTCTGAAGAGTTAGCTAAAGAAGTGCAAGTCTTAGCTACTGATATGGGCTTATTCCGTGAGGTACCACTTAGCAATACTGGTGGTGGTAGTGAAGATTGTGCTTATTTCTTAGAACGGGTCATTGAAAAAGGTGGTAAAGGCACCTATATGATTTTAGGGTCTGATATAAAAGCGCCACATCATAATCCTCGGTTTGATATTGATGAAACGGATATGATTAATGGCATTGCTTTTGCAGGGGCATTAGTTGAAAAATATTTAACTAATACTAAATAATAAGATGAGTTTAAAATAAAGAAGCTCCACAATTAAGGTATACAGCTAATTGTGGAGCATTTTTGTTGTATTGGATTAGAGTAGTCTTTTATATAAACTGTTTGTAGTTTATATGAATCGCTTTGTTTGTAAATACATAACTCGCCAAATATATAATATACCAGCTAAGCCTACGCCACCTAATAAGCCAAGCCATACGCTATAGGGGCCTAAATCAGTAAGATATATGAAACTTAAGGCAATAGGGATACAAGCACCCCAGTAAGTGGCTATAGCTATTTTAGAGATAATCGCCACATCTTTATAAGCCCGTAGAATTCCTTGG
Organism: Veillonella sp. R32; assembly: GCF_010093125.1. Classification (GTDB taxonomy): domain Bacteria; phylum Bacillota; class Negativicutes; order Veillonellales; family Veillonellaceae; genus Veillonella_A. The sequence continues at coordinate 8,513 of NZ_NMZQ01000026.1, forward strand.
ACAGGAGTTCCAAAGGCATCAATAATAATAAAGAACGCTGCATAGCTCATAAAGGATGCAATAATATCTACCATGGCAGGGTCATTGGTGTAAAAACTTGCGAAGAGTGGTAAATGAGTAAAAATTACTAGGCTCATAAGGGCCGCTATAGTTAGAGCAGTACCCCTTGCGATGTATGACATGATTTTAGCTTCTTTATAGGCCTTAGCACCTACTTGGTAGCCTACTACAATAGTACTAGCCATGCTGATACTGAGGGGAATTCCATAGAATAGATTAACAAAGCTAATAGCCGCCTGATGGGCCGCTATTACTTGTGTACCGTAATACGTAATAGCTAAACCAGCTAAACTAAAAATACTACTTTCACAAAAGACAGCGACCCCAATAGGGAGACCAATTCGTAATTGTTCACGAAGAGGGAGCCACTGTAAGGACCATCGTTGTTTTAGAAGTTTGTATTGGGTGAACGGTTGTTTATATAGCAAAAGGCCTAAATAGGCAAGACAATTAAACCAATACGCAATGGCTGTAGCAATACCGGCACCTAAACCACCTAAGGCAGGTAGGCCGAAGTGGCCTAAGATTAAAGCGTAGTTTAGGGAAATATGAATGATTAGGCCTATGCTCATAATTATCATAGAATAACGTGTATATCCATGGCAGTCTACAGTATTGCGAAGGGTACAGGTTAGGATGAGTGGTGGCAGGGCAAAGGCAATGGCTTTCATATATTGTAAACAAATTTCATAGGCGGCTGGCTCTAAGGCAAGATATTGCAGGAGTGGTTTCAGAAATAAAATGCCACTTATAATTAAGAGGGCACTAAAAAAGAGCGCTAACCATATACCATGAATAATAACCGTAGGTATATTTTCTTCTTTGTGAGCGCCTAATAATTGCGCTATAATGGGGGCAATACCGAGTAGAATACCCAGGATACCGTAGTAACAGGCAATCCAAATATTAAAACCTACGGAAATACCGGCCACATCGGTTGTGCTATATTGACCGGTCATGACGACCGAAAAAAAGGAGCCGCCAGTTAAGGCAAATTGGGTAATAATAATGGGAACCGTTAGTTGAATAAAGCTTATTATTTTATGATACATAGATACTTTAGTATTCATGGGGTACTCCTTTCGTATATCAATAAGATTAATAAAAAAACATCAAACACTCTATCTTCAATGGCCTACGATAGAGCATTTGATGTTATTTCTTTTATCCGGCGACAAAAGTCATCAAGGTATGAATTTGTAATAAATTGTATAACCTATTTGAACTATTTAAATTATTAAAATTATACAAACTATTTAAACGATATATACCGTATGAGTTTAATAGGCAATACATATAAAACTGTTATGTAGTCTAACATTATACATAGCTAATGTCAAGTTGCTTGTTTTTTTTGTTTTGAATGAACCATACGCGCCAGGTGAAAAGCATGGCGGCAATTAGAGTACTGCCTAAGAGACCAATCCAAATGGCATAAGGGCCATAATTAAAAATAAAGGTAAAGATAGCTGCAATGGGAATACTGGTTCCACAGAAGCTTGATAAAGCGATGATAGAAATAATACGCACATCTTTATAACCGCGGAGAATTCCTTGGATAGGAGTTCCTAGGGCATCAATAACGGTGAAGAAAACAGCATAGCTTAAGAAACTACCAATTAAATCTACCATATTAGGATCATTCGTGTAGTAGCCAGCAATGGTAGGTAGATGGGTAAAGGTATATAGGCAAATCGTCATGGCTAAGACTACAGCTAAACCACGAGCGATATAGGAATAGACTTTAGCATCTTGCAGTTGCTTAGCACCTACAGCATAGCCTACGGTAATAGTAGCAGCAATGCCAATACTTAAAGGGACGCCATAGAAGAGGGAGGTGAAACTTAGGGCCGCTTGATGAGCAGCAATAATACTAGTGCCATAGGCGGTGGCGGCAATGCCGGCTAAACTAAAAATACTGCTTTCGGCAAAAATGGCTAGACCAATGGGTATACCCAGTCGTAATTGCTCTTGAATATATGTTAAGTCAAAGGTGAAGGGGTGAAGGAACAGACGGTACTCCTTGAAGGGCTTGCCTAGAATTAATACGCATAAAAAGGCTAAAAAATTGAACCAATAGGCAATAGCCGTAGCAATACCAGCGCCTAAACCACCAAGGGCGGGAAAGCCAAAGTGGCCTAGAATAAGGGCATAATCTAAGAAAATATGAAGGCCTAAGCCACAGAGTATGATATACATAGTATAGTGTGTATAGCCGTGGCAATCTAAGGTATTTCTTAGGACACAAGTTAAAATAAGGGGGAAAAGGCCGACGGCAATAGCTTTTAAATATTGCCAACATACTTCATAGGCGGTGGGCTCTAGTTGTAGTTGTGTTAAAATAGGATCTAACACGGTAAGGCCTAATAGTATCATTAAGAGAAAGAAACAGACCGATAAGATGAGCCCATGATAGATGATAGTAGGAATGTTATCTTTTTCTTTGGCTCCCAGTAGTTGGGCAATAATAGGTGAAATGCCAAGATGGATGCCAATGATGCCATAGTAGCAGGCTGTCCATAAATTAAAGCCGACGGAGATGCCCGCTAAATCTACCGTACTGTATTGACCTGTTAATACAACGGACACGAAGGAGCCCCCAGTAATGGCAAATTGTGTTAATATAATAGGAATGGTTAAGGCGATAAAATGTTTAATTTTATTAAATGTGTTTAGTTGCTGTATTGTAGTCATATATGTTACCTCAAAAAAAGCATCAAATTATCTATCTTCTATGACCTACGATAGATTCTTTGATGCTACATACCTATATCCGGTGACTTAGGTATGGCTTTGTTAGTGATTCAATTAATAATTCGATTAATAATTACTCTATTTTTACTGTAACATAGAATATAAGAAAAGTCTATATGGTATGCCTATAGGGCATATGATAAATTTGAAAAGACAGTGTTTAATTCACTTACTGGGATAACCTAAAAAACGACCTATCTTTGATAGGTCGTTTTAGTTATATAAGTTGTCCTAGCGAATACGTAGTATGTTAATTGTATTCATACTTGAGTTACTTATATTTATTATTTAGTTGCTTCAATAATAATTTGGGTAGCTAAGCGCGCTGAATTATATAAATCTTGTTCGAGTAAGCATTCATCTTTCGTATGCACATTAGTCATGCCAACGCCAAGTACCGCCGTTGGTACGCCATAAGCATTGAAGAAACTAGCATCACTACCACCGCCAGATTCAACAACATTTACAGGGAAGCCTAATGTTTCGGCCGCTTTACTAGCTAGTTTAATCGTTTCAGAATCAACAGCTAAATCAAATGGATCGTAAGCTGGTAGAACTTTTACATCTACGGTTGTATTAGTTTCTTTAGCGCCAGCTTCAAAAATAGCCACTACATCAGCAGTCAATTTGTCTAGTTTAGCTTTATTACGGCTACGGGTTTCTAATAAAATAGTTGCTTCGTCAGCTACGATATTGGTAGCACGGCCGCCACTAATGGTACCGATATTGCAGGTTGTTTCTTCATCAAGTCGACCTTGTGGCAATTTAGTAAGCATATGACCGGCCGCTACGATGGCATTTATCCCTTTTTCAGGGGCGTTACCGGCATGAGCTGCTTTGCCAGTAATAACGGCACGCACTTTATTTTGGCCTGGTGCTTTGTGTACAATACGACCAGGGGCGCCAGACGTATCAAATGTAAAGCCTAATTTAGCTTTTAACAAGGAAGAATCCATGTTTTTAGAGCCATTTACACCACCTTCTTCAGCAATCGTAAATACGACTTGAATATCGCCATAAGGAAGGTCTTTTTCTTTAATGACGCGAAGGGCTTCTAAAATAGCCACTACGCCAGCTTTGTCGTCACCACCTAAGATAGTAGTACCATCAGAGGTAATGAGACCATCTTTTAGTTGAGGTTTGATATTGGCACAAGGTTCTACGCAGTCCATGTGAGCTGTTAGCATAATCATAGGGGCTTCAGGGACAGTGCCTTTCCGTGTGGCTACTAAGTTGCCCGTATTGCCACCTAGCTTTTCACCGGCATTATCTTCTACTACGGTGAAACCAAGATCTTCTAAACGCTTGGTAAGTAAATCGGCTACCACTCGTTCATTTAAAGTGGAGCAAGGAATTTGAACAAGCTCAAAGAATTCATCAAGGACACGTTTTTCTTGAATCATGAGAACCTCCTTAAGAGAAAATATATAGAAATAGATAAAGAGAACAACTTAGTACCTAATTTATATAGTAGTTAACTGTTACGTAGTAGGTAAGCGCCTAATACTACGTAGTAGCGGTTGGAATATGTAGAATATTAGAATAAGATTAAGAATGTAATAACCCCAGCTAGCATAGGAATAATATTGCGTTTGGCTAATTCCATAGGGCTTACTTTAGCTAAGGTGGCGCAGATAATAGCGGCACCGGCTACCGGCGAGGTAGAGCGGCCAATGGCGCCTGAGATTTGGGCCAAGGAACCAAGGTCTACCATATTCATACCAAAGCTAGCAGCATGTGGTGTAATCGCTCCGTTGAAGGCAAGGGCCGCCGCATCACCAGACCCGCAGAGGATAGCGATGATGAAAGGTCCAAAGCTACCAGCGATTTTAGCAATCGATTCAGAATCTTTCATGTAAGTTAATAAAGCATCCGTAAGGCCCATAGCTTGCATACCTTGCGTGAAGACCGCCGCAGCAATGATAAGCCCGATAATGCTACCATAGGCTTCGCCCATGCCCTTAAAGAAGTCTTTAGTTACTTCTTGTGGATTAGCACGGGCAATGAGTAAGGCAAGGACGCAACCGATAATCATAGCGGCTGGTACGCTTACTTTAGGAATGCCCATAGCTTTAATCATTGGTAGATTTAAGTTTGTTACTACTAAGATTACCAATGGGATAATAGGGGCTAAGGCCTTTAATGGATTGATTTTAAGTTTAGCTGTTAAGGACGCATCTCCTTGTTCGGCTAAGGCTTGTTGACGAGCCTTATTAGGCCCTTCTTTTTTCACGGCTGCCACTAAGGTAAGGGCAATAGCGACTACAAAGGACGCAATAATAGCAGGTACCGCTGTTTCTAGCACAACGTACATTACATCGACGCTAGCCATTTTAGAGATAAAAGCGACATGGGTGTTACCCGGGCTAATTGTACTCCCCCAGGTACCTGCTAATACAGCGGCACCAGCCATGGCTGGATGTACACCAGCGGCAATTAACGCAGGAATCAAAATGCTGCCAATAGCAGCGGCTGCCCCAGCTGCACTTGTTACGGCAATGTTAAGCCACCAAGTAATGAGCATGGCTAACGGAATAATAACAGCATGGCTTTTGGAAATGAGTCCGGAGAGCGCATGAACTAAATGCTGATCACATTCCGTGTGTTTCATAACGAAGGCAAAGCCCATAACAGCACAAATGGTAGGAACTAATGTGCCATGAACCATGGTTTTCACAAAAGCATCCATAAATTGGCCCATCACACCACCAATCAAGCACATCAAAGCACCTGCGATGAGTAAAACTGTACGTGTTTCATACTTCCGAATGATGGCGGCAAAGGCGACGATAACGATGACTCCGCCTAATAGTTGCATCATAGGTAAATACCTCCTTGAAAATAAAAACCGCTTACTATATAACATGGTATAATACTAATATAGATGAAAATCAGAAAAAATACTATGAAATTATGTAAAATTATAATTTTAATTATATCAATTTCACATACTATATGATTTTTTTATAAAAAGGAGCGAATTATGAGCACTATGGAGGGACAGTGCACCTGGGCTGGACGCAGTGAATTAGAGCAACTATATCATGATACCGAGTGGGGTGTACCGGTTCATGAGGATGATAAATTATTTGAAATGCTAATTTTAGAGGGCATGCAAGCTGGTTTGAGTTGGACTATTGTAATTAAGCGCCGTGAAGCTATGCGTGAAGCCTTTGATGGGTTTGATGTGGCTACGTTAGCACAATATACACCTGAAAAGGAAGCGGCATTGTTGCAAAATCCGAATATTATTCGCCATCGTTTAAAAGTAGCAGCGTTACGTAAAAATGCAGTGGCTTTTCAGCGTGTACAAGCTGAGTTTGGTTCTTTCGACGCGTATATTTGGCATTTTACAGAGGGGAAGACTATAATCGGTCATTGGCAAAATCAAGCAGAGGTACCAGCTAGTATACCGTTAGCGGAAACAATTAGTAAGGATTTGAAAAAGCGAGGTTTTACTTTTGTAGGGCCTACTATTATATATTCATTTTTACAGGCTATTGGTATAGTTAATGATCATATCGTAACTTGCCCTGTTTATAAGTGCTTAGTAGCTAATACGGAAGCTAATATATAGGTTGGTAAAGGTTTGGTAAAGGCTTGGCGTAAGCCGTTAGAGAGAGTTATTTCAAAGGTTAGGAGGTAGTATGGAGTATTTTAATTATGCTTATGACCATGGACATATTCAGTTTAGTCAGTATATCTATCGTATTGGCACATATCATTATAATTGGCATCCTGAAATTGAAATTCTTGTTGTCTTACAAGGGGCTGTTGAAGTATGTCACGACAGTGAATATACGAATTTAGGGGTGAATGATATTATTATGTTGCCACCGCAATGTGGTCATGCTACCTTGGCTTTAGAGCCCGATACGATAGCCATGGTTTTGCATCTACATCCTACTATGTTGGCCCAATATGAAGCGGTGTTTCGCCAGTCCACATTCTTTCTGGCTACCGATACAGCTACACGGGATTTACCTATATATGTAGCTTTACGTGAACAATTAGGTTGTTTGATTTTAGCCTTAGCGACGATGGAAAGAGATAAGTCTAGCCGTGATAATTTGGGGAAGGGGCAAGCTCGTTGCAATCCTAGTAATGCATGGATTGATAGGCCTAATTTAAGAATTGAGCATTTATTTTTACAAGTATTAGAAACTTTGACCACAATTTTACTGCCTCATACTCATGAACCACAAGGCAATCCAGTGGCTTTGCAGCAGGAGGCGACATTTGAAAAGATGATTACCTATATAGATAAACATTATAAAGAAGCTATTGCCTTAGGGGATATAGCCACTATTGGAGGCTATACTGAGAGCTATGCTTCCCAATTTTTTAAACGACAATTGGGTATATCCTTTAAAACGTATGTATTGCGGATGCGACTTCGTGAAGCGGCCGTGCAATTAGTGAATACGAAGCAACAAGTGGTGGATATAGCTAATCAGTGCGGTTTTTCCGATGTGAAGGCCTTTAATACGGCTTTTCGAAAGCATTTTCATACTACGCCCTCAGAGTATCGACGAATTGCTACGCAAGTAGAGCGTCAAACGATGATGGATAATTGGAAGGAGTATATTGCTGTTGATGATGAGACTATTGGTCAACGTTTGAAGGCCTATGTGGCAGATGTGGCGACCTTGAAAGGTGACCAGGTGCATGAACAGTCTTTATCTCTTGCAACAGTGCAACAGATTAAAAGCCAATTAGAAGATGCACTGACAACCTTAGCAAAGGTATGTCCACTGGATAAAATGTAGATTTTTGATACTATCTAATAAAAAGAGAATAGGGCGTTTTTGTAGATGAAAAGAGCGCCCATACTATACCTTGAATATAAGAATATCCATAAAATGGCTAGCTTTAGAGACTATAAGGCTAGTCGTTTTTTTATATACATTTATACGAAGTTTCATTAAAAGTACTAAAAAAGAAGCTAAATGAAAATTATTTTCATAGCATAAATTGGATAGCTGATTTTGGATATATGCGTATAATGAAATTATCGAATGCATTCACAGTATCACCAACGTGTATAAGTTAACGAGAGGAGTTCTTTATGGATGGTGTTATTGTAACGTTAGTTTTATTAGTTTTTGCCATTATTATGTTTGTATGGGAAAAAATTCCCTTATCGATTACGGCTATGACCGTAGCGGTGTGTTTAACCTTGACGGGGGTATTAACCCCAAAAGAAGCCTTTTTAGGTTTTGTCGATTCTAATGTGTTATTATTTATGGCTATGTTCATTGTAGGGGCCGCCTTTTTTGAAACTGGTGTAGCGCATGCCGTAGGGGGCTTAGTGAATCGCTTTGCTAAGACAGAACGGCATGTAATTATTGCTGTCATGGTAATTACTGGCACCATGTCGACCTTTTTATCCAATACAGGTACAACGGCGGTACTAATTCCCGTAGCCATGGGCTTAGTTCAACGGACAGGGATTAAAGCGACTAAGTTATTAATGCCCTTAGCCATTGCTGCTTCCGCTGGTGGTAATGTAAGTTTAATTGGGTCCCCAGGGAATATGATTGCTCAGTCTGGCTTGGCGCAACAGAATTTAGCCTTTGCTTTCTTCGATTATGCCTTAGTTGGTTTGCCGGTGCTCTTAGTAGGGATTGCCTATTTTGCTTTAATTGGCCACAAATTACTACCCGAAGAGCCAACACATCAAGTAGATACGGAATATAATACAGAAGCTGATTATAGTAAGGTTGCTAAATGGCGTAAAGTGATTGCCGCTGCCACCTTGGTAGGCACGGTACTAGGCATGATATTTGAATCTCAATTAGGTATTAAGTTACATGTTATTGCTTGGATTGGTGCACTTATTCTAGTAGCGACGCGTACGATTTCAGAAAAAGTAGCTGTTAATGCTATTGATATGAAAACAATTCTATTGTTTGTCGGTTCCTTGGCATTGGCACAAGCGCTTGTAAAAACAGGGGCTGGGGTGATGATTGCAGATACCATTATTAAGAGTTTAGGCGATAATCCATCACCGTTTGTATTGCTCGCTGTAGTATTTATCATTGCGGCCGTGTTAACACAGTTTATGTCAAATACAGCTACAACCGCTTTATTAGTACCTATTGGGCTAGCTTTGGCACAGCAAGTTGGGGCAGATCCGAAGGCGGTGCTTATGGCGACCGTAATTGGGGGTTCTGTAGCGTTTGCTACGCCGATTGGCTGTCCACCAAATACAATGGTTTATAATGTGGCTGGTTACAGCTTTATGGATTATGTAAAAGTAGGCGGCCCGTATTTAATTCTCGCTGCTATTACTTCATTGATTTTATTACCAATTTTCTTCCCATTTTATCCGTAAGTACAGTTTATTTTTAAGGAGGCCATTATGGAAAAGGTTACTCAGAGTCAGGAAATGACTCGCATTATTGCAGATTTTGTAGGCTATATGTCTAAAGTATTGCCAGATGATGTGGATGCTAAAATTAAGGAATTAGCTGCTGATGAAAAGAACCCATTAGCTAAAACTATTTATGATACTATGCACACAAATATGGAGCTGGCTAAAGAATTGAGTCGTCCTTCTTGCCAAGATACAGGGGTATTACAATATTGGGTAAAATGTGGGGCTAACTTCCCATTGATTGGTGAATTGGAAAGCATTTTACGAGAAGCGACCTTGACAGCAACACAAGAAACTCCATTACGTCACAATAGTGTTGAAACATTTGACGAATTTAATACAAAAAAGAATATTGGTTTAACAGCACCGTATGTATTTTGGGATATTGTTCCCAATCGTGATGATGTAGAGATTTTCCCATACATGGCTGGTGGCGGTTGCTCCTTGCCTGGTAGTGGTAAAACCTTAATGCCTGGTGAAGGGTATGAAGGGGTTGCTAAATTTGTCCTTGATTTGATGACTTCCTATGGTTTAAATGCATGCCCACCATTGTTGGTTGGTGTTGGTATTGCTACGTCCATTGATACAGCGGCACTCTATTCTAAAAAAGCTCTTATGCGCCCTGTAAGTTCAAAAAATCCAAATGAAAAAGCAGCTTATATGGAACAATTATTAGAGGATGGTATTAACTCGCTTCACTTAGGACCACAAGGTATGGGTGGCGACAAATCTGTTATGGGGGTAAACATTGAAAATGGTACCCGCCATCCGTCTGTATTGAGCGTAGCCGTTAACGTAGGCTGTTGGAATCATCGTCGTGGTCATTTAGTATTTACTAAAGATGGTAAATGTACTGTATTATCTCATAGTGGGGTGGCATACTAATGGAAAAGAAAATTTTAACAACACCAATTTCAGCTAAAGATCTTGAAGGCATTAAAGCAGGCGATATTATTTACTTAACAGGTCATATTACGACTTGTCGTGATGTGGCACATCGCCGTTTGATTGAATATGGTCGTGAACTTCCTGTTGATGTACGAGATGGGGCTATTTTACATGCTGGCCCAATTGTCAAAGCGGTTGATGAAGCGAATGACAAATATGAAATGATTTCTGTAGGCCCAACAACAAGTATGCGTATGGAAAAATTCGAATACGATTTTGTAAAACATACAGGGGTACGCCTTATTGTTGGTAAAGGTGGCATGGGGCCTGGTACACAAAAGGCTTGTCAAGAATTTAAAGCGTTACATTTAGTATTTCCTGCGGGCAATGCCGTGTTAGCAGCCACTGAAGTAGAAGAAATTGAACAGGCTAACTGGAAAGAACTAGGTATGCCTGAAACATTATGGACTTGTCGTGTTAAAGAATTTGGCCCTTTAATTGTGTCTATTGATACCTATGGTAACAACTGGTTTGAACAGAAAAAAGTAGAATATAACGAAAATAAAGAAAAGGCCTTGGAAGAAATTTATAAACATGTAAGCTTTATTAAATAAGATAGGTGATGTTTTTTGTTTTAAGGTTAACTTGAATATAGTATACTAATTATAAGAAAGTCATTTTATAAGTCGTATTTACCCTAGGAGGCGTATATGAGTATTCAAGTTGGCTTGCGAGGCGAAGCCGTTGTAAAAGTAACAGAGGCAAATATAGCTAAAACTATGAAAAGTGGTGCTTTGCCCGTATTTGCTACACCTGCTATGTGTGCGTTAATGGAAGAAGCGGCGGTTGCTGCTTTGAGTAATTACTTGGCAGACGGTGAAGGTACGGTAGGGATTTCCTTGCATATTACCCATGATAAACCATCGCCTGTAGGTGCTACAATTCGAGCTGAGGCGGATGTAACGGCTGTGGAAGGTCGTAAAATTTCGTATCGTGTAGCCGCCTATGAAGGAGAAGTTTGTATTGGTCAGGGAACACATGAGCGCTTTGTAATTAATAACGAAAAATTTATGAGTAAGTTGAAGTAAAAGTAAGTAAATAGATAAGTGCGTAAATAGATACAAATTATTAAATGAGTAATTTTCTCAAAAATATTTATCCGAATGGAGCTATTTGTATCTGAGGCTACCATTTTTTTAGAGGATGAGGTATACAATAAATATACCCCATCCTCTTTGTATTATATGAGAATATTGATGTATCAAGGATATCGAAAAGTATCGTTTAAGTAGGTGGTATATAGAATTTGTAAAAATATCATAAATGAAAATAAATGTCATTTATATTGACAGATAACTACTTTGATTGTATGATGAATGAAGAAGATAGTTAGCTTAATTATTTTTCGCCAAGTAGATAGTAGCTTGGTAGGAAGCTACTATTTATTAAATCCGGATTTACTAGTATGACAGCCTTGAGAGCAAGTGTTCTCCTGAAAACATTGAGAGGCAGGGTGAACTATGGTAAGCGAGATAGATTCTATTATCGGTTATCATTGTGCGCCGGCAATACGGGGCATCAAGGTGGCGAATCTTGTGGCAATTCCACGAGATAAGGATATACATTTGACAACGGCTTTGTCGGCGTATAATGAAATGTTTAATGAACGTGGCTTGTTCTTTTATGAACTATGTCACTGCGACCAACGAAGATTGTTGTTAGTGTTTCGCAAACGGATGTTAGAGGAATATTTACGGCGACCAGAGCACCTAGGATTTTTAAAAATGTATGGCTATTTGCCAACAGAATCCTTAGAGGTATGGTTTGAACGCTTGAAACGTCGTTTAGAAGAACGACAGGATTTTCCTCATGAAATAGGTCTGTTTTTAGGCTATCCACTCCACGATGTATGCTCTTTCATTCGGTTGAAAGGAAGCGGGTATAAACTATGTGGTGAATGGAAAGTTTATGGCAATCCTATGTCCGCCATGCATTCGTTTCACTGTTTTCGGGCATGCAGAAATTACTGTCATACCCAGCTTTTAAATGGTAAACAATTAGAGTCTTTAGTAGCCGTAACGGCATGCTAGTAGGAGGTAATCACATGATTGGTGTAATTTATTGGTCTGGTACAGGTAATACAGCAGCAATGGCAGAAGCTATCGGTAAAGGCATCGCTGATGCTGGTCAAGAAGTAGTAGTAAAATCCGTTTCTGAAATTTCCGCTGATGAAGCAGCTGCTTTTGATAAATTAGCATTAGGCTGTGCTGACATGGGTGCAGAACAGTTAGAAGAAATGGAATTTGAACCATTTTATACTGCTTTAGAAGGCAAATTATCTGGTAAACAAGTAATTCTTTTCGGCTCTTATGGTTGGGGCGGTACTTGGCTTGATGATTGGGCAGAACGCGTAAAAGGCGCTGGTGCTAACATCGTGGCTGATAACCTTCCTGTATTTGGTGCGCCTGATGATGCAGCTTTGGCTGATTGTGAAGCGCGCGGCAAAGCATTGGCTGAAGCTTAATACATACGATAATAATACATAACAAATAATAAAGGGACGGAAGCCCACATGGTGAAGTGTGTGGGCTTCCGTCCCTTTTTGTTATAGTATAGAATTGGTTAGTTGTAATAAGATAAGGGTTATTTTTTCAATCCATTAATAAACCGTTCAATGCGCACTAAGGCTTCTTGGATTGTTTCACGAGAAGAGGCGTAGGAGCAACGGATACGACCTTTGCCACATTCACCAAAGGCAGAACCGGGTACGACGGCTACATGCTCTTGTTGTAATAATTGTACAGCAAAGTCAAAGTCATTTAAGCCACAGCTGGAAATATCAGGGAATACATAGAAGGCCCCTTCTGGTACAGCAATTGGTAATCCCATTTTTTGGAAACCCGCAACGATAAGGTCACGACGGGCTTGGTATTCCTCACGCATATTAATAACGCTTTCATCACATTCATTAAGGGCGACAATAGCGGCATGTTGAATAGGGGTAGCTGGGGCTACAATGCTGTATTGATGAATTTTAATGGCTTGCGCAATGACTTCTTCTGGCGCTAAGAGGAAACCAATACGAAGGCCCGTCATAGCATAGGCTTTGGAGAAGCCGTTTAAGATAAGGGTCCGTTCTTTCATACCCGGTAAAGAAGCAATACTTGTATGCGTTTGCCCATAAGTTAATTCTGAATAAATTTCATCACTCACTACAATGAGATCATGTTTAATAGCAAATTCAGCAATGTCCTTTAAATCCTCTTGGTTTAAAATAGCACCGGTTGGATTGCTAGGATAGCCCATAAGTAATACTTTGGTCTTAGGGGTAACCGCTTTTTCAAGTTCCGCCGGGGTAATTTTAAAACCTTCTTCTAGTTGGGTAGGGACCATAATAGGAGTACCGCGATTTAGTTTGACTTCAGCTGCATAGGCTACATAGGAAGGGTCTGGAATGAGGACTTCATCCCCTTCATTAAGGAGCACGCGCATAGCTAGGTCAATAGCTTCGCTGGCACCGACGGTGAGCATCATTTGATCTTCTGTATAGTCTACGCCATAACGTTTGTTATACCATTGGCGAATGGCTGTACGCAAAGGTAATAAACCGGCGTTACTTGTGTAGTTTGTTTCTTTGTTTTCAAGGCTCTTAATGGCTGCTTGCAATACTTTTTCAGGGGGCGCATAATCAGGCTCACCTACGCCGAGGGATAAGACATTATCCATGGCTAAGGCCATTTCCCAAATTTTACGAATCCCTGAAGCAGGGAGCTCTTGTGATGTTTTTGAAATGTAATTGTTCCAGTTCATGTTGAATCCTCCTTCATACCAAGTAGTGCTTCTTAAGGCATTCTTGGCTCTCTCTTTATCCTAGCTATTAGTGTATCACAAATTAGAGAACACTAGTAGTGCATTTAGAAACTTAATAAGTTTCTGGTATAACGTAATAACTTTTTGGCGTAACTTAATAAGGGTTAGGAGTAAATTACTAACTTTTAGGTAAATCTTAATAATTTTTGGGGAAAACGTATTAAGTGTATACAATTAATATTCGATTTATAGTAAAATAAAGAATTAGAGATATATTTAAAAGGAGGCACTGATGAAGAACTTATGTAGTGAACGGTTCGTAGTGACCTATCAAATAGAAGCGCCTACGTATGAAGAGGCGAAAGCTATTGCATGGGGGGTTCAAGTGGAACAGACCATTGAATTTCCTTATGATTTTTTGCAAGATGAAGATATTAAACGAGATGTAGTAGGTCGTTTAGAATCCTTAGAACCAGTTGGTGATGGCGCGCATTTTCTAGCACGTATTTCTTATGGCGTGGAATGTACGGCGTTAGAGGCGACTCAATTTTTAAATGTTGTGTTTGGAAATTCATCTCTTCAGCCACATATTTGGGTTGTGGATATTGAATTAGCTCCAGCCTTAGTGAAGGCCTTTAAAGGGCCTCGCTTTGGCTTAGACGGTTTACGCCAGCTTACGGGAACCGCCAATCGAGCGTTTATTCAAGCTGTCATTAAACCAATGGGGACGCCTGTAACTACGTTGGCTCATATGTGCCGTGCCTATGTGTTAGGTGGGGCTGATGTTATTAAAGATGACCATGGTATAACGAACCAAGCATTTTCACCCTTTGTCGAACGGGTAAAACGCTGTGCCGAAGCGGTGGCAGAAGCGAATGCACAATCTGGTCATCATACGCTGTATGCCGCTAATGTATCGGCTGATGGGGAAGCCTTATTAGAACGAGCCTATTTAGCTAAAGAAGCGGGTGCTACTGCTCTTATGGTGGCCCCTGCTTTAGTGGGTTATGGTTGGCTTAATCGGTTGGCTAAAGAGGCTGATTTAGGTTTGCCAATTATATCTCATCCAGCCATGATGGGTGGCTTTGCGTTGCCTGGGGTATCTGGGATTGCAGATTATTTATGGATGGGCTTCTTGCCTCGTCTATTTGGGGCGGATATGCCTATTTTTGTATCTTATGGTGGTCGTTTTACCTTTACGGCCGATCAATGCAAGCGCATTCATCACTATTGTACAAAGCCGGTAGCAGGGATTAAGGAGACCTGTCCTTCACCAGGTGGTGGCGTGACGGAGCTTCGTTTGCCAGAATTGCTTGATTTATATGGCAAAGATACCATGTTTTTGGTTGGTGGTGATATGTTTCGCCGTGGTCCTGATTTAGCCGCTAATATGAAAGTATTTGTCGATATTGCGAAGCAACATGGCTAATAGGGATACTATAAATGAATAATTAATAATAGAGAAAAGAGACGGATTGTATGTTAAATACTGAATTACAAACAAAATTAACAAATTTGGAAGCTACTTTGCAGCAAATGGGGAGTGCTGTTGTAGCTTTTTCTGGTGGAGTTGACAGTACCTTTTTAGCCGCTGTGGCTCATAAAGTACTGGGCAATAAGGCACAAGCTTTTACAGTCAGTTCACCAACTTTGCCAGCGGAAGAAATTGAAGATGCCAAACGCTTTGCCAAGGCGATTGGTATTACGCATACGATTGTAGAAATTAATGAATTAGAAATGGAAGATTTTACACGTAATGACCCAGACCGTTGTTATTATTGTAAGAAAAATCGCTTTCAAAAATTAATTGATTGGGCCGCCGTCAAGGGGATTAATGGCGTACTTGATGGAGGTAATTTAGATGACAAAAAGGATTATCGCCCCGGTATGCGTGCCTTAGAAGAGCTAGGTACAGTGCAGAGTCCCTTATTAGAAAATGGGTTTACCAAAGATGATATTCGGACGGTGGCTAAAGCGTGGGGGCTTGAAGTATGGGATAAACCAAGTTCGCCATGTTTAGCTACGCGTGTACCGTATAATCATGTGATTACCGGTGAAGCGTTGGCGATGATTGAAAAAGGTGAGAAATATTTACACCAATTCATTGACGGCCCTTTGCGCGTGCGTTACCATGAAGGTATGGCTCGCATTGAGGTGAGTGAAGCTGATTTTCAAATCTTTGCTGAAGCAAAACGTCGAGCCATGATTTGTAAAGCGTTTGAAGAATTTGGTTTTACCTATGTAAGTGTTGATTTACAGAGTTTTAAAAGCGGTAATTTGAACCGAGAAGTGAAATAGAAGGAGTTTTTGTTGAGACAACGTGCCATAGAAGAAGCTGTGAATAAATTACAAATGAATACTACGTCGATGGCACTGAAGGAAGCATTGCCTGGGAGCGAAGAGGGGTCGTCTTTAGCCGCTCATGTACTTGCCAGTGGCAGTCAAGGCAATGCGACGTTGATTACCTATAAAGATACTTGCATTTTAGTGGATGCTGGTATTAGTGCACGACGGATTACACAAGGTTTAAAAGAGCTTGGCTTAAGTTTAAATCAATTAGCCGGTATCTGTATTACGCATGAGCATACGGATCACATGGCAGGCCTTCCTCAATTGCTGAAACAATGTGATGTGCCTGTTTATACTCGCGAAGGAACTATGCGGGAGATTGTAAATCGTAAAGGTCTTACTAGTAAGGCCTTTTCAGTGATTACTAAAAGTAGCTTTACCCTTGGTGATTTGCAAGTGGATACATTTCGCACCAGCCATGATGCGGCGGATCCTATGGGGCTTTGTTGTTATGGTGGTGCTCATAAGATTACTTTCATGACGGATACGGGCCTTGTGGATGATACCATGCTTAAGCACATGGATGATAGTGATTTGTTGGTATTAGAGGCCAATTATGATCCACAAATGTTAAAATATGGGCCTTATCCCTATGATTTGAAACGTCGCGTAGCGAGTCCTTATGGTCATTTGAGTAATGAACATGCCGCGCAAGCTTTGTTGATGATGAAACGCCCTGCCGATTTACAGGTTATTTTGGCGCATCGATCTGAAAAAAATAATGCCCAGCCCGTAGTGGCTGACACGGTGATGACTGCGTTACAAGCAGAGGGCTTGGAAGTGAATAAAGATGTTCGTTTATATCATGGACAGCCTAAGGAAAAAGTGTCCATTCACGCATAAACTATTCGGAAGTTAGGAGGTTTTAACATGGATAGTAAAAAACGTGGTTTATTTATTATATTAGCTATTGTCTTGATTATCGTAGGGGCTGTAGGTGGTTATTTAACGAATGACTTTTACAGTAACACGAAACGAACGATTACAGAAACAACGGCGCTTACTGGTGATGGTCCTAAGAAAAATGTGCCTTTATCAGATAATCGTAACACACCTATCGTAGAAGCTGTTAAAAAGGCAGGCCCTGCTGTGGTAGGGATTACTACTAAAGTATATGACCGTAATGTATTTGACCAACAAGTATTGGTTGGTGAAGGCGTAGGGTCAGGGGTTATTATTGATAAAGCGGGCTATATAGTGACAAATTATCACGTAGTGGCACAGGCTAATAATAAAAAAGTAACGGTGTCCTTAAGTGATGGTTCCTCTCAAGAAGGGGCCATAGTAGGGGTTGACCCATTAACTGATTTGGCGGTTGTTAAAATTGCGCCACCGGATAATATGCCTGTAGCAACTCTTGGCGATTCTGATCAATTACAAGTTGGCGAACCAGCTATTGCCATTGGGAATCCTTTGGGTTTAGAATTCCAAGGCTCCGTTACAGCTGGTGTTATTAGCGCCCTTCATCGTACGGTAGATATGGAATCGCAACGGTTTCCTTTAATTCAAACCGATGCAGCGATTAATCCTGGTAACTCTGGTGGTGCACTAGTGAATGCTGATGGTGATGTAGTCGGTATTAATAGTGAAAAAATTGCTCATACTGGCGTAGAAGGCATGGGTTTCTCCATTCCGATTAATGAAGTAAAGCCTATTGTGAAAGAATTAATTGAAAAAGGCAAAGTGGTTCGCCCATACTTAGGTCTTGGTTTATTAGATAAATCAACGGCTGCTAAATATGGTTTACAACTTAAGAAAGATGGGTTGTTAGTAGCCCGTGTATATAGTGATGGCCCAGCGGCTAATAGTGATATTAGTGAAGGCGATTTAATCGTAGCCGTTGGTGAAAAATCAATGACTAACTTAATGGAATTAAAACAAATTTTAGATAGTCATAAACCTGGTGAATCGTTAGAACTGACAGTATTAAGTAATGGGGCTGAACGGACTGTAACGATTGTGCTTGGCACAATGCCAGAGGCGACTAATTAAGCGATGAATATTTACAATGATTAGGAGGTAGATGTAGCCTAGTATGAAATTTACGATTCTTGCCATTGGCAAATTAAAGACCACCTATCTCCGTGAGGGGGTGGCAGAATTTGTGAAACGTCTTACCGTATATGGGGGCGTGACAATTACTGAGCTCAATGAAAGTAAACTGCCCAGCGCTGATGATAGTAAGCGTCAAGCTATCGTGGTAGAAGAAGGGGAGCGCTTATTGAAACAAGTGAATCCTAAAAGCTATGTTGTGCTTTTAGACGTAAAGGGTAAACTATTAGCCTCAGAAGAACTAGCAGCAAAAATTGCTGATTTAGAGGTACAAGGCATTAGTGAAATGACGTTTATCATTGGTGGTGCTTTTGGTGTTTCTGAAGAACTTCGACGGCGTGCTGATGTAAGATTATCTTTTAGCCCTATGACATTTACCCATCAAATGGTACGGCTATTATTAGTGGAGCAAATTTATCGAGCTTGTAAAATTAATCGTCATGAACCCTACCATTGGTAATAGGGAGTTTTGACTATATAGGTAATGTTAATGCATTTATTTTATAGTGTATGAGGAGTAGATGGAGGTAATAGCGTGACAACAAATGCAGCCAATTTTACTGGTTTGCCGAGCCTTGAGGCATTGTGGCAGGTGCAACAACAGCAAGGCAGTGATGGTTTTTATGCTGTATATGGGGAAGCCACTGATACAGCACAGACTATTATTCAAGGCAATTTGGATTTATTGAAGGCCCAATTTAGTCAGTTACAGGCTGGTAGTGAAGCTTTGTCTGAAGAAACCGATCAAGTGACACAATGGCAAGAGCGCCGAGAGTTTTTACAAAAAACATTGGATGAAATTAGTAATACTACTCGCATTGTTAATTCGACTTTAGGTGCTTATGGTGATGCCGCTAAGATGGTACAAACGTTAGAAAAAGGTGGCTTTACACAAGAGTATATAGTACATCGCAAAGAAGAACTGGGCACACAAAATAAAGAGGTAAATACGTTGTTAATAGAGTTTAGTCGTTATGCGCAAACCCTGTTGGATGCACTGAATAATGAAACGAAGACAGCACAGCGATTAGCTGCTAAAGAAACTGTAGCCGATGTGAATCATGGTGTATTGATGGCTTTGTATCAATCGTGGTTAGAACGAAGCTTTGCGGTCAATAAATTATTGGAAGCTCGTTTAGTTTTCATCAGTGGTTTATTAGAGTCCTTGCGCAAAGATTTAACGACGTTACAGGTTCATAAAATGGAACAAGATGTGCAAGAAAGAGCGCGCCAAGTGGCCGCGCGTCGTTATAAAGCGAAGGTAGAAGACGTAACCGATTATGATGATTTGGAAGGACAATATCGCCATCGTTATGATGAAGCGGGTAATTTAATCGGCATTGAGGAAGGAGGCCAAGGCGGCAATCGTCGCGGTTGGCAAGTCGTCATTGTAAGTGCGATTATTGTGATTGCTATTATCACTTATTTTGTAATGAAAGGGTAAGAAAAACTGCAAATTAAGCAGGAGTTTTAGAAACCTTTGTCTAACATATACTATATAACACAGTAGATTTTATGATTAGTATGGCTAGCTATTTAGTCGTTTTTATAAGTGCACTGTTACGCTGTTAGCAGTGGCTAGCTATAACTGTCAAGGATGAAGTAAGAAGTGTAGTAGGAACGTTAATGTAAGTGACGTTTCAAAGGAGGTAATCCTATGTTAATTGCTGAAGCTATGAACAAATATCCTGTAACTGTTACGAAAGATACGTCGATTAATGAAGCTGCAAAATTGCTTGTAAAATACAAAGTGGCCGCTCTTATTGTAGTCGATGAGGATAACAAATTAGTGGGGATAATTACGGAAGGCGATTTATTGTATAAGAAAGTACGCCCTCATGCGCCTCACTATGTGAATGTATTAGGGGCTAGTATTTACTATAGTGGCATTGGCGAGTATAATGCGCAATTTAAGAAGTTGTTAGCCGTTCATGTAGAAGAGCTAATGACTCGCGAAGTCATTACTTGTGGCCCTAAAGAAGAAGTAGAACCAGTAGTGGCGACGATGTTAGAAAAACATTTAAAAACTATGCCTGTCTTAGATGAAAATGGCGTTGTAATCGGTGTCTTTAGCCGCCGTGATGTAGTGGAATTAATTGCTAAAGAAAGCTAATAACATAATTTATCAAAAAAATCTAGAATAAAATGACTTACTTTATCACATAAAATTGCATACATTCAAATTTTATGATAAGATAAGGAATGCAATATTAAAAAACAGAAATTTTGGGCATTTAGCCCTCAAGGAGGACATATTTTCATGAATGCAACTGTAACCCCTGTTGATCAACATAAGGTAACCTTAACTATTGAAGTTCCAGCTAAAGACGTAACGAAAGGTATTCAGCAAGCTGTAAAACGCATTGCTGGTCAGGTTAACATTCCTGGTTTCCGTAAAGGTAAAGCACCTCGCCGTATTTTAGAAATGAACTTCGGCAAGGAAGCTATTTTAGAAGAAGCGTTTGACACTATCGCTGGCCGTGCGTATCAAGAAGCATTAGTAGCTAATGAAATCGTACCTGTAAGTGAACCAGAAATCGAACGTGTAACTTTCGAAGAAGGTAAAGATTTAGTGTTCAAAGCAACCCTTACAAAACGCCCAGAAGTAACGCTTGGCGACTATAAAGGCTTAGAAGCTGAAAAACAAGAAGCTAAGGTAACTGATGAACAGATTCAGGAACAGTTAGACAATATTCGTAATCAGCAAGCTAAAATGGTAGTAGCTGACAAAGATGCGAAATTACAAAAAGATGACTTTGCTGTTATCGATTTCGCTGGTTCTATCGATGGTAAGCCATTTGATGGTGGCGAAGGTAAATCCTATCCACTTCAAATTGGTTCCGGTAGCTTCATCCCTGGCTTTGAAGATCAATTAATTGGTCATGCCGCTGGTGATGATGTAGAAGTTAAAGTAACTTTCCCTGAAGATTACTTTGTAAAAGAATTAGCTAATAAAGAAGCTGTTTTCAAAACTCATATTCATGACATTAAACGTAAAGAATTGCCTGAATTGAATGATGAATTCGCTAAAGAAGCTAGCTCTTATGAAACAATTGAAGAATTAAAAGCAGATCTTCGTAAACAAATGGAAGAAGATGCTACGCGTCGTGCTATTGATGCATACAATGCGGCACTTATTGAAACAGCCGTTAAAAATGCAACGGTAGATATTCCTGAAGTTATGGTAGAAGATCGTGTAGAACAGATGATTCAAGAAATGGCTATGAACTTAGAAAGCCGTGGCTTGAAATTAGAAGATTACTTGAAATTCTCCAACAAAACAATGGACGGTTTAAAAGAAGAACACCATGCGAATGCGGCTGAAAATGTACGCGCTGACTTGGTATTAGAAGCGATTGCTAAAGCTGAAAACATCGAAGTAACTCCAGAAGATATGAACATCGAAATTTACACGATGGCTCAGCAATTTGGTGCCGATCCAAAAGAAGTTATGAATATTATTGTTAAAGAAGGCCGTGTAGCTATGTTGAGAAATTCTGTAGCTCGTAAAAAAGCAGCTCGTTTTGTTATTGAGCAGGCTAAAGGCGCAGAATCCCAGGAAAAATAATCCACGGGCTATATAGGTACATGGACATGAGGTGTAGTTTATGTATGTACCGGTAGTAGTAGAGCAAAGTGGACGCGGTGAGCGTTCGTATGATATTTACTCTCGTTTGTTAAAGGATAGAATTGTCTTTTTAGGTGGCCCTATCAATGATGATGTGGCAAATCTTGTTATTGCACAATTATTATTCTTAGAAGCAGAGGACCCTGATAAAGATATTCATTTGTATATTAATAGCCCTGGTGGGGTAGTAACCGCTGGTATGGCGATTTATGATACGATGCAATATATCAAACCTGATGTGTCTACCATTTGTGTAGGTTCGGCAGCTAGTATGGGGGCTGTGCTCCTTACAGCTGGGGCGAAAGGGAAACGCTATGCGTTACCACATGCTCGGGTTATGATTCACCAACCATTAGGTGGTGTACAAGGTCAGGCTTCTGAAATTGAAATTCATGCTCGTGAAATCTTACGCATGCGTGAAGAATTAAATGGCTTACTGGCTTCTCATAGTGGTCAACCGATTGATGTTATCGCTCGCGATACTGATCGTGACAATTTCATGAGTGCACAGGATGCTGTTACTTATGGCTTAATTGATGAGGTATTGACTCGACCTGTAGTAACTAGTAAATAATTAGGAGGACTAAGCTTGAAGAAAGACGAGAAAGAAACGTTGCGTTGTAGTTTTTGTGGACGCACCGGTGAGGAAGTCCGCAAGCTAGTGGCAGGTCCTAATGTATATATTTGTGATGAATGTGTAGAAGTTTGTCAGAATATTATTGATGAGGAACTTGGTCAAAGTAATGAAGTAGGTTTTGCCTTAAAGCATGTACCTACACCTCACGAAATTAAGGAATATTTAGATGAATACGTAATTGGTCAAGAGGAGGCGAAAGTCTCCTTGGCCGTTGCGGTATATAATCACTATAAGCGTTTGCAAGTGAATAACACCGTGGATGATGTAGAATTACAGAAAGCGAATGTGTTATTTATTGGTCCTACTGGTAGTGGTAAGACCTTATTAGCGCAAACCTTGGCGAAAATGCTAGAAGTGCCATTTGCGATTGCTGATGCTACAAGTTTAACGGAAGCTGGTTATGTAGGGGAAGATGTGGAAAACATTTTGCTCAAATTAATTCAAGCTGCCGATTATGATGTAACTAAAGCAGAACGTGGTATTGTATACATTGACGAAATTGACAAGATTGCCCGTAAATCGGAAAATCCGTCTATTACTCGTGATGTATCTGGTGAAGGGGTACAGCAGGCTTTGCTTAAAATATTAGAAGGCACTGTGGCCTCCGTGCCTCCACAAGGGGGACGTAAACACCCACATCAAGAATTAATTCAAATTGATACAACCAATATTTTGTTTATTTGTGGCGGTGCCTTTGATGGCCTAGAAAAAGTGATTTCCAAGCGTACAGCAAAGAAAACATTGGGCTTCGGGGCGGATATTCAAAAGCAAGAAGAAAAAGATGTGTCTGCTATTTTGAAGGAAGTTGTGCCTGAAGATTTACAAAAATTTGGCCTCATTCCTGAGTTTATTGGTCGTTTGCCAGTTATGGTAACCTTAGATCCATTGGACAAGGAAGGGTTAATTCGCATCTTAACAGAACCTCGCAATGCTTTGACAAAACAATATGAAAAGATGTTATCTTTAGAAGATGTAACATTAACATTTGAGAAAGAAGCGTTAGAGGAAATAGCATCTGAAGCTATGAAACGAAATACGGGAGCTCGTGGATTACGATCCATCATTGAAAAGGTAATGAAGCAAGTTATGTATGATATTCCGTCACAGGAAGGGGTTACAGACTGCACTATTACAAGTGATGCTGTGAAAGGCACAGCAGAACCTATACTCAAGAATGAGTCTACCGTTACAGGTAAGAATTAATTGTAAGTCTAAGAAACTCATTTCCTTTGGAATGAGTTTCTTTTTATAAATATAAACTTGAAAAGGAGCCTATATGAGTGAAACGAATTTTTCGTTGCCCTTAGTGCCACTACGGGGCATGGTAGTATTTCCTAAAGTTGAAGTACGACTCGATATTGGTCGTGATAAATCCATTCGCGCTGTTGAAGAAGCTATGGCCAATGAACGCTTATTGGCTGTATCGGCGCAATTAGATGATGAAGTGGAAAATCCAACTCAGCAAGATATTGCTGAAGTAGGGACTATTGTTAAAATTAAACAAATGCTTCGCTTACCAGGCGGTTTAGTTCGCATTTTAGTGGAAGGGATTACCCGTGCTAAAGTTGTATCTGTTGATGAAACCGGTACCTATTATCGTGCTACTATGGAAACCTTGGTTTCACAGTATGATGATCAGGTAGAAATTGAAGCCTATCGTCGTTTAGCACAGTCTAATTTTATGAAATGGGCGGAAGAAACGAAATTAGTTACGGAAGACGAGATTCGTCGCGTTATGGAGCGCAGTGAGCCTTCTGAAACAGCGGACCAAATCGTTCAGTTTCTTCAGACTGAATTAGTAACCCGTCAGAGTTTCTTGAGTGAATTAAACGTCTTACGCCGTTTAAATATGGTTGTAGGGGCTTTAAATATGGAATTGCAAATCTCTGACTTAGAGAATTCCATTAATAGTCAGGTTCGCCAACAAATGGAAAAGGCACAAAAAGAATATTTCTTACGTGAAAAAATCCGTGTCATTCATAATGAATTAGGCGACAAATCGGATCCTGATGAAGAAGCTGAAGAATTACGGGAACAGCTTAAGAAATTAAAAGTATCTGATGAAGTGCGTGAGCGCATTGAAAAAGAAATTAGCCGTTATAGCCGTATGCCTGCTATGATGCCTGAAGCTAATATTTTACGTAATTATTTAGATTGGGTATTGTCCTTGCCATGGGATAAAGAAAGTGAAGACCGTCTTGATATTAGCGAAGCGGCTAAGATTCTTGATGAAGATCATTATGGTCTTAAAAAAGTAAAAGAACGCATTTTAGAATTCTTGGCTGTTCGCAAATTATCTGATGCACAAAGTGGCTCTATCCTTTGCTTAGTAGGCCCGCCAGGGGTAGGTAAGACATCCTTAGCTACGTCTATTGCGAAAGCGATGAATCGTAAGTTTATCCGTGCTTCTTTAGGGGGCGTTCGCGATGAAGCTGAAATTCGTGGTCATCGCCGTACCTATATTGGGGCTTTGCCAGGTCGTATGATCCAAGGCCTTAAAAATGCAGGGACTCGTAATCCTGTGTTCTTGTTAGACGAAATTGATAAATTGGCTTCTGATTATAAAGGCGATCCATCGTCTGCTTTATTAGAAGTGCTTGATCCAGAGCAAAACTCGACGTTTAGCGATCATTTTATTGAAATTCCTTTCGATTTTTCTGATGTATTCTGGATTACAACGGCCAATGTACCTGGTAATATTCCAGCCCCACTTATGGATCGCATGGAAGTAATTGAATTGACTAGTTACATGGAAGATGAAAAATTAGAAATTGCTAAGCGTTATTTGGTGCCAAAACAGATTAAGAAAAATGGTCTGTCTGGTCATTCCGTTAAATTATCGGATGCTGTTTTACGCAAAATCATTAGCGAGTATACGCGTGAAGCTGGTGTTCGTCGTTTAGAGAAGACGATTGCTAAAGTATTCCGTAAATTAGCTTTTGAGATTATTAATGGTTCAGGGGTAGCTCCTAAAGTAACGGTTAAAAACTTATCTAATTATTTAGGTGCGCCTATTTATTTGGAACAAGAGCGGGAAAAAACAGCGCAAGTTGGTCTTGTGTGCGGTTTAGCCTGGACTTCTGTAGGTGGTGTAGTATTGCCTTGTGAAGCGACTACTATGGCAGGGACTGGCAAATTATCTTTAACAGGTAGTTTAGGCAAAGTTATGCAAGAATCTGGTCAAGCGGCTTTATCGTACATTCGCCATAATGCGAAGACTTTAAAAATTCCAGAAGATTTCCATAAAACGATGGATTTACATGTGCATTTGCCAGAAGGTGCTACGCCTAAAGATGGTCCATCAGCGGGCATTACCATGACCTTGGCCATTGTATCGGCGTTAACCGGTCGTAAGGTACGTTCTGATTTGGCTATGACTGGTGAAATCACCTTGCGTGGCCGTGTGTTACCAATTGGTGGTTTAAAAGAAAAATTGTTAGCTGCTTTGCGCTATGGCATTAAAGAAGTATTAATTCCTCATGGCAATATTAAGGATTTAGAAGAAATGCCTGCTTCGGTGATTGAAGGGTTAACGATTACACCAGTTAAAACAATGGATGAAGTATTAGCTAGAGCATTTGTGAAATGATGAAACAGAAGAAACAATCAATTAGAAAACCGCAACCTGTATATACGCGCAAGGAACCAAAGGGGCCACGTATTATTGCATCTAATTACGTGGCGTCCGCGGTGCGACCTGATCAATATCCAGAAGGGGATACGGTGGAAGTCGCTTTTTTAGGGCGCTCCAATGTGGGAAAATCGTCCTTGATTAATTCCTTGTGTAATCATCGAGGATTAGCCTTAGTCAGTGGTCAACCTGGTAAAACTAAGACGATTAACTTCTTTACCATTACTTCAAAAGAAGATATTAGTGAAACAGAAGAACGTCGCTATGAATGGTTTTTAGTGGATTTACCTGGCTATGGTTATGCTAAGACGGATAAAAGTAATCGCAATATTTGGTCATCTTTTATTGCTGACTATATTTTGAATTCAGAGCGATTAATGTTATTATGTCTGCTTGTAGATGGCCGCCATCCAGAGCTACCTATTGACCAAGAGGCTTTTAATTGGTTACAGCAAGCCGGTGTGCCTTTGCAGATTGTAGTGACTAAAATTGATAAATTAAACAGTAAAGAACGACAGCAAAATCTACGGTTTATCAAGGAGAATTTCCCTTGTGAAACGCCGGCTATTCCGTATAGTTCCTTAAAACATACGGGCCGTGAATTGTTGTTGAGCCGTATTAATCAAGTAATTGTGGGGGGGGAAGAATGAGTTTGATGAAAGAGATGGCGTTAATTGAACAAGTAAAAGCTGACCTCATTAAGGTGGAAGCCTATTTAGCGGACTCCTTACATACAGGCTCAGAAGATTTCAACCAATTAATTCGCCCCATATCAGCAGCTGGTGGTAAGCGTTTACGCGCCCGCCTTTGCTTGTTAATTGCTGGTGCTGGCAATGCGCCTGAAGCTACGCGTATTCCTATTGCAGCGGCGGTAGAAATGTTGCATTTAGCGACCTTAATTCACGATGATGTATTGGATCAAGCCGCTGTACGTCGTGGCGCACCGGCCATTCATTGCAGTAAAGGCAATAAAGTTGCTATTTTAAGTGGTGACTATTTATTTGCGAAAGCCTTTGATGTGGTTGCGCAGATTAAGTCTGTGGAATGTCTCCGCGTATTTTCCTTTATAATTTCGGCCCTCGTGGAAGGGGAATTTATGCAAATGGAAGATGTGTTCTGCATCAACCAAGGGACAGAGCGTTATTTAACAAAGACGCAGAAAAAAACGGCTGATTTTATTGAAGCTTGTTTAGAATTAGGTGGTATTTTGGGCGACTGGACCGAAGCGCAGACGACCTTGTTGAAACAATATGGTCATGGCCTTGGTATGGCGTTCCAAATTACGGATGATATTATGGACTACTGTGCTACGTCTGAAACGACGGGCAAGCCAGTAGGTAAAGATTTACGGGAAGGTCTGATTACCTATCCTTTATTGTCAATCGTAACGAAAGAGAATGAACAATATATTACTGATACAGTGCATGCTATTGCGAAAGGGCAAAGTGCGGATGAGCTCATCGAGTATGTGACGGCTCAAGGTGGCGTAACTAAAGCTGAGGAGCTTGAAGCCACTTATCGGGAACAGGCACACAATGCATTGACGGCGCTCCCAGAATTTGCAGGCAAATCAGTGTTATATGAAGTATTAGATTCGTTGGCTCATAGAAAGGTGTAAGTTATGGAATCGTTTCAGGTACGAGAATTTAATGACCCGAAACGAAAGCCTTCCTTGAATAGTGTGTTGGCGCAAAAAGAACGCCTAAAAGCAGCAGAGCGGATTCGTCGTGGGGAAACTAAAGATACTGCGGAGACTAATGCGTTAGCCAATGTAGACTTAGAAGCGGTGGAACCTCAATATACCCCTTTGGAAGAACAAATTATGGCTGAAAATAAGGCCATGTCTTTGGTAGGCCATTTAGGCGAACTTCGTAAACGAATTATAATTTCTGCTATCGCTATTTTGGTGGGCTTTTGTGTAGCCTATTATTATGTAGATGATTTATTGGCCATTATTATTGCACCAGCAGGGAAGCTATATTATATGCGTCCTACGGAAGCGTTTTTTACCTATATGAAGGTGGCGCTTGTAGCAGGCATTATTGCAGCTTCACCTATATGGTTATACGAGGTGTGGGCCTTTGTCATTCCGGCCCTAACTAAACAGGAGAAGCAGTTAACGAATTGGTTTTTGCCATTTGCTATTATACTATTTATCATGGGTATCCTGTTCTCGTATGCTTTGGTGTTGCCAGTAGCTATTCAATTTTTTATTGGCTTTGCTACTGATGAACTGCAGCCTTTGTTCTCGATTGGTCAATACATAGATTTTGTAATTGCCTTTGTATTGCCTTTTGGGTTAATTTTCGAATTGCCTATTGTGATGATTATTATGGCAAAATTAAATCTAATTACGTCCGCCTTTTTGCGGTCTAAACGAAAAATCTTTTTATTTTTAGCCTTCGTAATAGGTGGTTTGATTTCACCTACGCCAGATATGTTTTCGCAAACAATGATAGCGATGCCTATGATTATTCTTTATGAAGTAAGTCTATGGTTAGTGGCGAAGGTTATGAAAAAATAATATATACACACCTTATGAAAGTCTGTTAGCTTGCTTGTGAAAAGTAAATTGACAGACTTTCATTTTTTAGTTATCATGAGTAGTAGAAATACTCTTATAAAGAGAGCAGGCGTTGAAGAGGAAAAATCTTCTCCTAGCGTGGCAGAGAGCGTTGATAAGGTGGGAGCAACGTACGTGAATAGAAGAGGGTAGCCTTGGAGCTGATGAGATGAACTTACAATGGAGTCTGTCGGTATTACTACATCGGTAGTAAGCCGAGGTGGTATTGTAATGCGTAGTTTTATCCGGTTAACCCCGTTAACGGTAATGAGTGATTGCTACGGCAATAATCTAGGTGGTACCGCGGAAGTTAAGCCCTTTCGTCCTAATGGACGAGAGGGCTTTTTTTATATACGATGTAGGAGGAATTTGAGATGAGTGAGTTTAAAAATTTGACAACTTACAACCCTGGCGAGATTGAACAAAATTGGTATGAATTCTGGGAAAAACAAGGTTATTTCCATGAAGAAGTAGACAAAAGCAAAAAGCCGTATAGCATTGTATTGCCACCACCAAATGTTACAGGGCAATTACATATGGGGCATGCCCTTGATAATACATTACAGGACATTTTAATTCGTTTTAAACGCATGCAAGGCTATAATGTACTTTGGATGCCTGGAACTGACCATGCAGGGATTGCTACTCAGGTTAAAGTAGAACAAAACCTCATGAAAGAAGAAGGCAAAAGTCGTTATGATTTAGGCCGTGAAGAATTTGTAAAACGCGTATGGGATTGGAAAAAAGAATATGGTAGCACCATTGTTAAACAGATTCGTAGCTTAGGGGCTTCCTGTGATTGGACGCGTGAACGTTTTACCTTAGATGATGGTTATTATCGAGCAGTCCGTGAAGTATTTGTAAGCTTATATGAAAAAGGCTTAATTTATCAAGGGGAACGCATTACCAATTGGTGTCCAAGCTGTCATACAGCCCTCAGTGATATTGAAGTAGAACATAGTGACGAAGCAGGCCATTTATGGTTTGTTAAGTATCCCGTAGTCGGTGAAGCTGATCGTTATGTAACCGTAGCAACCACTCGTCCTGAAACGATGTTTGGTGACGTGGCTGTAGCGGTTAATCCTGAGGATGATCGTTATAAAGATATTATTGGCAAAACTTTATTATTGCCATTTGTTAACCGTGAAATTCCAGTTATTGCTGATGATTATGTTGATCCTAGCTTCGGTACTGGCTGTGTAAAAATTACACCAGCTCATGACCCTAATGACTTTGAAATGGGCCAACGCCATAACTTACAGACCATTATCGTAATGAACCTTGATGGTACGATGAATAGCGAAGCTGGTCATTTTGAAGGGCTAACTCGTGAAGCGGCTCGTAAACAAGTAGTGGCTGAATTAAAAGAACAAGGTTTGTTGACTAAGATTGAAGAACATGATCATAGTGTAGGCCATTGTTCCCGTTGTAATACTATTGTAGAACCATTAGTATCTAAACAGTGGTTTGTAAAAATGGGACCTATTGCGGAACCAGCGCTTAAAGTCGTACAAGATAAAGAGATTGAATTTGTGCCAGAACGCTTTACTAAGACTTATACAAACTGGTTAGAAGGCATTCGCGACTGGTGTATTTCCCGCCAATTGTGGTGGGGGCATCGCATTCCTGCTTGGTATTGCGATGATTGTGGTGAAATTACCGTATCTCGTGAAGATATTGAAGTATGTCCAAAATGCGGTGGCCATGTACATCAAGACGAAGACGTATTGGATACTTGGTTTAGTTCTGCTATGTGGCCATTTGCTACTATGGGTTGGCCAGAAGAAACTAAAGAATTGGAACATTGGTATCCAACTAGCGTATTAGTAACTGGCTATGATATTATCTTCTTCTGGGTAGCGCGTATGATTTTTATGGGCCTTGAATTTGAAAAGGAAATTCCATTCAAACATGTATTTATTCATGGTTTAGTACGGGACAGCCAAGGTCGTAAAATGAGTAAATCCTTGGGTAATGGCATTAATCCATTAGACGTAATCAATGAATATGGCGCTGATGCGTTGCGTTTTACCTTAGTAACCGGTAATACCCCAGGTAATGATATGCGTTTCTATATGGAACGAGTAGAAGCTAACCGTAACTTTGCCAATAAGATTTGGAATGCCGCTAAATTCGTACTTATGAATTTAGATAATTATGATCCAAACTTTGTGCCTACTGATGATGATTTCACTTTGGCGGATCGTTGGATTATTGATACTTACAATAAAGCCGTTGAAACGATTACCGCTAACTTAGATAAATTTGAATTAGGTGAAGCGGCATCGGCTGTGTATGACTTTATTTGGAACAGCTATTGTGACTGGTTCATCGAATTAGCGAAACCTCGTCTTTACAATAAAGACGGTGGCCGTGACCGTGCTGTGGTACAATATTTATTAGTTACGATTTTGCGTCATATGCTTGAATTATTACATCCATTTATGCCGTTTGTTACTGAACATATTTGGCAGCATTTACCTCATGAAGGGGATAGCATTGTAGTGGCTCCATGGCCTACGGCGTTGCCATTTGGGGATCAAAGTGCTAGTGCAGGGCAGATGAGTATTATGATGGATGCTATTAAAGGCATTCGTAATATGCGTGCTGAAATGAATGTACCAATGGGCAAACGAAGTGCTGTTATTTTAGCACTTACCGATGAAAGTCTACGGGATGTAGTTAACGAACATCAAGATTATTTCAAAACTCTTGGTTGGGCAGAAACTGTTACTGTCTTAGGCGCTGCTGAGGCAAAACCTGAAAATGCTACCGTTACGGTAGTTAATGGTCTTGAAGTTTACTTATTGCTTAAAGATTTAATCGACGTAACGAAAGAACGGGAACGTTTGACTAAAGAAAAAGAAACATTGAAAAAAGAAATCGCTCGCTTGGAAGGTAAGTTAGGTAATCCTGGCTTCGTAGCGAAAGCTCCAGCTGAGGTAGTGGCTAAAGAAGAAGCTAAATTGGCTGAATATAAACAAAAACAGCAAGCCGTTATCGAACGCGAAGAATTTCTTAAAACCTTATAGGAGGAAAGCATGACATATGCAGAGGCAGTGGCCTATTTAGATAGTTGTGTAGCCTTTGGAATTAAGCCTGGTTTAGAGCGCATTAAAGCGCTCTTACAGGCCATGGATAATCCAGAAACCGCATATAAAACAATTCATATTACAGGGACTAATGGTAAAGGATCAGTTACTGCGTTGGTAGATTCTGTACTCACTCATAGTGGCCGGCGAGTAGGTCGTTTTACCTCGCCTCATTTGATTAGTTATACAGAACGCATTTGTGTGAATGGTCGTTCAATTACGGAAGAAGCTTTTGGCGAATTGATTGCTAAGGTGGCGGAGGTAGTAGCTAAATTAGTAGCGGCTGGTTTAGAACCACCCACTCAATTTGAAGTATTAACGGCGGCGGCTTTCCTATTTTTCCGTGAACAAGCGGTCGATTATGCAGTTATTGAGGTGGGCCTAGGGGGTTTACTGGACTCCACTAATGTAATAACGCCTGAAGTATCTGTGATTACTAATGTTACCATTGATCATCAAGCTTATTGTGGTAATACCGTTGAGGAAATTGCTACCCATAAAGCAGGGATTATTAAGCCGAAAGTGCCCGTAGTAACGGCGGCCCAACGTGGTGCACTTGAAGTGATTAAGCAGCAAGCGAAAGAGTTAAAAGCACCTATTTTTGTTTTTAATGAAGATTTTTCCATTAAGAGTCGCAGTGCTATGCCTGAAGGGCAAATGATTACGTTAGAGGATAAAGCGGGACACAAGGATATGCTCTTTACTACGCTAGCTGGAGTGCATCAAGCGGTTAATTTAGCATGTGCTGCTGAAGCTCTTAGAGTGCTTATGAAAGCGGATACGGCTATTAGTGAAGAAACATTACGCGAAGGGTTAGCGCGCGCAAAATGGGCGGGTCGTTTTGAAATTATGAAACGATTGGACCGCATTTTTATCTTTGATGGTGCTCATAATGCAAATGGGGCAGAAGCGTTTCATTTGACTTATGAAGAATTATTTAAAGATAAGCCTAAAACGATGGTATTGGCCGTATTAGCCGATAAAGAAGTGCAAGCCGTTGTGGATCAATTAGTGGGCCTTAAGGATACAGTAATTACTGTACCAGCACCAACACCACGGTCTTGTACGCCAGAAGAATTAGCCAGTCACATTGGTAGTCAAGTGACAACCGCTACGTCTGTAACTGAGGGTCTAGAGAGAGCTTTAGCAACTACCAAACCGGGGGATATCATTGCAGTTGCTGGTTCATTGTATATTTTAGGGGAAGCTGAGCAGTGGTTAGCTGCTCAGTAAAGGTATTGTAATATGCCGGGCACAATTTGCCTCGATAGGGGCCAAGATTTGAAACAATATATTACTAGACTCCTATATGCGATTGTCTTAGTCATGCCCTTACACCAATTGCTAGGGGATATTTTAGTAGTGCTAGCGCTTATTTTAAGCGTGTGGGATACCGTAAAATATAGTCCTTTATCAAGACCGGCGTCTTGGTTACAATGGTGTGTATTGGGCTTCATGGGGTGGAGTTTGCTCTCTGCTTTGAGCTCTACTAGGCCACTTTTTACCTTTTATAGTTGGTTATATAATGTAGGCATGTATGGAGCCATTTATTTCCTTACGTATCGCTATTTAAGGGAACCTGAGCAATGGCGCATCTTTTTACGCATGTTTGTATGTTCTGCTTTATTGGTGTGCTTAGTTGGGGTATACCAATATATGAGCATGTCTATGGATCATTTGCAACAATGGGTAGATGCTAAGCATTTTCCATTGCTAAAGCGACGGATGTTTGCAACTTTACAAAATCCGAATCTATTTGGCGAGTATTTATTGATTGTATTAGCCATGGCGGGAACTGGAATTTTCCAAGGCTTAAAGGAAAAACGGTGGCGTTTATTGGCCTGGATGGTGCCGTCAGCTCTATTTTTCTTAGTGTGCATGACATTAACCTATTCGCGGGCGATTTGGATTAGCTTTGCCTGTATCGTCGTGTACTGGGGGATAGTAGTTGATCGACGTTTGTTGTTGAGTCTATTAGCGATTCCTGCTATTTTATTCTTCTATCATGGAGAAGTGGCCTCGCGCCTTTGGTCATTGTTTGATGGCAATGATACCTCTGCTGTGTTGCGCTGGGCGTTGTGGGATAGTACGACTTATATGATTGTGGAACATCCTGTATTAGGTATTGGTTGGGATGCATTTTGGTTTG
This sequence comes from Veillonella sp. R32, assembly GCF_010093125.1. Lineage (GTDB taxonomy): Bacteria > Bacillota > Negativicutes > Veillonellales > Veillonellaceae > Veillonella_A. The sequence continues at coordinate 42,505 of NZ_NMZQ01000026.1, forward strand.
TATATCCTCATTATAATTACTTTATTCAAGCACCAGATGTCATCATTTATCATGCTCATAATATGTTTTTAAATGTGCTTGCCGAAATTGGGATTCCTGGCGCCTTGTTTTACTTTAGTGCTATTTACGGTCATGCTGTGTATGCGTTGCGCTTGCCGAAGGCAACGATTAGTAATATTGTAAAATATGGTATGGGTGCTGTAGTCGTAGGTGTCACAATAAGTGGTCTTTTTGATCATGATTTATTCAGTCACCAAGTATCGGTTATATTTTGGCAACTATTAGGTTGGGCTTCGGCGGTGTTATATACCTATAAGAAAAACAACTAAACGACTTCGTAAAACGTGATAAAATGGGGATTTGAAAACCTTTTATTAAGTATAAAAGTTAACAAATGAATATGAAATTTAGTAGGTATCATGAATTAATGTCATGATACCTATTTTCTTTGCGTATGAAATGCCGTTTATGCATATTGGTTGACAAAGGCATTTAATTCTTCTAATATTAGCCATAGTTTGAAGTATAACTTTCTTATCAATATCTAAATATGTCGATAAAAGGGAAGTTTTTCGATACAGTAAAATGTTGGTAAAAATAAAAAAATATTCACAAAAAAAGAGGATATTTTAAACTTTTGTCGAATATATATAAGTGTTGGAATGCGGAAGTACAATTTAATGTCATTCAAACTTTTAAAAGGAGATGGTAGTGATGATTAACATCCTCGATCGCGTACAAGGTGAAGCTCTTCAAGCAAAAATTACAACAGCAGAAGAAGCCGCTTTGTTGATCAACCCTGGTGACCATGTTGGGATTAGTGGTTTTACCCCATCTGGTTATCCAAAAGCAGTTCCTTTGGCATTGGCAAAACGAATGGAAAGCGATCCATTCAAAATTGACTTGTGGACTGGTGCCTCCGTTGGTGATGAAGCTGATGGTGCATTAACTCGTGTTGACGGTATTGCTCGTCGATTCCCATATCAGACGAATGGCGATATGCGTAAAGCGCTTAATGCAGGTAAAGTTCGTTACAGCGATATGCATCTTAGTCAAACAGCTCAAAACGTGCGCTATGGTTTCTATGGTGATTGCGACATCGCTATTGTAGAAGCTGTGTGCATTCGTGAAGATGGTGGGATTGTTCCTTCTACTTCAGTAGGTAACACACCAACTTATGTTAGCCAAGCAAAGAAAGTTATTGTTGAAGTTAACGTAAGTCAACCAATGAGTTTAGTAGGTATGCATGATATTTATGAACCATTGGATCCACCATATCGTCAACCGCTACCAATTACAGCAGCTGGCAATCGCGTAGGGACTCCATACATCCCATGTGATCCAGAAAAAATTGTAGCAATTGTACCATGTGATATTACTGATAAGACTCGTCCATTAGCACCAATCGATGATGATGCTAAGAAAATGAGCCAACATTTAATCGAATTCTTCGAAAATGAAATTAAACATGGTCGTTTGCCTAAGAATTTATTACCATTACAATCTGGTGTAGGTTCTGTAGCAAATGCTGTAATTACTGGCTTGGCTCAAGGTCCATTTACAAACTTATCTATCTTTACTGAAGTAATTCAAGACGGCATGTTTGACCTTATTGATGCTGGTAAAGTAGAAGTATGTTCTGGTACCGCCCTTTCACCATCCCCAGATGGTTTAAAACGTTTTTATGACAACGTTGATTTGTACTCGAAGAAAATTATTCTTCGTCCGCAAGAACTTTCGAACAGTCCTGAATTAGCTCGACGCCTTGGCGTTATTGCTATGAATACAGCGATTGAATTTGATATCTTTGGTAATGTAAACTCTACTCATATCATGGGTAGCAAGATGATGAACGGTATTGGTGGTTCTGGCGACTTCGCTAGAAACGCATATATCTCCATCTTCTGTACAAACTCTGTAGCCAAAGATGGTGCAATTAGCTCTATCGTTCCAATGTGTTCTCACATTGACCATACAGAACATGATGTAATGGTATTCTGTACTGAACAAGGTATTGCTGACTGCCGTGGTTTAGCTCCGGAAGAACGCGCTCGTTTAATTATTAAAAACTGCGCTAATCCAGAATATAAACCAATGTTAGAAGACTACCTCGAAAGAGCTTTGGTGGCAACGAAACACGCCCATACACCAATTTTGCTTGATGAAGCTCTTTCTTGGCATAAACGTTTCCTAGAAACAGGAAGCATGAAGAAGTAAGGTATTTTTAGGAGGATGATGAAAACTATGGCTAACGAAGCTCTAAAAGCTAATCTTGCCAAATATGAGGCAGAAGTTAATGAAAAAATTGCGAAATTCCCAGAACGCAAAAATTTAAAGTATAACCGTTTATATACTCCACTTGATATTGAAGGTTTTGACTATGAAAAAGATTTAGGGTTCCCTGGTGAATTCCCTTACACTCGTGGTGTACAACCTACAATGTACCGTGGTCGTTTCTGGACAATGCGTATGTATGCTGGTTTCGCTACTGCTGAAGAATCCAACAAACGTTATCGTTACCTTATCGAATCTGGTGCAACTGGTCTTAGCTGTGCATTCGACTTACCAACTCAGATTGGTTATGACTCCGATGATGCTATGGCAGAAGGCGAAGTTGGTAAAGTAGGGGTAGCAATTGACTCCTTAAAAGATATGGAAATTCTTTTCGACGGTATTGACCTTGGTAAAGTTTCCACTTCTATGACTATCAATGCTCCTGCATCTGTACTTCTTGCTATGTACATTGCAGTAGCTGAAAAACAAGGTGTACCTGCATCCGCATTGATGGGTACTATTCAGAACGATATTCTTAAAGAATATGCTGCTCGTGGGACTTACATTTTCCCTCCAAAACCATCCATGCGTTTGATCACTAACATCTTCGAATATTGCTCTCAGAACGTACCAAAATGGAACACAATCTCCATTTCCGGTTACCATATCCGTGAAGCTGGTTCTACAGCTGCTCAGGAAATCGCATTTACTATTGCTGATGGTATTGCTTACGTAGAAGCTGCTTTAAAAGCTGGCTTAGACGTTGATGCTTTCGCTGGTCGTTTATCCTTCTTCTGGAACGCTCACAACAACGTACTTGAAGAAGTTGCTAAATTCCGTGCATCCCGTCGTTTATGGGCTACTATCATGAAAGAACGCTTTGGTGCTAAAAAAGCTAAATCCATGATGCTTCGTGTACATACTCAAACAGCTGGTTCCATGCTTACTGCACAACAAGTTGATAACAACATCGTTCGTGTAGCATTGCAGACTGCTGCTGCTGTAATGGGTGGTACTCAATCCTTACATACAAACTCCCGTGACGAAGCGTTAGCACTTCCTACAGAAGCTTCCGTACAGGTAGCTCTTCGTACACAACAAATCGTTGCTTACGAATCTGGTTTAGCTGACGTAATCGACCCATTGGGCGGTTCCTACTATGTAGAAGCTATGACTAATGCAATCTATGATGAAGCTGCTGAATACATTCGCAAAATCGACGAAATGGGCGGCGCTGTAGTAGCTATTGAAAAAGGTTACATCCAGAAAGAAATTCAAGAATCTGCATACAAATGGCAGATGGAAGTTGAATCTGGTCTCCGTACAATCGTAGGGGTTAACAAATTCCAGGTTGAAGAAAAACCAGTTGAAGGTCTTCTTCGTGTAGATGCTTCCGTAGGTGTTAACCAAGCTAAGAAAACTCAGAAAGTTCGTGAAGAACGCGATAACGCTGCAGTAGAAAAAGCATTGGCAGCACTTAAAGAAGGGGCAAAAGATGAAAATGTTAACCTTATGCCATTAATTCTTGATGCAGTTCGTACATATGCAACATTGGGTGAAATTTGTAACGTATTACGTGACGTATTTGGTGAATACCAAGCTCATTCCACGTTATAATTTCTAGGTAAAGATAGCGTAACGATTAGTTCGGAGGTAATATATCATGGCAGAAAAACGTATTCGTGTATTAGTAGCAAAACCAGGTCTTGATGGTCATGACCGTGGTGCCAAAGTTGTAGCTCGCGCACTTCGCGATGCAGGTTTTGAAGTAATTTATACTGGTCTTCGTCAGACTCCAGAACAGATTGTTGAAGCTGCTTTGTCTGAAGACGTTAATGTAGTTGCATTAAGCCTTCTCTCTGGCGCTCACAACACATTGTTCCCTAAAATTGTTAACATGTTAAGAGAAAAAGGTATGGGCGACGTTCTTGTAGTTGGCGGCGGCGTAATTCCTGATGCTGATATCCCAGGTCTTAAAGAAGCTGGCGTAGCAGCTGTATTTACACCAGGCACCCCAACTGGCGACGTAGTTGAATTTATTAAAGCTAACGTTAAATAAGATGTATTAAAAGACAGGCTCGGATTCATTTGGTCTGAGCCTGTACTATACTAAAGAAGGCGGTGTAACCAATGGATTTAGTCAAAGAACTGTTAAATGGTTCCCGACTGGCCTTGGCGAGAGCCATCACTGCAGTTGAAAGCGAATATGATGACGCAATCGACATTATGAAAGCGATTTATCCTAAAACGGGCCGTGCTCGTATCTTAGGGATTACTGGTGCTCCTGGTGCTGGTAAGAGTACGTTGACTGATAAGGTTGTAAAACAATACTTACAGCAAGGTAAAAAAATCGGTATCGTAGCGGTGGATCCGACCAGTCCGTTTTCCGGTGGTGCCATCTTGGGTGACCGTATTCGAATGAATGATTTGACCTTAAATGAAAATGTATTTATTCGTAGTATGGGTACTCGTGGCAGCTTAGGCGGTTTGTCCAAAAAAACGTCTGATGTTGTTAAATTGATGGATGCATTTGGCATGGACCTTGTTATCATTGAAACCGTAGGGGTAGGGCAATCGGAAGTTGACATTGTTAAAAATGCCGACAGTACGCTTGTTGTACTAGTACCAGGTTTAGGTGATGACATTCAAGCTATCAAAGCTGGTATTTTAGAAATTGGTGATGTATTCGCCATTAATAAAGCCGACCGTGATGGCTGTGACAAACTAAATGTTGAAATTGAAATGATGTTAGACTTAGACTCTCGTGAGTTAAAATGGCGTCCGCCAATTAAACGTACAATTGCAAGTAAAGACGTTGGCGTAGATGAGTTAGTAGAAGCACTTGATGAACATTTTGAGTTCTTAGAAGACAGCGAAGAATTAGCTGTTCGTCGTAAAGATAGAACTCGTGATGAAATCATTGCAATGATTAATGAACAAATTGGTCGACGTGTTGCAGATGTAGTCGTTAAGAGCGACGATTTTACAAGCCAAGTTAACGCTGTTAACCAGCGTGAAAATGATCCATACACAGTGGTGAATAAAGTATTGGCAGATGTGTTAAAAATTTAATTGATTACAAACCTATGTGGTGTATCAGTTGAAAAAAAGGAGATTTTATTATGGCATTTAAAGTATTAAACGTAGATCATATCGGTATCGGTGTTACTGATTTAGCATCAACAAAAGAATTTTACAAAAATGCATTAGGTATTGAACATCTTCCAGAAGATGAAGTAGTTGAAGAACAAAAAGTAAAAGTAAGCTTCTTCCCATGTGGTGACGCTGAATTAGAATTCTTAGAATCTACAACTCCAGATGGCCCTATCGGCAAATTCATTGAAAAAAATGGCGGCCGTAATGGTATTCAACACGTTGCTCTTCGTGTAGACAACATTGAAAATGCAATTGCTGACTTAATGGCTAAAGGCATTCGTATGATCGATGAAAAACCTCGTTATGGTGCAGGTGGATCTGCTATTGCTTTCATTCATCCTAAAGCAACTGGCGGTGTTCTTCTTGAACTTTGTCAGAGAATGAAGTAATATAAAATATATATAATTTATTTATATAAAAATTTTATGGAGGTGTAGTAATGGCAACAGTCCAAGAAAAGATTGAGTTGTTACACAAGAAGTTAGAAGTTGTGAAACTCGGCGGTGGCGAAAAACGTATTGCTTCGCAACATAGCAAAGGCAAAATGACGGCTCGCGAACGTATCGCTAAGTTGTTTGACGAAAACAGTTTCGTTGAATTAGATCAATTTGTAAAACATCGTTGTGTAAACTTCGGCCAGGAGAAAAAAGAACTTCCTGGTGAAGGTGTAGTAACTGGTTTCGGTACTATCGATGGTCGCTTAGTGTATGCATTCGCTCAGGACTTCACTGTAGAAGGTGGTTCCCTTGGTGAAATGCACGCTGCTAAAATCGTAAAAGTACAACGCCTAGCAATGAAAATGGGTGCGCCTATCATTGGTATCAATGATTCGGGCGGGGCTCGTATTCAGGAAGCTGTTGATGCATTAGCAGGTTATGGTAAAATCTTCTTTGAAAATACCAATGCTTCTGGTGTAATTCCTCAGATTTCCGTTATCATGGGACCTTGTGCTGGTGGTGCAGTATATTCCCCTGCATTAACAGACTTTATCTACATGGTAAAAAATACTTCCCAGATGTTCATTACTGGTCCTGCAGTAATCAAATCTGTAACAGCAGAAGATGTTACAGCTGAAGCTCTTGGTGGTGCAATGGCTCACAACAGCGTATCTGGTGTAGCTCATTTTGCTGCTGAAGACGAAGATGATTGCTTGCAACAAATTCGTTACTTGTTAAGCTTCTTACCAAGCAACAATATGGAAGATGTTCCTCTTGTTGACACTGGTGATGATCCAGCTCGTGAATCTGAAGAACTTAATACCTTGTTACCAGATAACAGTAACATGCCTTATGATATGTTAGATGTTATCTCCGCTGTTGTAGATAATGGTGAATACTATGAAGTACAACCATTCTACGCAACTAACATCATCACTTGCTTCGCACGTTTTGATGGCCAAAGCGTTGGTATTATCGCTAACCAACCAAAAGTTATGGCTGGTTGTCTTGATATTAATGCATCCGATAAATCTTCTCGTTTTATCCGTTTCTGTGATGCATTCAATATCCCAATCGTTAACTTTGTAGACGTTCCTGGCTTCTTGCCTGGTACTAACCAAGAATGGGGCGGCATCATTCGTCATGGTGCTAAAATGCTATATGCGTACTCTGAAGCAACTGTGCCTAAGATTACGGTTATTACTCGTAAAGCATACGGTGGTTCTTATCTCGCTATGTGTTCTCAAGACCTCGGTGCTGACCAAGTATATGCATGGCCTACTTCTGAAATCGCAGTAATGGGCCCAGCAGGGGCTGCTAACATTATCTTCAGAAAAGACGAAGATAAAGAAGAAAAAACTGCAAAATATGTAGAAGAATTTGCTACACCATACAAAGCAGCAGAACGTGGCTTCGTTGATGCTGTAATCGAACCAAAAGCTACTCGCCCAGCAGTTATTAATGCACTCGCTATGCTTGCAAGCAAACGTGAAGCTCGGGCACCTAAAAAACACGGTAATATTCCATTATAATTTTTAGTAAGTAAAACTTAGTTTTGATTTGGAGTATCACAATTCTTATTCTTTGTATTAATTAGAAAGAGGAATTTATTATGGGAGGAAACGAAGGTACTATGAACCCGTGGCTATTTATGACAATTAACATGGTTGTCGTATTTGCCGTGTTGGCTATCTTAGGTTTAATTATGGTCATTACTCATAAATTAGACCCTACAAAAAAAAAATCTAAAGAGCCAGTGAACGTAGCACCAGCCGCTGCTCCTGTGACTGCAGCAGCGCCAGTGGTAGCCAATGATGAACCTGTAGTAGCAGCTATTACAGGAGCCATCGTAGCTATGGGTTACTCATCAGATCAAATTGCATCCATTCGTCCAAGCGAAACAAGTCGCAATTGGAGACTAGATGGCAGACTAAGTGGTAGAATTTAGTCAAATCTAGGAGGTGTAAACATGAGCAAGGCAGAGAAGAACGCCGGTAACAGCAAATTAAATGATGAGTTAGTTGCTGTCATTGCCAGTGCCATTAGCGCTATGGGCTACTCGGTTGATCAGATCGCTAGTATTCGTCCAAGTATTAATAACCACAATTGGAAATTGGACGGTCGTTTGCGCATGAGTCGTTAATTGTAATATGGTAAGAAGAAGGAACATATTACATTAAATTTTAAGTTTGGAGGATTATAAAATGAAAAAATTTAACGTTACTGTAAATGGTACTGTATATGATGTTGAAGTTAATGAAGTAAAAGCAACTGGTGCAGCGGCAGCTCCAGCACCTGCAGCAGCTCCTGCTCCTAAAGCAGCTCCAGCACCTGCAGCAGCTCCAGCACCTAAAGCAGCAGCAGCTCCAGTAGCAGCTGGCGCGCTTACTGTTAAAGCTCCAATGCCAGGTAAAATTTTATCCGTTAACGTATCTGCTGGTCAGGCCGTTAAAAAAGGCGATACTTTGTTAGTTCTTGAAGCTATGAAAATGCAGAACGAAATCGCTGCTCCACAAGATGGTACTATCGCTGAAGTACGCGTAGCAGCTAACCAAACAGTATCCACTGGCGAAGACATGGTTGTATTTGGCTAATAGCTAATTTGTAGTGAAATGTTGATTGAATCATTATTTTTGTTCTCGATATGAAAGGGGATCACACATGGATGCATTTATCGTGGCGGTCACTTCAGTTTGGACAGACAGTGGGTTCGTAAACTTTAACTGGGGTAATGCTATTATGATTTTAGTAGGTTTACTACTATTGTATATGGCATTCGCAAAAGAATTTGAACCATTATTACTCTCTCCAATCGCTTTTGGTTGTATTCTCGCCAACATCCCTCGCAACGGTTTTGAAGAAGGGGTTATGGCTCTTATTAGTGCCGGGGTTGCTAATGAAATCTTCCCTCCACTTATTTTCTTAGGTGTAGGTGCGATGACTGACTTCGGTCCGTTAATTGCGAACCCTAAAACCTTATTCTTAGGGGCAGCAGCACAGATTGGTGTATTCGTTGCTCTTGCTGGCGCTATGATGATCGGTTTTACCGCTCCTCAAGCAGCTGCAATTGGTATTATTGGTGGTGCCGATGGTCCTACATCGATTTACCTTGCTACTAAATTAGCACCTGAATTATTGGGTGCCATCGCCGTAGCGGCCTATTCCTATATGTCCTTGGTACCATTGATTCAACCACCAATTATGAAATTGTGTACAACGCAGAAAGAACGTGAAGTAGTTATGGAACAGCTTCGCGAAGTAACACGTTTTGAAAAAATCGCGTTCCCAATTCTTTCCACAATTTTCATTTCCTTATTGTTACCATCCATTACTTCCTTGTTAGGTATGTTGATGTTAGGTAACTTGTTCCGTGAATCTGGTGTAACTGATCGTTTATCCGATACATCTCAGAATGCGTTAATCAATACAGTTACTATCTTCTTAGCAACTGGTACTGGTCTTACAATGAATGCTGAACATTTCTTAACATTGGAAACTATTAAGATTATCATCTTAGGTTTAATCGCATTCATCTTCGGTACTGCTTGTGGTGTATTGTTTGGTAAAGTTATGTACATCCTTGATGGCGGTAAAACAAACCCACTCATTGGTTCCGCTGGTGTATCCGCTGTTCCAATGGCAGCCCGTGTATCTCAGGTAGTAGGGGCTAAAGCTAACCCTGGTAACTTCTTATTGATGCATGCTATGGGTCCAAACGTAGCCGGCGTTATCGGTACAGCTGTAGCAGCTGGTACTATGCTTGCTATGTTAGGTGGCGGCAAATAAAATTTTATAAAACTACGGTGGGGAGGGGACTCCCTCCCCCTATAGTTTATTTCTTGTCGATTTACAGTAATGTGAAGAGATACTTTGACAATAAGGTTCTGCTCGAAGTATTCTTTGGGGATATTGCAAAACTTGTATCGATAAATCGTATTACATTTATATTTTCGTAATGTAGAGGTGATTTTGGTTTGTTCTCCTTAGAATTGAAAATTTTGATTTGTTTCGTGTGGGCTCTTGTTGTTTTTTTTATTGTAGCATTAATTATTGGGCCAGAACGAAAAGCGTTATGGTTCAAACGTCGTGATAAGTATTCCTTCTTTAATCGACGTGGCGTCATTAGTGAATTATTGTTTTATGGCTATCCTAATACTAAGGAAGGTATTTTTTTAACGACAGGTATGGCACTCGCAATTGCTGTAGTTGCCTATATTTTATATCTCTTATAATCCTTAGTATAAGATAGGTTCGAGCTATGCTTGGAGGCTATTATAGATCGTAGATAATAGTCTATAAAATAAGAATTCAATAATACAAAATGTGAATATTGTGTATTAAAAGGAGATGACAAATATGGATGTAGCAGTACAAACGTTAATCGTACTCGCTATTATGGCGGTTTTCTTTGTAACTGAAATTATTCCTCTCGCAATTACCTCCTTAGGTGGTGCTATTGCTTTAGCATTGATGGGAATTATTAGTACTAAAGAAGCTTTCTCTGGTTTATCCGACAGTACTGTAGTATTATTTGCTGGCATGTTCGTAGTAGGCGGTGCTTTATTCTACACTGGTTTAGCTCAAAAAATTGGGGAAACAGTAGTATCTAAAGCTGGTACTAGTGAAAATGGCTTAATGTTCGCTATCATGGCTGTTACAGCTAGTATGTCTGCGTTCTTATCTAACACTGGTACAGCAGCTGCTTTATTACCAGTAGTTGTTGGTATTTGTGCCGTTGCTAAGATTCCTGCAAGCCGTCAGTTAATGCCATTAGCATTTGCTGCTGGTATCGGTGGTATCATTACAATGGTTGGTACACCTCCAAACATCATCGTTAATGGTGCTTTATCTAAAGCTGGTATTGAACCATTTGGTTTCTTTGAATTTGCTTGGATTGGTATTCCTTTGACAATTGCTACTATCGCTTTCATGATGTTTGTTGGTAAATATTTCTTACCTAAACATGAAATTACAGATGCAGGCGAAGTAGAACAAGAAGTATCTGCTGAAGATGTTTCTAACGATCCTAAGAAACAGATGTACTCTGGTTTAATTCTTGGTGCGGTTATCTTGTTAATGATTTTAGGCGATCCTTTAAAAACATACTTTGGTATTAATTTACCATTGAGCTTAGTAGCTGTTATGGGTGCTATTGCTTGCGTATTAACTGGTTGCTTAAAAGAAAAACAAGCGTACACTTCCATTGACTGGGTAACAATTTTCTTATTTGCTGGTATGATGCCTGTAGCTGGTGCTATGGACAAATCCGGTGCTGGTCAATTAATCGCTGATGCTGTGCTTGGCGTTATGGGTTCTGACCCTAGCCCTTACTTTGCAACAGGCGTATTATTCTTATTATCTTGCGTAATGACTCAATTTATGTCTAACACAGCATCTTGTGCATTGTTAGCACCAATTGGTATTGCCATTGCAAAAGGTATGGGCGCTGACCCTCATGCTGTATTGATGGCTATCGGTGTTGCTGCATCTTGTGCATTCGGTACACCTGTAGGTACACCTCCAAATACATTAGTACTTGGTCCTGGCCAATACAAATTTATGGACTATGTAAAAGCTGGGGTACCATTGATTGTTGTTTGCTTCATCGTAAGTATCTTAATCATTCCAATGGTATGGCCTTTCTTCCCAGGTAAATAAAATCTGGTTGAGTTAATATCAGTTGATATTTTATAATAAATGTTGAGGTGGTACTGAAGGTACTGCTTCAACATTTATTTTTTTAGCGACTTTTATATACGCTATAGTTCTTTTACTGGGAGTTTATAATGAATGTAATTTATAAAGAACGTTCTAAACGAAGTACTGGTGCAAGTATTATTATTGCTATTTTTGTAATCCTCTTGTTAGTTGCTGTTGTATGGACTACATTACGTAGTATCGACAAAGGGGCTATTATTTTAGATGAATATTTTGTTGAAATCGTTGCTATTTTAGTGATATTGAAGTCTGCTATTGCTCAATATACTTATATTGTGACCGATGATAAATTGGTTATCGTAGAAAAGATTTTATTTTACACGAATAAAATGGAAATCCCATATGCCATGATTGATGGTGTATATGCACATAAAACCGAGTTTATTAGTAAATTTAAATTACGCTATAAATATCGGAAGAGTTCGACTACGGATAATCGGCCAACCTGGGCTTTGATTTATTCGATTGTGAATGGCAAAAAAGTTAAAAATGCTCGCGTTTTAATTAAGGCTGATAAACCATTCTTTGAAGCATTAGAACGCTTTATACCTAATCGTATTTGCGCCCCTCAAGGCGATGTAGTTCTCTATGCGTATGCGCGCCGTGACGCGATTATGCATGGGGAAACCGTAGAAGAGTATTTTAAGTCCTTTGCTGGTGATCCAGAAGAAGAAAGTGAACATACACAAAAGGAGCGTGATGTGTAAATGGATAGAAAAGAATTGACGCAGAAACGTAGTGAACTCATTGAACAGCGAGCCGTCTGTGTAAATGAATGGCAAGCACTAGCTAAATTGCCAGACAATCCGTCTACTACGTCCATGTTAAGCGCCTTTGTATTGATTGGGGCGGCAACAGTACTGTCGTTTTTAACAGAAACACCTTCTATTTATGATCCACAATTTTTAATTGCTGTTATTTTAATGTTGGTTGGGGTTGGTGTATTTTTTAATAGTAAAGTAACAATTGACAATCGACGCAAGAAAATCAATAAATTACAGGAATTAGTAGGGGAGATCAATGAGGAATTAAAGGAAGTATCACAAGAGCTAGGACTTCCATTTCCTAAGATTAAATTACCTAAAGCACGTAAAGGTAAGAAGTAAAGGTAAGACATAATAGTAAAAAGTAAAGAGAAGAAATAATAGTAAGAATTAAAAACGAGTGATAAAACAAGAAGCAAAAATAAAAGGTAAAACAAACGGTAAAAGAAGAAGTAAAGACAAAAAGTAAAAGCAAAATACTATAGGATTTATTGAGAATAAAAGTCATTTGTTATTTTACCTCTTTTTGCGGTTAAATGAGAATGCAAGTTTTATAAAGGCTTATACATTTTACTGCTAAAAGTATATTGAAAATATATATCAAATACCTGAAGAATGGCGTAGTTACTATGTAAATTAATCATTTAAACTTGCAGAAAAATAATAAGAAATCATTATCCATAAGTTTGACAAGACGGAAAAATCGTGCCATAATGAGAATATAAAGTTAAGGTAAGTTCCTTAAGGAATTGATAATCAAGAAATTATCTAGTATATTTTTGCGGAGGTGTCCAATAATGAGAATTATCGGTGACGAATGTATTAAATGTGGTTCTTGTGCTTCTGTATGCCCAGTAGGCGCTATTAGCGAAGGCGAACTTAAATACGAAATTAACGAAACTTGCATCGACTGCGGTTCTTGCGAATCCGTATGCCCAGTAGGTACTATTCATCCAGCTGAATAATCAACGGATGCCAAAGCCCTCTAGTAGAGGGCTTTTTTTATTTGCCTTGTTTCCCTGTTTAGCCTTATAATAAAATAATAAACTATAAAAAAGGATGAGAATAATAGATGGCAATTGTATATGTAGTGATTGGAATTATATGGCTAGTAATTGATCAAGTGACCAAACTTTGGGTGCAGGAAGGGATGACCTTAGGTCAATCGATTCCTTTGATTCCTAATGTATTTCATTTGACGTATATATTGAATAAGGGCGCTGCTTTTGGCATATTGGCTAATCAACGGCTATTTTTTTTATGTATAGTCATGGTATTATTGGCTGTACTGTGGTATTTTAGACAATACATTCGCACTGGAGATGTGTTTACTAAGTTAGGCACTACCTTACTTGTTAGTGGAGCCTTAGGCAATGCGTGGGACCGCTATCACATAGGGGCGGTAGTTGATTTCTTTGATTTTAGAATTTGGCCTATTTTTAATGTGGCAGATATTGGTATTTGTGTAGGTGTTGCTTTATTAGCAATACATGTATGGCGTTCACCACAGGGAGGGAAGCACAATGGATAATGAAACAATGACAAATGTTCATTTTGAACCAGGTAAGACCATTACCGTGGTGGTACCGGCAGAAAAAGAAGGAGAACGGTTAGATATATTTTTAACTGCCCTTATGGAAGGTTCTCGTAGCTATGTACAGCAATTAATTAAAAGTGGTGCTGTTACTGTTAATCATAAAGTAGGGAAAAGCAATTTAAAATTAACCGGTGGCGCTAATATTACGGTTGCTGTGCCTAAACCACAGGCTGTGGAAGTAAAGCCAGAAGATATTCCTTTGGATATTTTATTTGAAGATCATGATATTATTATTGTTAACAAACCTCGTGGCATGGTGGTACACCCTGCGGTAGGAAATTATACGGGCACTTTGGTTAATGCTTTATTATTTCACTGTAAGGATTTATCGGGAATTAATGGTGAAATCCGACCAGGCATTGTACACCGCTTAGATAAGGATACGTCGGGTGTTATGATGGCTGCTAAGAATGATTTGGCTCATATTGGTCTTGCTGAACAAGTAAAAGTGCATTCGGCTACACGTACATATTATGCGTTAGTACAGGGGAATATCGTAGAAGAACGGGGCACGATTAAAGCACCTATTGGGCGTCATCCGAAAGACCGGATGAAGATGGCCGTTGTATTTGAAAATAGTAAAGAAGCGGTCACTCATTTCAAAGTGCTAGAACGGTATGGCAAACATACTTTAGTAGAATGTGTGCTTGAAACAGGGCGAACGCATCAAATTCGTGTTCATTTTGCTCATATTGGTCATCCTGTGGTAAATGATCCATTTTATGGGTATCGTAAAATGGAGTTTCCTATTGAAGGACAAGCTTTGCATTCTTATAGTTTAGATGTAAAACATCCTATTACGGGTAAGGCTTTACATTTTGAGGCACCTTTGCCAGAAGACTTTTTAGCTTGTCTTGAGTATGCCAAAACTCATAATGTATAAGGAGCTAGCTATGGAAGAAAAACGGATTCTTATGGATGAGCAAGCTATGATGCGTGCCATTCGTCGCATTAGTCATGAAATATTAGAACGAAATAAAGGGTTAGAGAATGCGTTGATTTTGGGTATTGAGCGGCGTGGGATTTATTTAGCTCAGCGGTTGCAGGCTCAAATTGAAGCCATTGAAGGCGTGCATATTGAAGTAGCCACCATTAATGTAGCTATGTATCGTGATGATCGTTCGACTAAAGGGAAAGAAGGACCGCCGTTTACAATAGATACAACGGGGAAATTAGTTATTTTAGTGGATGATGTGTTATATACGGGGCGAACCATTCGGTCTGCTTTGAATGCGCTTATGGAAGTAGGACGCCCACGGGCTATTCAATTAGCTGTATTAGTGGATCGTGGTCATCGTGAATTACCGATTCGGGCCGATTATGTGGGAAAAAATATTCCTACGTCTCATATGGAAACAGTGCGTGTTAATGTAAAAGAACAAGATGGGGAAGACAGTGTGACTATCTCACAATAAGTTTTGTTCGATAATCCCAAAGGCTTCTTTGATAGTCTTTTCTTTAATAGTCTTTTTGATAGCTTTTTCTGTAATAGTCTTTTATAGAAGAAAAGAACCTCATCTATATAAGGGCTTGGTTGTTACGTATTTTGTACGTTTGAGCCAATGCCGTTTGTAGAGTGAGGTTCTTTCTTTTTTATTCTTTTTTATTTTCGGGAATATACCAAGGGGTGAAGGTATAATCTAGGCCACCTTGGCGTGCTTGGGGTGCTTCCATACATAGTTGCTGTATATCGGTAGCCCGCATATCTAGTATAGCTAGGTCTTTGGCTAAACCTTGGGTTTCTTTTAGGAAAGGAGCCCACTTTTGTACCATAGGAATTGTAAAATTCTTTTGCTGTAACCAAGGTCGGGCCTTTTCCGTGAAACCTAATAAGCGCGCATAAGAAGGACCGTGCTGATGGGCCATGTCTTGCAAGTGTTGCGAAATAGCAAGGACTGTATAGCACGCCATGCGTTGCAAACGAGCATAGGAATAGCGTTTGGATTTTAACATTTCACGAGCTTCGTGCCAGGTAGGGGCTTGGCTTGCTTTGATCCAACGATTTTCTAGGCCTTCTTTAAAATCACAAAGCCTTTGTAGTTGCTTGGCCGTGTGTTGACGACTTTCGTACAGAATATAATCCTGATAGCGACTAGGATTGACTAATTCGTTGTGATTTAAGAGGCTTTCATAGGCCGGTAGGAGTGTGGCGGGCACAAAAGATGTTAAGGGGTGAGTCGTATTCGTTAGCCTGTTTTGAGGATAGCTATTATATAAATAGTTGCGCAAAGCAGAACCAGATGGCCAAGGGCTAGTGAGATCTTGACTATGGTGTTGCCCCTCGCGCTTCACCGGATATAAGTTGAGATGTAAGTTATAGGCTTGGTTAGTTCGTATATACTCAATGCCTAAAAGGGCATTAGGTTGCTGTAATAGGGCTTCTAATTGAGGTGCTTCCAGCGCTAAGGCTTGGCGTAAGGCGGCGCCATAGAAAAGCCCTTTTTTTAGTAACTTTTGACAATGGTCTTGCACTATGGGAGATTCACTTAGTTGGGCTAGTTGTTGTAAAGCTTTTAGATCAGTGGTTTCACTACCAAAGGAAATCGCATTGACGCCAACAGCGGCTAAGAGGCGAATGGCACCAGCTGCAAAGCGCTCCGCATTAGCCGTAGCATAGATGGTAGGTAGTTCAATAACTGCATCAGCCCCATTGAGGAGCGCCCAGCGGGCTCGAATGAATTTATTAAAGATGGCTGGTTCACCACGTTGCACAAAGGAGCCACTCATAGCAATGATGATTAGAGCATCTGGATGTGCTTGGCGTAGTTGTTGCAATTGATGGGCGTGGCCGATGTGAAAGGGATTATATTCAGCTACGATGCCGATACAGTTCATAGGAATCTCCTTTAAATGATGTGTCTTAAGAATAGGTTATAGTGAATGTGACTTAGGGAATAGGTTATAAGTTATAAGTTATAAGACATGTGTTGTTGAAGATGTAAATGTCAAAACATTGTATTTACAAGTTATTGTATGCTTATTATAGCATATAATAACTGTTGTCCAGCGAGGGACCATTGATTTTGTATTATTATGTGTAAAATTAATAGTGAATATGTGTAAAAAGAGAGGTGCAAGGATTGAGAAAGAATGGTATAATTTAAGCGTACGTGATTACTTGTACAGACAAACTGAATCGAGGGATAGTATGAAGAAATGGTTCACTGTATGTCTTATGGCTCTTATGGTTCTCGTTATGAGCGGCTGTGGCAGTGATAATGCATTAGATTCCTATAGTTTTGGTCACAAAGTGATTAAAGCCGGTGCTTCAGAGATTACGGTAGCCCTTCCCTATGATATTGGGGTGCAACCTAATACGATACAAAATGCGCTTGGCTATCCAGTGACTACTTACTTAGGAGCGGATAAGAATTTTTTAGTATCCATTGAAGCGGTTACGCCGAAAGTGGGGCAGCCGTTACCAACAGCGCAAGCGTATGGAGCGGAAGCTAAGCAATTTTTTGAAAAAAGCTTTGGAAAAAGCCTAACTTGGTCTGAGGCTACGAAGACGGTTGATGGCGTTTCAGCGTTTACAGCTGATGCAACGCTAATGTCTGACAAAGCAAAGATTCGTTTCTTTCAATACACGTTTGTAGATAAGGGTGTATTGTGGAATATAACCTATCAGTACCCAATCGATAGCACTATGGGTGCTCAGATTTCTGACCTTGTGGTAGGCAAAATTCAAATTACTAAGAAAGAGGGATAAGTAATGAATGTTTTAGTAGTAAACTGTGGTAGTTCTTCCTTAAAATACCAGCTTATTGACATGGACAAAGAAGCGGTATTAGCTAAAGGACAATTTGAAAAAATCGGTGCTGAAGATGCTATCTTCACTCATAAACGTCCTGATGCTGAAAAATTAGAACGGGTAGAACCAATTTTGGACCACAAACAAGCACTTAAAATTTTGCTTGATATCTTAATTGATGCTGAATATGGCGTTATTGCTTCTATGGACGAAATCGACGCTGTAGGTCATCGTGTGGTTCATGGTGCTGAAAAGTTTGCTGACTCCGTATTAATTACACCAGCTGTTATGGAAGCGTTACAGGAATGTGCTAAAATTGCACCTCTTCATAACCCACCAAATATTCAAGGTATCGAAGCTTGTGAAGCTATTATGCCAAATGTTCCACAAGTTGCTGTATTCGACACTGCATTCCATCAGACAATGCCAGCGGAAGCTTTCCTTTATGGTTTGCCTTACGAAGCATATACTGAATTAGGTGTTCGTCGTTATGGTTTCCACGGTACTAGCCATAAATATGTATCTCAACGTGTAGCTGAATTAATGGGTAAACACATGAGTGACTTGCGCATTATTTCTTGTCACCTTGGTAATGGTTCTAGTGTGGCCGCTATTAAAGCGGGTCGTTCTATTGACACATCCATGGGCTTCACACCATTATCCGGCTTAATCATGGGTACTCGTTGTGGCGACATTGATCCTGCTATCGTACCTTTCTTGATGGATAAATGGGATATGACTTACCATGAAATCGACGCTATTATGAATAAAAAATCTGGCGTACTTGGTATTTCTGGCGTATCCAATGACTTCCGTGTTATTGAAGAAGCTGCTGAAGAAGGCAACAAACGTGCTCAATTAGCGCTTGATATGTTCCACTACAAAGTTCGTTCCACAATTGGTGCGTATGCAGCTGTTATGGGCGGTGTAGATGCTATCGTATTTACTGCTGGTATCGGTGAAAATGGTATTGGTAACCGCGATGCTATCTGTAATGGCCTTGAATATCTTGGCACTCGTCTTGACCGTGAACGCAACAACGTACGTGGTAAAGAAACTGAAATCAGCGTAGAAGGCTCTAAAGTAAAAATCTTCGTAGTTCCTACTAACGAAGAAATTATGATTGCTCGTGATACAAAACGTATTACAGCTAGCCTTGTAATGAAAAACTGGTAATACAAATTCGTGTAAACGACATATAATTAAGACGCGCAGTACCTTTGGGGGTACTGCGCGTTGTAGTTTATCATATGATAGGGGGTAAGAATAAACGATGATATTATATTTAGCATCTGGTTCACCACGTCGACGGGAATTGTTAGATCAATTGGGTATTCCGTTTACAGTAGTAAAGAGTACCTACGAAGAGCATAATGAACAATATGAATCACCCTATGAATTAGTGGAACAACAAGCCTTAGGCAAAGCGTTAGCCGCTGTTTTGCCAACCGAAGCAAAGGGCAATGCTCATACTGTGCTGGGGGCTGATACCATTGTAGTGCATAAAGGTCATAAGTTAGGTAAACCCCATGATGTAGAGGGCGCTAAGGCGATGCTGGGTGAGTTAGCTGGTGATTATCATGAAGTTGTGACTGGGGTAGCTCTTTGTCACTATGATAGTAATGGTGACTTATTGGGGCAGAGTGTATTTCATGTGTGCACGAAGGTGTATTTCTTTGACTTAACAGAAGCTGACATAGAAGCGTATGTGGCTACGGGTGAACCTATGGATAAGGCGGGGGCTTATGGGATTCAAGGTAAAGGGGCCTATTTAGTAAAGGGCATTGAAGGGTCGTATACTAATGTAGTGGGGCTCCCTGTTGAGGTAGTAGCTCGTAAATTAAAAGACGGTAGCCGTTAAGATTTTGTAAGGGAGAAGGGGTTATAGTGAAACAAGTCATGACAAGTTGTGTGCGGGAGTGGCAACCGTGGCAACAACCAAGGGAAAAGTTTTTAAAATTAGGGCCACATAATGTGAGTACGGAAGAGTTACTAGCGATTTTATTGCGTACAGGGCGGCGAGGTTTGTCGGTCTTAGACTTAGCACGAGAAGTTTTAAATTCAGTTCAACATGGTGCCTATGGGCTCAATGAAATAACGGTACAAGGGTTACAAGCCATTAAAGGAATTGGCCGTGATAAGGCCGTGACGGTATGTGCAGCCATTGAATTAGGACGACGGTTAGGGCAATTGAAAGTAAAGCAACGGTATGAAGATTTTAGTAATCCGACAGCGGTGGCTACGTATGTGATGGAACGGTTGCGATATGAAAAGGAAGAGCATGTGTGTGCCGCTTTTTTGAATTGCAAGAATAAATTAATTACCATTGATACCATTTCCATTGGTGGGCTTACTGGAAGTTTGGCCGAGCAGCGCACTGTGTTCCGCCAAGCTTTACAGGCCAATGCGGCAAGTTTAATTTTAATTCACAATCATCCTTCTGGCGATTGTACGCCAAGTAAAGAAGATGTCCATATTACTAAAGTTTTTATGGAAGCTGGTTTGGTCATGGGAATTCCCGTATTAGATCACATTATTATTGGTGATGGCGTTTATACTAGCCTTTGTGAAAAAGGGTTATTATAATGGAATAACTCAGACTCCGTTGGTTGATTTATCCTTACTGGCAATAGTATAATTAAAAGATGAGTTAAGTAAGGAGACTAAACAAATGATTCGTATATTTTCGTCCTTAGGGCGAGACTTAGGTATAGATATAGGCACGGTTAATACGCATATTCACGTGCAAGGACGGGGTGTGGTTTTATCAGAACCGTCCTTAGTTGCCACCGATACTAAACAAGAAGGTATTGTTGCAGTAGGGGCTGATGCGGAACGGTTGTTATTGCGTACCCCTGATATGCTCGATGAAATGCGGCCTTTAAGAGATGGCTTCATTGTTGATTATCGAGTGATGTTAACGATGTTGCGACATTTTATGAATAAAGCCTCCCGCACAGTAGGCCGTACACGAGTTATTATGGCTGTACCTTGTGGGATTACGGATGTGGAAAAACGAGCCATGACGGACGCTATTATTCAAGCAGGAGCGCGGGAAGCGTATTTAGTAGAAGCTCCTGTGGCAGCTGCTTTAGGCTGTCATTTGCCTGTGTTTGAAGCCTGTGGTAGCATGGCTGTTGATATTGGTGGCGGTACGACCGATATTGGCGTTATGTCCTTAGGTGGCAAGGTAATTGCCCATTCAGCCCGCATTGGTGGTCATGATTTCAATGAAAGTATTTTACAATATATTAAAAATACCTTTTCTGTTATGGTAGCCGTAGAAACGGTAGAGGAAATCAAATTAGAATTGGGTACAGCCTTACCGCCACAAGAAGAGGCAGAATTATCCTTTTTAGGTCGTGATATTGCTAATGGCCTTATGAAACGAATTATAATTCGTAAATCGGAAGTATATCAAGTGATGCAAGAAACTTTGCAACGTATTGTCGATGAGATTAAAGCGGTAGTGGAACAAACACCACCGGAATTAGCCGCAGATATTATGGAGCGAGGTATGGTTCTCACTGGTGCGACGGCCCTTATGGAAGGCCTAGGGCAACGTTTAAGTGAAGAATTGGGCATTCCTGTACAAGTGCCGCCAGAGCCTGGTTTTGCTGTAGCCGTTGGGCTAGGCCAAGCGTCTAAGGAATTTGCCCGTATGGAACGGTTTATTATTGCTTCGAAGAATCGGAAAGGAAGGGCCTAATGTTTTCATCAGAACGACGGTTAATCGTTATTGTAGGGCTTTGCTGTGCGTTTTTGGCCCTTTTAGGCTACGCTTGGAAGCAACGCACGAGTATTCCCTATGTAACCGTACCGTTTGAACGTATTACAACGCCATTTACTTATGGCGCTTCCCGTTTTTTAGGGAATATTCACACCGGTATTGCTGTTTTAGATACAGCTATTAATGGCACGAAAGAAATGGATGCTATTCGTGAAGAAAATGCACAATTACAGCAAAAAGTAACCACTTATGATGAAGTGGTGGCTGAAAATATGCGTCTGCGTCAGTTATTATCGTTTCAGAATAGTCATCCGCAGTTTGATATGATGGCCGCTGCGGTGGTAACTCGTGATGTAGGGACGTGGACCAATACCTTTACTATTGATCGTGGCAGCGAAGAAGGCATTGAGCCAAATATGGCAGTGGTCATTCCTGGCGGTGTAGTGGGCTTTATTAGTGACGTGTACACCCATTCGGCACGGGTACAGACTATACTTGACCCGCGGACTGCTATTGGGGTTATTGTACAGCGTCCTGAGTCGCGCGTAGCTTCTATTGTGAAAGGTAACGGGAGCAATCCGGATGAGCCTTTATTGGTAAATGTAGCGCGCGATGGTGACGTCTTAACGGGGGATACACTTATTACCTCTGGGTATGGTGGTATTTATCCGAAAGGTCTATTAGTAGGTCATGTAGCCCGCATTGACAATGACTCCGAAGGGTTTGTGAAAAATGCAGTTGTTCAGTTGTCCGCTGATTTGCGCAATGTAGAAGAAGTATTTGTTATCCTTCGTTCCCGTGAAGGGGAATTGGATAAACCAAGCTTAACCCCTAAATTAGTGCCACAGACTCAACGTGACCAAGTGGAAGGGGTCAAAGGAGCGACGAAACAATGAGGACTATGATTTATATACTCATGGGGATTTTTACGTTTCTTATTCAAGCTGATGTATTGCCAGTACTTTTTAGACAAGGGTGGCTACCTAATCTCATTTTAGTGTGGGTTATTGTCTTATCTTTGCTTAAAGGTCGGCGCATTGGTTTAATGGCCGCTATAGTAGGTGGCTTAGTACATGATATATTAATCTCTAATGCCTTTGGTTTGCACTTTTTCCCTTATATTGCAGTAGCTTATATTGTTAGCTTTTGGTCCCATAGCGTGTATGAGGAACAATGGTACGTAACCTTTGCGTGGGTGTCAGTAGCTACTGTGGTTGACATGCTAGTGCGCATAGGCATGCTCTGGTTAGGAAGGGAAGATATTTTGATAGGCACCTATATTTGGCATCACATTTGGCCCGTATGGTGGCTAAATGGTCTATTAGGTATTATGATTCATGAGATTCTCTGGAATATGGAAGAGAAGGATGAATACATTTGGTAGTATACGGATAAGGAGGCATCGGCGTGCTTGAAGCATTATATAAAAAGAATAAAAAAGGCCGTTTTGATGCCTTAGCATATATAATTATGGCGATTTTTGTCATTTTAGTCATTCGCCTATTTTATCTGCAAATTATGGATGGGGAATATTATCACACCAAGGCGGAAGGTAACCGTTTGCGCATGGTATCGGTAACGGCTGCTCGTGGGGTTATGTACGATCGAAATGGGCAAATTGTAGCTGGTTCACGACCAGCGTATACCGTATCGATTGTTCCCACTGGCAAAGATATTGACCCAGCTGAATTACAGCGTTTGGCTACGATGTTAAATATTAAGCCGGAAACGATTCAAAGTAAGATTGCCGCCCATAAAGGCGGCTATGAACCGATTCGTTTGGCTACGGATATTACTATGGACCGCGTGACTATGATTGAAGAACATCGTCATGAATTGCCAGGTGTGTCTATTGAAGTAGAGCCACTTCGGTATTATCCTTATGATTCCTTAGCTTCGCAACTCTTTGGGTATGTGGGTGAAGTGAGTGAGGATGAATTAAATGAAATTAAGACGGAAGATCCTGAAACGACGGTAGGGCCAGGGACGATTTTAGGTCGGTCTGGTCTGGAAAAGATGTATGATGATGTGTTGCGTGGTATTGACGGGGGCAAGCAAGTGGAAGTAGATGCCACTGGCCGGCCTGTAGCGGAAGTGGGGCGTAAAGATACCATTCCTGGTCGTGACATTCATTTAACAATTGATTTACCGTTACAAAAAGCCGCTGAAAAAGCCGTGGCGGATCAGTTAGCTTCGTTGCGTTCTCAAGGCATACCAGCTCGCGGTGCTGCCGTGGTAGCTATGGATCCGAATACAGGGGCCGTGTTAGCTATGGTGAGTGCGCCTGGCTTTAATCCTAACTGGTTTGCTCGTGGCATTACCTCGGCGCAATGGAATCAGTTGAATACTGATCCTAATCATCCTTTTGATAATAAAGTTATTTCCGGGGAATATCCGCCTGGTTCACCGTTTAAGATTGTTACTGGCGCAGCGGCTTTAGAGTTAAAGAAAGTAACGCCGAATGAAATGATCTTTGATAGTGGCCGCCACTGGTTGATTGATAAGCGTAATGCGGAAGGTGAAGCCTTAGGTTGGTTAGATTTTAATACAGCGTTGGCTAAATCAGATAACGTGTATTTTTATGAAATGGGCAATCGCGTAGGCATTGAAGAATTAGATCGGTTTGCTAAATTATTTGGTCTTGGTGAAAAGACTGGGATTAAGTTATATGGCGAATCTAGTGGTAATTTAGCAAGTCCTGAATATAAACGGAAAGTGTTTGACCAAGATTGGTATTTAGGGGAAACCTTTGATGCCGCGATTGGACAGTCCTTTACGTTGGTAACGCCGATTCAAATGGCTGTACTCATGTCAGAGGTGGCTAATGGTGGTATTCGTTATCAACCTTATGTAGTTAGTCGCATTGATAATAGTGATGGTACGCCTGCTGAAATTTTTGGTCCTAAGAAAATTGGGGTGTTACAAGTCTCCAAAACAGTGATGGATTTAATTCGCAATGCCTTGCGTGACGTAACGGCTGAAGGCGGTACAGCCGGTTCTTTATTTAAAGGCTGGCCTATTGAAATTGCTGGTAAAACAGGGACTGCTGAAAATGCGACGGGCCGTGACCATGGTTGGTTTGTAGCCTATGCGCCATACGATAAACCACGCATTGTAGTGGTGGCACTGGTAGAACAAGGCAGTTTTGGTGCTGGTTCGGCTGGGCCAATCGTAAAAGATGTATTAGCTGAATATTTCCATATTGATGAAGGTAAAACGCCAGCTGGCAATGCAGTTAATACGGCTGTTAATGGCGGCAATACGGCTACTACTAATGGGGCTGCTACTACTGGTCAAGGTAGCAGTGCTACGACTGGAGATACGACTAATAGTACTAATAATATGACCAATACAACAGAGGATACCGTTACAGGGCCTAAAGCACCGTAAGCGGCTTTAGTAACCTGAGGAGAAAGGAGTTGCTATGGGAAAAATTATAGCCATTATGTCAGGTAAGGGTGGCGTTGGTAAGACTACGTTAACCGCTTATATGGGAGCGGCTTTAAATCGTCGAGGCCATCGTGTATTGATTACCGATGCGGATTTTGGGATGCGCGATCTTGACTTAGTGTTAGGCAAGGAAAATGATATTTTCTTTGATGCCATAGACATTTGGAAAGAACGTTGTAATAAAGATAATGCTATTTTACCTTTGCGGGCAGGATTTGATTTTTTACCGGCTACTCAAAGTCGTCGTTGGGAAGATGTAGGTCGTAAAGGCTATGGTAAATTAATTAAAAAAATAGCAAAATCCTATGATTATGTCATTATTGATGCCCCAGCCGGCATTGGTCGTGGCAACGAGGCTATTTTTAGAGTGGTCGAACAATTATTATTAGTAGCTGAACCTATGTGGGTATCCTTGCGGGCTGTGCAACGAGTGATGCAACTTTGTCATGAAGAACGACTATTTAACTATGGTTTGGTCTTGAATAATGTAGGGCGTAGTGAAGCGGCTGTACCTGTCGAAGAAGCTTTGCAAAGTTTACAAGTTGAAAATATAGGGACAATTTTACCTCATAGTACTAATATTTTGACCTGGTCACAAGCCGGGGTGCTTCATGAAGAATGCGATGGGGCCATAGATACGATGATGGATCCGCTCTTAGATTATATCGAGTCTGATACGGCTTGGGCAGAAGAGGACGTGTTGACTCGTTGGAATACCTTAGTGGCTGCTAACACGGACGATGAAACTGATGACAGTGATTCTGAAATCGATAAGACTTCAGTGAGTGAAGGGGAATCGAACCTTTCTAGTAGTGTCAATACTAAGGTTACCGCTACTACCGCTGACAGTGAGGTGGCAGTGGCTGAACCAGGGGTGACCGCGGCTAAGGTAGCCACTGAGGAAGACACGTTGGAAGCAGTCGATGAAGTAGTTAAAACGGAAGAACAACCAATAGAGGAACCGCCTAAGAAATTAAGCTTTGGGTCCCTCTTAAAACGTCGTTTCACGAGCTTTTGGACTCGTGGTGGACGTTTACGCTAGGAGGTATATATGTGGCATAAAATCTGGCGCGAATGGGATTGGACAGTCGTGATTTGTACAGTCTTGCTCATTGGCGTAGGGGTTGTCGTTATTGGCAGTGCTACCCATGTGAACCGCGAAGGTTTAAATTTTACAGATTTAGTAAGCAAGCAAATTTTATTTTTCTTTATTAATGCAGTGATTGTGGTACTCATGCAATGGTTTGATTATCGGCGCTTACGCGCATGGGGGCGCCCCTTATATTTCGTTACCATTGTATTACTTTTGGCCGTTATGTTTATCGGTACTTCGGCATTAGGGGCTCAGCGATGGATTCAAATTGGGCCAATTACCATTCAACCATCGGAGTTTACTAAGCTCCTTATGATTATTAGTATGGCAAAAATGATGGAGAGCCGAGTTAATCAACTAAATACGTTCCGCTCCTTAGTACCTATAGTATTATTTGTTGGGATTCCTGCTTTATTAGTATTTAAGCAACCTGACTTAGGAACCTCTTTGGTTTACTTAGCCATTCTATGTGGCATGCTCTTTGTTGGGGGCATTCGAATGCGCTTAGTTCAAATTATTGTGGGCGTAGCGGTTGTGTTAGCCCCATTAGGCTGGTTTGTGTTGAAGGAATATCAAAAGCAACGTATTTTGGTATTTTTAAACCCAAACATTGATCCTTTTGGTGCGGGCTATCATATTATTCAGTCTAAAATTGCCATTGGATCTGGTATGATTCTGGGCAAAGGTCTATTTGAAGGTACCCAAAGTCAGTTGAACTTTTTACCAGAAAATCATACGGACTTTATTTTTTCTGTAATCGGTGAAGAACTAGGCTTTGTAGGCTGTGTTATTGTATTAATTTTGTTATTTAGCTTAATTTATCGTAGTATTGTCATTGCTCGTAGTGCTAATGATACTTTTGGTATGCTATTAGCTACCGGAATTGGCTCTATGCTTGTATTCCAAGTATTAGTCAATATTGGCATGACCACTGGGATTATGCCAGTAACAGGGATTCCTTTGCCATTTATTAGTTATGGTGTTAGTGCTCTTACGACTAATATGATTAGTGTAGGTTTACTCCTTAATATTGCCATGCATCGTAAAAAATTGATGTTTTAATTTTGTTATTTGGCGAAGGGAACCGTATATTGTATAATAAAAATCTGTAACATAAATATATCGAATGTTCTAGATGTTAAGATAACGTTTGAATCGGAGGTCCTATGGTTCAATTAGATGCTAGCTGGTTGCAGCATGTGCAAAAACCAGCCCGTTATACTGGCGGTGAATGGAATAGCGTTGTGAAAGATCACAAAGACATGGATGTTACCATGTGTTTTGGTTTTCCTGATGTTTACGAAGTGGCGATGAGCCATTTAGGTATTAAAATTTTATATTCTTTGTTGAATGAATTGCCTTATGTAGCGGCTGAACGTGTGTGTGCACCTTGGCATGACATGGAAGCAGAAATGCGTAAGCGTGATATTCCTTTATTTTCCTTAGAAACAAAAACACCGGTTAAAGACTTTGATTTTTTAGCCTTTACCTTACAATATGAAATGAGTTACACCAACATTTTAAACATGTTGGATTTAGGTGGTATCCCTTTTTATAGTAAAGATCGTGACTTGTCATTTCCATTGATTACAGCCGGTGGTCCTTGTGCGTACAATGTGGAACCCATTGCTGACTTTGTAGATATTGTTAATTTAGGTGAATCAGAAGAGCATATTGTAGAGATGGTAGAATTATACCGTCAAGAGAAAGCAGCTGGTTTCCCTGGTGGCAAAGAAGGTTTATTGCGTAAAATGGCACAAATTCCAGGCAACTATGTGCCTTCTTTATATGAACCACAATATACGGCTACTGGTGATTTTAAAGGCATGAAAGTGTTGGCTGAAGAAGCTCCTGCAGTTGTGCAAAAACGTATTATTGAAGATATGGATAATTGTCATTATCCGACGAAACCAGTAGTACCATACATTGATGTGGTCCATGATCGCGCTGTTTTAGAATTATTCCGTGGCTGTACGCGTGGTTGTCGTTTCTGCCAAGCTGGTATGTTATACCGCCCTGTACGTGAACGTTCCCCTGAAAAATTAGTGCAATTAGCTAAAGAAATTATTGCCAATACAGGGTATAATGAAATTTCTTTAATGTCTTTAAGCTCCGCTGATTACTCTAAATTACCTGAATTAGTAGACATGCTCATGGAAGAATTTAAAGATAAACAAGTAAGTGTAAGCTTACCTTCCTTGCGTATTGATGCGTTTTCCATAGACATTGCTAAGAAGGTACAACAAGTGCGTAAAAGTGGGTTAACCTTTGCACCAGAATCAGGCTCGCAGCGTATGCGTGATGTTATCAATAAAGGGGTTAGTGAAGAAGATTTAATAGCTGCTTGTACGAATGCGTTTAAGTCTGGGTGGAATACAGTTAAATTGTACTTCATGATGGGCTTGCCGACGGAAACTGATGAGGATGTGGCTGGTATTGCTGATTTGGCCTATAAAGTACTAGATTTACATCGTGAAATTACGGGTAAACGCAATGGTAAAGTTACGGTAAGTGTATCCTTCTTTGTGCCAAAAAGTCATTCGCCATATCAATGGTATGGGCAACAATCGGTAGAAGAAATTCATCGTAAACAGCAGTATTTAAAAACATTAATTAATAATCGCAATATTTCCTATCATTATCATGATGGTGCTACGGGATATATGGAAGCCGTATTTGCTCGGGGTGATCGCCGTTTAAGCAAAACTTTGATTGAAGCTTGGAAATTAGGTTGTAAATTTGATGGTTGGACTGAGTTTTTCTCCATTGATACGTGGTTACAGGCTTTTAAAAACACCGGCATTGACCCTGATTATTATGCCCGTCGCGACCGTGATTTTGATGAGCCATTGCCTTGGGATCATTTGGATGATACAGTGTCTAAAAAATATCTAAAAATGGAATGGGACCGTGCCGTGGAAGCATCGTTAACACGGGATTGCCGTCGTTTGCCATGCAATGGCTGTAATGTATGTCCTGAGTTAAACACGGCAATTGTTGATTATAAGGAGGGTGGACGCGTTGAAAAAGTTACGTTTGGCCTTAAGTAAGGGCGAAGCTATGCGATTTTTATCGCATTTAGACTATGCACAAGCGGTGGAACGGATGATTCGACGCGCTGCTATTAACATGGCCTATTCAGAAGGGTTTAATCCTCATATGAAAATTAGTTTCTCCTCAGCCTTGGCGTTAGGTATTACAGCAGATGTAGAATACTTAGATATGGACATTGTAGATGATTTGACAGTATCTGAGGTTATGGAACGTTTGAATCGAGTGGCGCCACCAGGGTTGCAAGTATTAGATGGTCGTGAAATGCCTGATAAGGTAAAAAAATTGATGGCTATTTGTAACTATGCGGTATATGAAGTGTCGGGGCCAGTGACTGCAGAGGCTAATTGGGACGACTTATTGAAAGCGTTTAATGAAGCAACTGAAATTGCCTATGAAAAGGTAACGCCAAAAAAAACGCGGACCATTGATGTTAAACATTTTGTAAAAGAGCCTATTACAGCCAAGCTTGAAGGTAATCGAGTGACCTTAACGATGGGCATTGGGATTTATCCCGAAGGAACGATGAAACCAGGCGATGTATGGCAATTAGGACGTGAAAAGTATGGTTGGCCCGTTACGGACGGGTATTCCATTCATCGCCGAGCTATTATGGTAGAACGGGATGGGCAATTAATTTCACCGTTAGCGGTTACTATATAAAGAAAGGAGTTTACCATGAAGCGAATTGTAGCCAATGTAATGGCCGAAGAAATTCGTATGGTTGTGTTAGATGAAGCAAATCAACTCATTGACACGGCGTTTCACCGACCCAGTCGCGAAGAAACGATTAACCATATTTATAAAGGGGTAGTGCGTAATGTATTGCCTGGCATGTCGGCTGCCTTCGTTGACATTGGACTTAAACAAAATGCTTATTTGAATCTAAAACAAGGTAAGCAGACTAAGTCTATGGGTAAACTCCATGTAGGTCAGACTATATTAGTGCAAGTAGTAAAAGAAGAAATGTTGGGTAAAGGGGCTCGTGTTAGTGCTGATGTCAGTTTAGCTGGTCGCTTTATGGTCCTTTTACCCTATTCCGATGGTTTGCATATTTCTAAGCGGATTACGGATGATAATCTGCGGGCTAAGCTTGCTCAGCTGGCCGCGCCCTATTTAGCACGTGGTTGTGGTTTTATTTTGCGCACAGCGGCAGCTACTGCTTCGCCAGAAGCTTTGCAAGGGGATATGGAATTTCTTTGGAATACGTGGGTGCAATTACAAAACCGCTATAAAGTAGCGAAAGGTGCTACGGAGCTATATAGTGATGCTGACTTTTGGTTTCGCTTGATTCGGGAATATTTAAGTCGTGATGTGAGCGAAATTATTGTTGATGATGAAAGTGCTTATGAGCATTTACGGGATTTGCTACAAATGACTAAGCTAATCGATACGGTTACGCTGAAACGCCATGAGGGCGCAGAGCCTGTATTTAAAGAATGGCACATTGAAAGCCAATTAGATACCCTATTGAATTCACGGGTGGATTTACCGTCTGGTGGCTTTTTAAAAATTGATACGACAGAGGCACTGACAGTAATTGATGTTAATTCAGGTCATTATACAGGGCGGTCTGGAACGGCTAGCGAGGTAGCCTTAGAAGTAAATCGTGAAGCGGCTCAGATGATTGCGCGCCAACTGCGTTTGCGTGATATTGGAGGTATTATTGTCTGCGATTTTATTGACTTGCCTAAAAAAGCACAGCGTGAAGCGTTAGTGACTTACTTGACTGAATTGGTTCGCAAGGATCCTGTGAAAACAGTAGTATGTGGTATTACGTCGTTAGGCTTAGTTGAGTTGACGCGAAAGCGGGAACGGCAAGGCTTGCAAAGCATTTTATTCGACACTTGTTCGCAATGTGGCGGGACAGGGCAACTCTTGTCAGCTGAAACGGTTTATTTACAAATTGTTAGACGCTTGCGTGAACTCTATCGAGCGGGGCGTTTGAAATCAGATTTACTCATTGAAGTGAATGAAGAAGTAGGACGCTATTTTACTAAAGCCGTTATAGCGCAGCTAGAAGGGGAATGTAAACGATCGATTCGCCTTGAAGTGCAAACGGCCATGAATCGGGAAGCTTACTCGCTACTAGCGGTTAGTGAAAATTAGGAAAACTTAGGTTGCTAAGTTTTCCTTTTTTTTATATAATATATAGGTTGTCACTTCAACTTTATATAGGTTGTCACTTCAACTTTGTTTGAGGTAGATATCGTAGAATGACCCTAATCTTGAGAGAGGATGTCCGCATATGTCGATTTGGGAATTAGCTTTAATTGCTATCAGTTTAGCTATGGATGCCTTTGCGGTAGCGGTAGCTAAAGGCCCTTGTTTATCTGAACGTGAGTTTGCAAAGAAAATAGGTATGCCGGTGTTATTTGGCCTATTTCAGATGATTATGCCCATTATTGGTTGGCTTATTGGGGCCCAGTTAGCAGGGAAAATAGATGCCTATGATCATTGGATTATATTTGGTTTGCTAGCTTATTTGGGGCTAAATATGATTCGCAATGGTAAAAAAGAAGAAAACGACGAGGACGACTTAATTATATGTAGCCTTTTGACTTGGCGCGAAGTATTGGTGTTAGCATTAGCTACTAGTATTGATGCGTTAGCTATTGGCTTAACCCTTGCCTTTTTTGATATTAATATTATAGCGGCCACCAGTTTGATTGGGATTGTGGCGTTTGTCTTATCCTTAGCTGGGGTTTATTTAGGGCAACAGCTGAAAAAGATTTTTGCTGGTAAGGCTGAAGTTGTAGGTGGTGTCGTATTAATCCTTATTGGGTTGAAAATATTGTTACAACATTTACAAATTATTTAGGCTATGAATAATAGTCTCTAAAAGGGGCCATATCGTAATAACTTGTTAAATACTCGCAGTAAGTAGTTGACTTACTGCGTTTTTTTATGTAAAATAAATTAGTCATAGTTTGGGTACGCCCAACTATTGCAGCCGCATGGAGAGGTTTGTAAATGTCCCTCATTCCATCAGGCATGAGAGAATACCGTATTCAGCGAGTTCGAAAACAAGGAGGTGTCACAATGTACGCAATCATTAAAACTGGTGGTAAACAATATCGCGTTGCTGAAGGCGATGTAATTACTATCGAAAAATTGGAAGCAGCTGCTGAAGAAACTGTAACGTTTGACGAAGTATTAACTGTAGTTAACGACAGCGATGTTAAAGTAGGCGCTCCACTTGTGGACGGTGCAAAAGTAACAGGTACAGTACTTGAACATGGTAAAGCGAAGAAGATTTTAGTTTTCAAATATAAAGCAAAATCCAACTATCGTCGTCGCCAAGGTCATCGTCAACCATTCACAAAAGTTCGCATTGAATCCATCCAGGCATAAGCTATGATTCGGATTCAAATCAATCGCAATAAGGCACAGCAAATTGTTAAGTGTCATATTAGCGGACATGCTGAGTACGATGAGCATGGCTATGATATTGTTTGTGCTGCTGTATCCGTTTTATCTTGTACGGCTATTTTAGGCTTGCAAGATATTGCGCAACAGGCAGGAACATATAACAATCGTTCCGGTGAATGTACCATTTCTTTAGAAGGGGCCATCACTGAAAACGGACAGGCTATATTGGCTACTATGGTTCTTGGACTTCAAGAAATAGCTAGACAATATGGTGATTTTGTATCACTGAGTGAAACATAGGAGGTGAACGGAATGTTTACTTTTGATTTGCAATTATTTGCACATAAGAAAGGTGTATCCAGTACACGTAATGGTCGCGATAGCGAATCCAAACGTCTTGGCGTTAAATGCCATGATGGTTCCGTTGTAAAAAGCGGTAACATCATCGTTCGTCAACGTGGTACTCATTTCCATCCTGGCACTAATGTAGGTATTGGCAAAGACGATACTTTATTCGCGTTAGTTCCTGGTAAAGTTGCTTTCGAACGTGCTGGTCGTTATAACCGTAAAGTTAGCGTATACCCAGTAGAAGCGTAAGTAAATATGAATCCCTATTAACTGAGTCATCAGTTAATAGGGATTTTTTTCATCACCACCACAAAATTATGCCACCCTTTCTCCACTTTTAAGACAAAGTTTGAAATGGTAATAGCTTAGTTTTGTCATTGATGTATAATATGACGATATTCAGAATACGAATTTATATAGTGATTTTGATAAAATTTCTATTTGGATTGGATAATTTAAAGAAGCCTAGCTATTTGTAGCGACCTTCAGAGCTTGACTCGTAGGAAGCAAAAATAGCTAGGCTTCTTCAAATTTGATACGGAATATAAATATATTAAAAATATAATATTATTCGTATTCTGAATAATAGAATGGAATTTAAATAATGACAAAACTAAGCTTATTACTCTGCCACAGTGTTTCCAAAAGTGGAGAAAAGGTGTATAATTAATACATATTCAAGAGATTCAATATAGTAGAAGCAAAGTGCATAAGTAGTATGCTAAACCTGAATAAACTATCAAAGTGT
The DNA here is from genome assembly GCF_010093125.1 of Veillonella sp. R32. Classification (GTDB taxonomy): domain Bacteria; phylum Bacillota; class Negativicutes; order Veillonellales; family Veillonellaceae; genus Veillonella_A. The sequence continues at coordinate 75,994 of NZ_NMZQ01000026.1, forward strand.
AGATGGTTATTGTAGCTCATATTAGGGAAAGGCGAGCGCACAGGGCTTCGCTATGGTAGAGTAAAGGAGATCAATATGTATGATGTAAAATCCTCCAAGGCGGAAGAGTTTATTAATCACGAAGAGATTTTAGATACCTTAGCATATGCTGAGGCCAATAAGGAAAACCGAGAGTTGCTCGATCAAATCTTGGCTAAAGCAGCCACTTATAATGGTCTTAACCACCGTGAAGCCGCTGTCTTATTGGAATGTCCATTGCCTGAGTATAAAGAAAAACTATTTGCTTTGGCAAAAGAAATTAAACAGAAAATTTATGGGGATCGCATCGTTTTATTTGCCCCTTTATATTTGTCTAACTATTGCGTAAATGGTTGTGTATATTGTCCATACCATGCTAAAAATCGTCACATTTCACGTAAGAAGTTAACCCAAGAACAAGTGCGTGAAGAAGTATTGGCCTTAGAAGCTATGGGGCATAAACGCATTGTTATTGAATCTGGTGAAGATCCTGTTAATAACCCATTGGAATACATTTTAGAATGTATTAATACTATTTACAGCATTAAAAACAAAAATGGTGAAATTCGCCGTGTTAATGTAAATATTGCTGCTTGTGAAGTGGAAGATTATAAAAAACTCCATGAAGCCGGTATTGGTACCTACACTTTGTTCCAGGAAACGTATAATAAAGAAAACTATGAAGCCCTTCATCCACATGGCCCTAAGAGCAATTATGCGTACCATACAGAAGCTATGGACCGCGCTATGAAAGGTGGCATTGATGATGTAGGGATTGGCGTATTATATGGTCTTGAACACTATCGTTATGATTTTGTTGGCTTGTTGATGCATGCTGAACATTTAGAAGCCGTATTTGGCGTAGGGCCACATACGATTAGTGTACCTCGTATTTGCCCAGCTGATGATATTGATGTAGATGATTTCAGTAATGCTGTACCTGACGATATTTTTGAAAAAATTGTTGCTTTAATTCGTGTTTCTACACCATATACTGGGATGATTATGTCTACCCGTGAAAGTCAACGTATGCGTGAACGTGGGTTGGCTCTTGGTATTTCCCAAATTAGTGGTGGTTCCCGTACGAGTGTAGGGGGCTATAAAGAAGAAGAATTACCAGAAGATAATTCGGCACAATTTGATACGAGCGATCGTCGTAGTTTGGATGAAATTGTGGATTGGTTGTTAGAATTGGGCTATGTACCAAGCTTCTGTACGGCTTGTTATCGCGCTGGCCGTACCGGTGACCGTTTCATGGCTTTGGCGAAGAGTGGTCAGATTCATAATTGTTGCCAGCCAAATGCTTTGATGACGCTTAATGAGTATTTGCTCGATTATGCATCGGATGAAACGAAAGCAACTGGTGAAGCGGTAATTGAAGAACAACTTCATAAGATTAAAAATGAAAAAGTTAAAGAAGCATCTACTAACTATATTAAGCAAATGGAACATGGGGAACGAGATTTCCGTTTCTAATAGTTTGGCTTTAAAAATTACGTGCAAGAATTATTGCTAAAAATTGCTTTTAAATACACCTTGATTAACGCAGAATGAGTGGTTATAAATTGATAATCACTCATTCTTTTTTACTTTTTTGAATGCGTCTTATTGAGAAAAAGAATAGAAAAGAGTTTAATTTAATCGATAAATGATGTATAATAAAATATATTGAGAATGATAATACACTATTGTAACAATAGGATTTTTAATATTGAGATTGAAATTCGATACCTGAATATATAAGTGAGACGAGATAGATATGAGACAGAGTAAAGCAAAACGATGGCGCTTAGCGTCAGGTGATGAACAAGCGGAACAGGCCTTGGTTCGTCATCTCGGGGTATACCCTGTAGTGGCTAAGTTATTAGTAAATCGGGGCATCGATACAGTAGCAGCTGGACAGGACTTTTTATATGGCACAGTGAATGATTTATTAGATCCTTACGATTTAAAAGGCATGGCTGAAGCGGTGCCTTTAATTCAAACAACCATTGAGGAACAACAACGCATTGTTGTATATGGCGATTATGATGTAGATGGCATTACGGCCACTTCCTTAATGTATCGCTTTTTAACACGTTGTGGCGCGAATGTGAGTTATTATATACCAGAACGACAAAGTGAAGGATATGGGCTTAATGCGGAGGCGTTAGAGCATATTATAGAGCAGGGGACGGAGCTTGTTATAACGGTAGACTGTGGGATTAGTTCGTATGATATTGTGGAAGCGGTGCGCCACCGTTTGACAATGATTATTACTGACCACCATACAGCACCGCCAGATATTCCACGAGCCGCGGCGGTTATTAATCATAAACAACCAGGTTGTTCCTATAGTGATAAGAATTTATCTGGCGTAGGGGTAGCATTTAAATTATGCCAAGCTATTTGGCGCGAACGTACGGGTGAAGCGTATTTAGATGATTTAGACATTGTGGCCTTAGGTACAGTGGCGGATGTGGTGCCCTTAGTGGGTGAAAATAGAATCATTGTGCGAGAAGGTCTTAAAAAGATGACGGAATCGCCTAATATAGGGATTGCAGCTTTAGTTGAAGTGGCTGGCTTAGGTGGCCGAAAATTGACGACTGGTCATATTGGTTTTACCTTGGCCCCTCGGCTGAATGCAGCGGGCCGTGTTACGCATGCTACACGAGCCGTGGAATTATTGATTACCACTGATCAAACAACGGCTAATTGTATAGCAGAGGAGCTACAAGCGACGAATCAAGAACGACAGCTTATTGAACGAGGTATCCATGAAGAGGCTCGTTTAGATGTAATTAATCAAGCAGAAGAGGCTTCAAAAGTCATTGTCGTAGCTGGCGAGGGATGGCACCCTGGGGTTATTGGGATTGTGGCCTCCCGTTTGGTGGAAGAGTTTTATCGACCAACCTTAGTTATTAGCATTCATGATGGTATTGGTAAAGGGTCTTGTCGTAGTATTGAGAATTGTAATATTTATGAAGCATTAAAATCGGCGGAAGATTTGTTATTACAATTTGGTGGTCATAAACAGGCCGCCGGCTTTAGCATTGCTGCTGAAAATATTCCTGCTTTACGGCAGCGGTTAACTGAATATTGTGAACAGCATTTAACGACGGAAGATTATGTGCCTATTATTGACATTGATACACCGTTAGAACCGGCGGAAGTGACTGTCGAGCTAGTTGATCAAATTGAAACCTTAGAGCCTTATGGCATGGGAAATAGTACACCTGTATTTGCCATTAATCCTATTGCCGTGCAAGATGTGTTCTTATTAGGGCAGCAGAAAAATCACTGTAAAATTATTTTACAGTCTCAAGTAGGCCCTTTGGATGCTATTATATGGCATGGCGCTGAGTATCATCGCGAAGTTTTTCCAGATGAACAAATTAAGGTGGCCTTTGCATTACAAAAAAATGAGTGGCAAGGGCGCGTTTCCCCACAATTAATGGTGCAAGATTTAGCTCTCTTAGGAGAACAGCGGGCACAATTGACGACGGAAGGCTTGCGGGAAATGTATGTAATTGTTCGTGGTGTATTCCGCAGTGCTACAGCACCGCGTTACATTGTGGAATCAGAAGTATTACATCGGCATCCGCAGAATCAAACCGATAAAGAGGCTATGTTAGCCTTGGATGTATTTAAAGAGTTAGGAATTTTACAAGAAGAAACGACGGAAGAAGGGATGGCCTTATACCGTTGGTGTCATGTAAAGGAAAAATTAGAATTGATTACGTCGCTGACGTTTTTAAAATATAGTGCCTAAGGAGGTGGGAGATATGTTAGAAAATGAAGAAGGCAAAGCGCTGGTGGATATGCCGACGTTTAATAAAGAAGTTGAATTAGCCCACCTTATGGAGATTGTAAGAGCCTATTTGGATGAAGCGGATTGTGAGCAGATTATGCGCGCTTTTGAAATGGCGGATAAAGCGCATGCACCGCAGAAACGGGCCTCTGGTGAGCCTTATATTTTACATCCGCTGGCAGTGGCTACCATTTTAGCGAATTTACAAATTGATGCGACCACTGTTATTGCTGCATTGCTTCACGATGTAGTGGAAGATACGGAGGTTACCTTAGAGCAAATTGAAGACGCTTTTGGTAAAGATGTGGCCTTTTTAGTGGATGGTGTAACTAAGTTAAATCAGTTCCAATACCACACGAAGGAGGACCAGCAATTAGAAAATTATCGTAAAATGATTTTAGCTATGGCTAAAGATGTGCGCGTTGTGGTTATAAAGTTAGGCGATAGATTGCATAATATGCGTACGCTAAAGCACATGCGCAGTGATAAACAAAAGCGGATTGCCCAAGAAACGCTAGAAATTTTTGCCCCTTTAGCGCATCGTTTAGGTATTTTTAATATTAAATGGGAACTGGAAGACTTATCGTTCCGTTATTTAGAGCCTGATAAATATTATGATTTAGTAGAGCAAATGCAAGAGAAACGGCATGTGCGCGAAGAAATTGTTAATGATACGATGGAACAGCTAAAGAAGGCCCTTGCTGATGCGAATATTAAAGCTGATGTAAAAGGCCGACCTAAGCATTTTTATAGTATTTATAAAAAAATGAAAAAGGATAATCGTGATTTGTCGCAAATTTACGATTTATACGCCGTGCGCGTTATTGTAGACACGATTCCTGATTGCTATGCAGTACTAGGCATTGTTCATAATTTGTGGAAACCATTACCATATCGTTTCAAAGATTATATTGCTATGCCTAAATCTAATATGTATCAATCCTTGCATACTACGATTATTGGCACTATGGGCCATTCAGTGGAAATTCAAATTCGCACATGGGATATGCACCGCGTTTCAGAATATGGGGTAGCCGCTCATTGGCGCTATAAAGAAGGGGCTAAGAATGGCGATAAGGATTTTGATCAGAAAGTGGGTTGGCTTCGTCAAGTACTCGAATGGCAGGATTCAAGTAATCCTAAAGAATTGGTAAATGCCTTAAAACTAGATGTATTTTCTGGGGAAGTCTTTGTATTTACACCGCGCGGTGATGTTTTAAAATTACCAAAAGGGGCTGTCCCTTTAGACTTTGCCTATCGCATTCATACCGATGTGGGCCATCGCTGTGTAGGGGCTAAAGTAAACGGCAAAATTGTATCTTTAGATTATACCTTACAAAATGGCGATATTGTTGATATTATTACGTCAAAAAATGGCAAACCAAGTTTAGATTGGCTGAATATTGTGGGCTCGACGGAAAGTAAGAGTAAGATTCGCAATTGGTTTAAGAAAGAAAATAAAGAAGAGAATGTCGTTAAAGGGCGGGAGTTACTGGAAAAAGAGGCTCGGCGCTTAAATTACGATTGGAAAGAGCTTAATAAACCAGGGCGATTAGATCAAATTGCGAAGGCTCTAAATGCTGGCAGTGACACGGAGCTATTATCGGCCGTGGGCTATGGTGGTATTCCCGTAAATTCCGTATTACTTCGCTTCGTTGATTTATATAAACGGGATTTAGCGAAGGAAGATAATCGGCGCGATACCATGGCCTTACTTGAGAAATTGCGGACTCACGAACCAGTGCGGCGTAAGAGCAGTACCGGTATTCTCGTCAATGGGGAACCGGATGTTATGGTCCGTATGGCTCGTTGTTGTAATCCGGTACCAGGCGATGAAGTGGTAGGCTATATTACTCGTGGTCGTGGTGTATCGGTGCATCGTGCTGATTGCCCCAATATTGGCCATACCCCAGAAGATGTGGATCGTATGATTGAAGTATCCTGGGATGTAGGTACACGGGAAAACTTCCATGTTGCTATTGATATTACGGCCTATGACCGTGGGGGTATGCTCATGGAAATTATGGCTTGTTTATCTGAAATGAAAATCAACATTGTAAATATTAATGCTAAAGTGGATGATACGAAGAATGCCAATATTAGCTTAGTTATTGAAATTCGCGACGTTTCAGAATTAGATTTTGTTATGACGAAGATACGCCGTATCCGTGATGTATATACGGTGCAGCGTGCTAATGGAGGCAGTTAATGAGAGCTGTAGTACAACGGGTGAGCGAAGCGTCGGTCACGGTGGCTGACACTAAAGTGGGGGCTATTACGACAGGCTTACTTGTCTTATTAGGGGTAGGTAAGGGCGATACAGAAGCAGATGCTAACTATTTGGCGGAAAAAATTGTTAATCTTCGTATTTTTGAAGATGAAGCAGAGAAGATGAATCTATCTCTCTTAGATGTAGGTGGTCAATTATTAGCCGTATCGCAGTTTACTTTGTATGGTGATGTGCGTAAGGGGCGTCGCCCTGGCTTTGATCAAGCGGCAGCGCCTGCCGAGGCCGAAGCTTTGTATGAAGTGTTTATTAAGCGCTGTCAGGCTTTGGGCGTTACTGTTGGAACGGGGCAATTTCAAACGCATATGATGGTATCCTTAGTAAATGACGGACCAGTAACCATTTTATTAGATAGTCAAAAGCAGTTTTAATAAGGCTTTATAACGAGTTAGTCTGTTTTATCTTATAAGTAGGAACTACTATAGTTCTTTACAGAGATTTTGGAGAGTGATGCCCATGAAATTATATCGTATGCCCTTAGGGCCATTAGGTACGAATTGTTATATTTTAGAAGAGGAAGCGACTCATCATTGTCTTGTGGTCGATCCCGGTGGTGATGGGGCGCAATTGGTAGCCTTACTTAAGGATAAAGGTTTAGTACCCCAAGCGGTGCTTTTGACTCATGGTCATGGTGACCATATTGGTGGCGTGCAGGACGTAGTTGATGCCTTTAAGGTGCCTGTGTACATTCATAGTGGTGATAAAGAGTTTCTTACTAATAGCGACTTAAATTTAAGTAGTGCTATGGGCCTTAATGTACAGGTGCATGGAGATATTCAGTTAGTGAAGGCAGAGGACGTTATTTCCTTAGGTGACCATCAGTTTACGGTTATTGAAACGCCAGGCCACACGCCCGGGGGTGTCTGCTATTATGGGGAAGGCTTATTATTAGCAGGTGATACTTTATTTCAAGAGTCTATTGGCCGTACAGATTTTCCTCGTAGTAGCTATGAGGATTTAATTGAGGCTATTAAAACAAAGCTCTATGCACTGCCTGAGAAAACGGTTGTGTATCCCGGTCATGGCCCTGAAACGACGATAGGCCATGAAAAAACCTATAATCCCTTTGTTCGTTAGGCGGTGAGTAGGTATGTTTAAGAAATCAACCCAGTATTGGTTACGCGTGGTGTTGATTGTACTGGCGGCCATCTTTTTATGGGCTATCATTCCTGTACTTTGGCCCTTGATTGTATCGTTTATTTTTGCGTTAATCTTATTGCCCATTGTCAATGGCATTCAAGATTATATGCGACATCGATTAGGCTATACGTGGTTTCCACGGTGGCTCGCTATTTTGCCAGCTTTTTTATTGGTAGTCTTAGTAGCGGCCTTAGTTATTCAATTTATTATTTTACCTTTTATTGTAGAATTTACACGCTTATTAAATAACTTACCGTATTTAATTTCGCAATTGATTGTATTGTGGCAAAATCTTACGGCTGGTCAATGGGTAGCCTTGCCACCGCAAGTGGATGCGATTGTAATGAACACCTTAGCCCGTATTAGTGCGTATGGTGTAGAGCTAGCGCAGCGTGGTATTTTTGCTATTTTCTCCATTGCTACCACTATGCTAGAGTTTCTCTTAGTACCGATTATGACCTTCTATTTGTTAAAGGATGGTCGACGTTTAAAAACTAAGGTCTTATCTATTTTTGCACCGCCTCATAATCGGTATTTATTAGATGTGGTCAATCAAATTCACCGCACCATGGGTGGTTATTTGCGCGGGCAACTTGTACTAGCAACTAATATGTTTTGCATTACGTTGATTGTCACATACATATATGATTTACCATATCCCTTAGTATTGGCTTTATTAGCGGCTATTGCGGAATGGATTCCAATTATTGGTCCTATTGTGAGTGCTGTGCCAGCTATTGTATTGGCCTCTTTAGTAGGTCCTGCCTTAGTAATCAAAGTAGTGATTACCTATGCTATTATTCAGTTAATTGACGGACAGATTGTTATGCCTAAAATAATGGGGCATGTAATTAAACTGCATCCGTTAGTTATATTAACCGTCATTTTTGTAGGTGGTTATTTTTACGGTATCATTGGCATGATGACAGCGGTGCCACTTACAGCAATGTTACAAATTGTGCTTACAAAGCTTTGGTATTTTAATTCGTTTTACAAAAAGGATGGGAACGTATGAACACGACATTAGAAAAATTAAAAGAACGTATCAAAGACAAAAAGTATAAATTGACGACGCAACGTCAAACAATTCTTCAAGCCTTTATTGATGCTGAAGAAAAACATCTTTGTGCTGAAGATGTGTATGTATTGGTAAAAGCAGTCGCTCCAGATATTGGGTTAGCTACTATTTATCGTACCTTAGATTTGTTTACAGAACTTGATTTGTTGAAACGCTTAGATTTTGGCGATGGCCGTAATCGTTATGAGTTAAATGATGAAGAATTTGCTCATTTCCATCATCATTTAATTTGTGTGAAATGTGGTTGCGTTAAAGAATTTGAAGATGATATGTTAGAAACCTTAGAATCGATTATTGCTAAAAAACTTAATTTTAAAACTATCGATCATCAGTTAAAAGTATATGGCTATTGTGGCGATTGCCAAGAAAAAATGAAAGCGGAAGAGGAAGCTGAGGCTGCTCAAAAAGGTGAATAAGTTAACATATTCCTATCGCGGGCCATTACCGCTAGGTAGTGTGGTCGCCCATTATTGTGGCGCTGCTGGATTAACGACATATAAGGAAGGGTCTACCTGGCTATTAGTAGGAGAGGAACAGGCTACACAGTATAGCTTAGCGGTTTATGAGAACGGTACGCTACAAGCTACCTTTACAGGTTCTCTTACGAATGAAGGGCGTTTGCACATTGGTGGGCAGCTACTCCGCCTTTTGCGGACTCATCAGGGGTTAGCGCCTTTAGGGGATTGGGGCACTTTAGTAGGTGTTCGGCCGACGAAGTTGTTCCATAAGTTGTGGGACCAATTAGGCTCTGCTGAAGCGGCGGTAGAACGTTTGCGTACCCAATATGAAGTAACGGAGCCTAAGCTGTCGTTATTAGCGCAAGTGACTGGCTTACAACGACCTTATGTAGTACCGTCAGCTGATAGCGATCGCTTAGTCAGTGTGTATGGTGGGATCCCGTTCTGCCAAACGCACTGCACCTATTGCTCCTTTCCGTATGGGCTTCTTCAAGATTATAAGCGAGTACCTCAATTTGTAGAGGCCTTTGTAGCCGATAGTGAGCATTTGCAAAGCCTCTTAGCCACGTATCACTTACAGTTAGCTACGCTCTATGTAGGTGGTGGTACACCTACGAGTTTAGGTGAGGCTGATTTTGAAGCGGTAATTACCGCCTTAGCTAAACTGCTAGCGTATAGTCGCACTGCGGAAGCCTTAGAATTTACGGTGGAAGCAGGGCGACCAGACTCGGTAACACCTTATAAATTGCAAACTATGGCGCGACAAGGGGTTAATCGCATTAGTATTAATCCGCAAAGTATGCAGGATTCTATTTTAAAAGCCATCGGCCGGGGCCATACGGCACAGGCTATTAAGGATTTATATGAATATGTTCGCCTGCATACGCCGTTTCAGGTAAATATGGACTTTATTGCTGGTTTGCCATATCAGCAAGAAGTGCATATGATAGAAAATATGGATTATGTTTGTCAGGCTATGCCTGAAAATGTTACAATTCATACATTGGCGTTAAAGCGAGGCAGTCCCTTATATGAGGGGGTTGGTCGTGAAGCTATGCCTGAGGAAAAGGCGGTACAGGCTATGGTAGCGTATTGTAAAGAGCGCTTGGAAGCCGCTGGTTATGTACCGTATTATGTGTATCGTCAACAATATATGACGAGTCAAACTGAGAATATTGGCTATACCTTGCCTGGTCATGTGTGTGAATATAATATTCGAATCATGGAAGAACGGCAGAGTATTTTGTCGGTAGGACCAGGAAGCTCTTCCAAATGGATGCGAGCCCCTGAATATCGACAGTTACAACAACATATGCCAAAAGATGTATCCGTATACATTGATACTATGGATACATTACTGGGTAAACGAAGTCAATTATGTAAACAATTTTGGGAGGGATAATCATGGGAATTCAAAAGCCACGGGGCACACAGGACTTGTTGCCTAATGTGATAGGCAATTGGCGCTATGTTGAAGATCGAATTCGTCGCATTTGTAAAGCTTATGGCTTTGATGAAGTGCGTACGCCGATTTTTGAAGAAACAGGCCTCTTTTTACGTGGTATTGGTGAAACGACTGACGTAGTACAAAAAGAAATGTATTCATTCCCTACAGGGGATAAAAAAGAGCAAACCTATACATTGCGTCCTGAAAACACAGCGTCGGCTGTTCGTGCTTACTTAGAAAATAAAGTATATGGGCAAGAAAATTTAACAAAATGGTTCTACATTGGGCCTATGTTTCGCCACGATAAACCACAAGCTGGTCGCTATCGTCAGTTCCACCAATTTGGTGTGGAAGTGCTTGGTACACAAGCGCCTGCTACCGATGCGGAAGTTATTTTGATGGTATTACAGCTATTTAAAGACTTCGGTTTGCAGGATTTAAGTGTACAGGTCAATTCGGTAGGTTGTCCGAATTGTCGGCCAGCGTATCGTGAGAAATTAATTGCTTTCTTTGAACCAAAGAAAGAGCAGCTCTGTGAAGATTGCCAATCTCGTTTATACAAAAATCCATTGCGTATTTTGGATTGTAAGGAAGAAACTTGTAAAGCCTTATCTGTAGGAGCTCCTGAAATTCATGAAAATCTTTGTGAAGAATGTTCTGATCACTTTACACAATTACAAAAATTCTTAACCGCTGCGGATGTAAATTATGTCGTAAATCCTCGCTTAGTACGTGGTTTAGATTACTATACTAAAACAGCTTTTGAAGTGCAGTATGCCCCATTAGGTTCTCAAAGTGCCGTAGCTGGCGGTGGCCGTTATGATGGACTCGTAGAAGAACTAGATGGTCCTCATACACCAGCCGTTGGCTTTGCTATGGGGATTGAACGCTTGTTATTGGCTCTTGAGAAACAAGGCTTATTGCCAGAAGAAACTGTGGATCCATCGGTATTCGTAGTGGCTTTAGGTGAGGCGGCTCAAGTAGCTGGTTTTAAAATGGTCAACACACTTCGTCAGGCATATATTAAGGCTGCCATGGATGGCGAAGGGAAGAGCATGAAAAGTCAGTTAAAACATGCTAACAAAATTAATGCAAAATGTGTTATTATAGTGGGTGATGACGAATTAGCTCGTGGCGAAGCCATTATTCGTGATATGGAAAGCAGCGAGCAAGAAACCGTGGCATTATCTGAAGTAGTGGCACGAGTAACTTCACTAGTGAAAGGATGACAATAATGGAAACAATGAAGGGATTGCACCGTACCCATGGTTGCGGTACTATCAGCGAAGAACAAGTAGGTAAGGAGGTTGTTCTTTGTGGTTGGGTAGAACGCCGTCGTGACCATGGCGGGTTAATCTTTATTGATTTGCGTGACCGCTCTGGGGTAGTCCAGATTGTAGCATCACCAGATCATAATTTAGAATCATTCCACAAAGCAGAAGATGTACGTAGTGAATATGTACTTTGCGTGCGTGGTAAAATTACTGAACGCGATGCAGACGCTATCAATCCAAATTTAGCAACTGGTCGTTATGAAATGTATTGCGAAGAGCTTCGTGTATTAAATGCATCCAAAACACCACCATTCTATATTCAAGATAATATTGATGTAGATGAAAACATTCGTTTAAAATACCGTTATTTGGACCTTCGCCGTCCTGAAATGCAACGCAATTTAATTTTGCGTCACCGTGTAACTAAAGCAATGCGTGACTTCCTCGATTCTCGTGATTTTCTTGAAATCGAAACCCCAATGCTTACTAAGAGCACACCAGAAGGGGCACGTGACTATTTAGTACCGTCCCGTGTTAATGCAGGTACTTTCTATGCGTTGCCACAGTCTCCACAGATTTTTAAACAAATCTTGATGGTAGCTGGTTATGAAAAATATTTCCAAATTGCTCGTTGCTTCCGTGATGAAGATTTGCGTGCAGACCGTCAACCTGAATTTACGCAGCTTGACTTAGAAATGAGCTTTATCGATCAGGAACAAATTTTAGCTACCTTAGAAGGCTTAATTAAACATGTCTTTAAAGTAGCTATGGATATTGATGTGCCAGTACCAATGCCTCGTATCACTTGGGACGAAGCTATGGATAAATATGGTTCTGATAAACCAGATTTACGCTTTGGCATGGAATTTACCGATGTTACTGATTTAGTACGAACTACTGAATTTAAAGTATTCCGTTCGGTTATCGACAATGGTGGCGTTGTAAAAGGGATTGTAGTACCTGGCGATGCAGGGATTCCACGTCGTGAATTGGATGATTTAGTAACTTATGTAAACCAATATGGGGCTAAAGGTCTTGCTTGGGCTTGCTTCAACGAAGATGGGACAATTAAATCCCAGATTATGAAGTTCTTAGGGGAAGATACAATTCGTGCGATTGGTGAAAAAATGGCCGCTAAACCAGGTGACTTGGTGCTTATGATTGCTGATAAACCAGCGGTTGTAGCGAAAGCCTTAGGCGAACTTCGCCTTGAAATGGGTCGCCGTATGAACCTTATTGATGAAGATAAATTAGCCTTTACTTGGGTAACCGACTTCCCTATGTTTGAGTATGATGAAGAAGAAAAACGCTATGTAGCGATGCATCATCCATTCACATCGCCTCGTGAAGAAGATATGGATAAATTAGAGTCCAATCCAGCAGCTGTTAAAGCCATTGCCTATGACATGGTATTAAATGGCGTTGAAATTGGTGGCGGTAGCCTTCGTATTTATCAATCTGACGTACAAGAAAAAGTATTTAAAGCAATTGGTCTTACGGAAGAAGAAAGCCGTAGCAAATTCGGTTTCATGTTGGATGCGTTCCAATTTGGGGCACCTCCGCATGGCGGTTGTGCTTTTGGCCTTGATCGTTTAGTAATGCTTATGGCGAAACGTCAGTCTATCCGCGACGTAATTGCATTCCCTAAAACGCAGAGTGCTGCTGACCTTATGAGTCAAGCTCCATCTACGGTAGCTCCAAAACAACTTCGCGAATTGCATATTAAAACAAATACAGAAAAAGAAAAATTAGTATAATCTTAGTAGGCAGGTGTGACCCTTAAAGTAGTAATAAGGTCTTGGCCCTATAGGCTAGATTGCTAGGCTACACTTAGAAGTTAGACTTCTAGGCTAGTACTTTTAGGTCTACCAGCCTTTGATATATGCTAAATCTATATCAGTCGTTTGTTTCAAGACCTTGAAATAAACGACTGATTTTGTTAATATAGTAGTAAAGAAACACCCCTGCTGTGTGCGTGTGGTATCGCAGTTTTGAGCCAACATTATTACATCGGGAGCCTGGACTCTTGTAATGGCGCTATGCCTGCAAAGGACAGTAAGATTACAAGGAGGGCACCCACCTGCTATCGCAGGATCAAAACACGGTACATATACGGCATGGTGGGGCTCTTATAAGCCGCCTTAGGGCGGTTTATTTTTTTTATGCAAAATTAGAGTATAATAGAAGCAAAGACATATAGTTTATTGAGCTATAGTGTATGGAGAGGTAGCTTACAGAATATAGCTTACCTAGAGTTAAAATATAACTAATATAGATGTAGTTGTTAAAAATATAGTTTGCTGGGATAGAAGGAGAGTTTGACCATGGATAGTTTATTTGCTGAATATGAGCCGAAGCGCTTTGAACCACTCGCAGTCCGTCTTAGACCTACTTCATTAGATCATTTTTATGGACAAGAAAAAGCCGTAGGGAAAGGTAGCTTTTTACGTGCCATGATTGAAAAAGATACAATTCCTTCTTTATTGTTTTATGGTCCTTCGGGGACGGGGAAGACAACCTTAGCGGGGATTATTGCGGCTATGACACATAGTCAATTTGTCGTATTGAATGCTACGAATGCAGGGATTGGCGAGCTGAGAGCCATTATTGATACGGCGCGTAAGACAATACAGAATTTACAACAGCGCACAATTTTATTTCTCGATGAAATTCATCGGTTCAACAAGAGTCAACAAGATGTGTTATTGCCTTGCGTAGAAGACGGTACGATTATCTTGATTGGTGCTACAACGGAAAATCCTTTTTTTGAAGTGAATCGCCCTTTATTATCACGGCTCCGTTTGATTACCTTAGAAACCTTGACTCCAGAGGCTGTTGTGAAGGTGTTGCAACGAGCCTTAACAGATGAAGAACATGGTTTAGGGAAACAACACATTATAGCGACTTCTGAAGTGTTACGAGAAGTAGGTCTTTTTGTCAATGGTGATGCCCGGATGGCACTTAATATATTGGAACAAGCTAGTGCTATGTTAGAACCAGGGGGGACACTTACGTTAGATATATTGGAGCGTGTCGTAGGTCGGCGAATTTATAGTTATGACAAAAAAGGGGATAATCACTACGATACCATTTCAGCGTTTATTAAAAGTATGCGTGGCTCTGATCCACAAGCAGCCGTCTATTATTTAGCACGGATGATTGAAGCGGGGGAAGATCCTAATTTTATAGCGCGTCGTATTGTGATTTGTGCGGCTGAAGATGTGGGCTTAGCAGATCCACAAGCATTGGTAGTGGCTAATGCGGCCGCTCAAGCAGCCCATTTAGTAGGTTTTCCAGAAGCACAAATTATATTGTCAGAGGCCGTGTTGTATGTAGCCTTAGCGCCTAAGAGCAATAGTGCGTACATGGCGATTGCTGCAGCCACTAATGATGTACGGCACTACGAACATGGGGAAGTGCCAGCTCATTTGCGAGATGCTCATTATAGTGGAGCTGGTAAATTGGGCCATGGGGTGACTTATAAATATGCTCATGATTATCCTAATGATTATCCTAATGGTTATGTGAAGCAGCAGTATTTGCCAACAGCCTTAAAAGACCGTATATACTATGAAGGCATTGCGCGTGGTCGTGAGAAAGAATTATTAACACTTTGGAGCGAACGTACAGGCGGTAAAACTTCTAAAAAGTAGTCGAAGTGTGGTATAATAAAATGCTAAGGTATTTATTTTAATAACATTTGATTGCAAGGTTGAGGTGTACACATAGATTATGGCGGAACAAAAGGAACGAGCGAAGGCGGCGCCTCGTAAAACAACGACGAAGCGCAAGACTACAACCTCGTCACGAACAACAAAAAAAGAGGCAACAGCTAATAAGGCTCCTAAAATTCGTAAAGAAGTACGAGGACTTTTTACGATGCTATTTGCTGTTGTTGCTTTTTTAGGTATGTTTAATATTACATCGGGCACCGTGGTCGATGTAATTGCTGGTATATTTAAATATGGTTTTGGTTTTGGTGGTCTTATTCCCTGTCTATATGTAGGGTATGTAGGATGGCGTATTTTATACGCTGATGAAGGCTTTAGTTTCAGTAAACGAGGCGTATTACTTAGCTTAGTTTACATGTTTGGAATTGCCCTAGTTACTTTATTATTGGCTGATTCAGGGCAAGAGTTACTAACTACTAAAATTGCTACTCAAGGGGGCGTTGTAGGTGGCTTAATTGCTGTGTTATTACGAACCCTGCTAGGCAATGTAGGGGCTATTGTAGTAGCAGTTGTTGTTATTTTAGGGCTTCTATTATTGATTTATCAAATTTCGTTGCGCACGGGCTTACATAAAGCCAAAGAAAAAACAGATGCAGGCTTAGAAATTGCTCGCAATATTACCGAAGAAACGGTTCATCAAGCTAAAGAGCGCTATACGGAATGGAAAGAACAACAAGCAGAAAAACGCCGAGCGTATAATCAGGAAAAAGATGAACGCTTTACTAAAAGTGCAGCGGCTGAAGCTATTGCCAATGCAGCGCAAGTATCAGCGGAAGCTAAGGCGGAAGCAAGGGCTTTAATGGAGGCTGAATCGGCTGAGGTAAGTGAGCCTATTGAATCATCAGTAGATTCTAATCAAATTAAAGAAGTATTAGCTGCTAAAGGACATGACTATACCGCTAATTATGAGGAGGATGACGAGGAAGAGTTAGAAGCACCGCCATTTTTGCAAGGTCGTGTAGGTCGTACGGAAGATTTTACGACTTCACATTTAGTTTCTTCAGCGTTTTCTGCTTCTTCAGAATACGTAACTAGTTCTGCCATGGCTACGGAAGCAAATACGATGGCTAGTACATCAGTACCTGCGGCGGAAGCTACTCCAGATACGGCGACTTTGGCAGAAGAACTGGCTGTGGAAACTAGTCCGGCTGAAACGTCTTCCTATAGTGCAGCCAATACCTTGGCTGCGCCAGTAGCCTCGAATACGGCCAGTTTAGCACCTATGCAAGCGGTGCCAACTATGGAGGGAACTGAGGAAGATACGGCTGCCGTAGCGGTAACTGTAGGTGGTGCGCCTAAGCCACGACGCATTGAGTTGCCATATCGCTTCCCATCTTTAACTATGTTATCTAAGGGAACTGTGAATCCAGTGACGGGGCAGGAAGTAACGCATAATGTTACCATATTAGAGGAAACTCTAAAGAGTTTTGGCGTTACGGCTCATGTAGTTAATGCCACGCAAGGGCCAACGGTTACCCGTTATGAATTAGAACCAGCGCCAGGGACGAAAGTAAGTCGCATTTTAAATCTATCTGACGATTTAAAAATGGCGTTGGCCGCCATTGATATTCGAATTGAAGCACCAATTCCAGGTAAATCAGCCATAGGGATTGAAGTACCAAACAAAAATGTAACGGCCGTCCATTTACGGGATGTATTAGAAGCAGAAAAATTCCAAAAAGCTCGTGGCGGTATACCTGTAGGGCTTGGTAAAGATATTGCTGGGGAAGCAGTTATTACGGACCTAGCTAAAATGCCTCATTTATTGGTAGCTGGCTCCACAGGTTCTGGTAAATCCGTCTGTGTCAATACTTTAATTTCTAGTATCTTATTTAGTCGCAAACCAAGTGAAGTACAGCTTATTTTAGTAGACCCTAAAATGGTGGAATTATCCGTGTATAATGGGATTCCTCATTTGAAGGTTCCTGTTGTAACCGATATGAAAAAAGCGGCGGCTGTATTGCGCTGGGCTGTTCGGGAAATGGAAGCGCGTTACTTAGCAATGTCGGAAAATGGTGTGCGTAATATTAGCGGTTTTAATGAACGCTACCCGGATAAAGCAATGCCACTTATTTTGATTATTATTGATGAGTTGGCTGACTTAATGATGACCGCTCCTGATGTGGAAGAAGCGATTAATCGTTTGGCCGCAAAAGCTCGTGCAGCGGGGATTCATATGGTATTAGCTACGCAGCGCCCATCGGTTAATGTCATTACGGGGACGATTAAGGCCAATGTACCAAGCCGTATTTCCTTTGCGGTAGCAACACAGATTGATTCGCGTACCATTCTTGATATGGCAGGGGCAGAAAAACTCCTCGGTAAAGGGGATATGCTATTCAATCCAATTGGCGCTAATAAGCCAATTCGTATTCAAGGGGCCTTTATTTCGGATGAAGAAGTAGAAGAGTTAGTGGCGTTTGTTAAGCAACAAGGACGGCCAGACTATGATGAAACCATTGTAGAAGAAGTGGAACATGAAACCGCTGAAGAAGCCGAGCAGGCTTCGGAAGAACAAGATGAACTATTGGAACGAGCTGTAGAGCTTGTTATTACGGTAGGTCAAGGGTCTACGTCGATGCTCCAACGCCGTTTTAGAATCGGCTATTCAAGAGCGGCCCGTTTAATTGATACGATGGAAGAAAAGCACATTATTGGGTCTGCTAACGGCAGTAAGCCAAGGGATGTATTGATGACCATGGAAGAGGCTAAAGCTAAGTATTTTTCAAAATAAGGAGGTAGACCTTGTCAACCATTGGGGAAGAGCTACGGCGCGAACGTAATCGCCGTGGATTGACCATTAAAGATATTGAACAGGTGCTTCACATACGAGCCGCTTATTTAGAAGCTATTGAAGAGGATAATTATAAAATTATTCCTGGCGATGTATATGTGAAGGGCTTTATAGGCAATTATGCAGATTTGCTGGGCCTTGAACGGCATCGCATGGTTGACCGTTATAAAAGCCTTATTGGTGAACCGTTGGGAGTACCGTTAAGGCGCATGAAACCACGCAAATTAGCACCCCATGAAGAGGTGGAGCGTGAAGTAGATAAAGTAGTACCACGGTCAAAACGTTTAAGCTATACGTCTAGGCAACAACGCCGGCAAAAAACATTAGCTCAAGAACGGTTAGCTGTAGGGGTTATTTCAATTTGTATTATTGTATTTTTAGGTTGGTTATTTTTTGTATAAATCTAAGTTGGTTATAGTTAAATCAAGGAGATATGTGTAGTGAGCGACTTTTTAATTACGGAACGGGCAGAGATGGAGGCACGAGGTTGGGCAGAGCTTGATTTTGTACTCGTAACGGGTGATGCCTATGTAGATCATCCGTCATTTGCTGGTAGTGTGATTGGCCGATTATTAGAGCACCATGGCTATCGAGTGGGGCTCATTGCACAGCCTGATTGGAACGATGTAGAGGCTTTTAAAGTATTGGGGAAGCCCCGTTTGGCATCACTTGTGACGGCTGGCAATTTAGATTCTATGTTAAACAAATTCACGGCTGCTAAGAAATATCGCCACAATGATGATTATTCACCAGGTGGTGAAAGTGGTCATCGTCCTGATCGTGCCACTTTAGTATATGCGAATCGCATGCGTGAAGCATACCGTGATGTGCCAGTGGTGATTGGCGGGATTGAGGCGAGCCTGCGTCGCTTTGCTCATTATGACTACTGGTCTGATACGGTGCGCCGCTCTATTTTGACTGATAGTAAAGCGGATGTATTGATTTATGGTATGGGTGAGAAGCAGATTTTAGAAATTGCTAAGGCCCTAGATGAAGAACGATTAATAGAGGCTTTGCCAGACATTAAAGGTATTTGCTATATGGCCAAAGATATACCAGCAGGTAAGGTTGTAGAATGTCCAGCCTATGAAACGGTTAAAAAAGATAAAGTACAGTTTGCTGAAGCGTTTCGCCAACAATACTTAGAGCAAGATCCCTTTATTGGTAAAACGGTGGTACAGCGCCACGGGGATCGCTATGTGGTGCAAAACAGTCCAGCCTTGCCATTAACACAAACGGAAATGGATGAAGTGTATAATTTACCGTTTTCGCGCCGTTGGCATCCTCGTTACGATGCTAAAGGTGGGGTGCCCGCTTTACGGGAAGTACAATTTAGCTTAGTTAGTCATCGCGGTTGTTTTGGTAGTTGTTCTTTCTGCGCCATTACGAGTCATCAAGGGCGTATTATTCAGAACCGGAGTCATGAATCTTTGATTGGGGAAGCTGAGCGGATGATTGCTATGCCTGATTTTAAAGGATATATTCATGATGTAGGCGGACCTACCGCTAATTTCCGTCATCCAGCCTGTGCGAAACAAAGCACATTAGGTGCGTGCCCTGGTAAAAATTGTGCGGCCCCTCATGCTTGTGAGTGTTTAGATACGAGCCATGATGACTATTTAACTTTATTGCGCAAATTGCGCAAGCTAAAAGGCGTAAAGAAAGTATTTGTGCGTTCTGGTTTGCGATATGATTATGTATTAGAAGATAATAATCGACAGTTTGTCAAAGAATTATGTGAACATCATGTAAGTGGCCAGTTAAAGGTGGCACCAGAGCATGTATCTGAACGGGTAACGGAGATTATGGGAAAGGCGGATAAAGCGACCTTTCTTAAATTTAAGGATTGGTTTGATACAGCAAATAAACAGTTGGGGAAAAAACAATTCTTAGTGCCTTATTTTATGAGTTCTCATCCTGGATGTACCTTGAATGATGCGATTGAATTGGCTGAATTTTTACGAGACCAAGGTATGACGCCAGAACAGGTGCAAGACTTTATTCCTACCCCAGGTAGCTTGTCTACCGCCATGTATTATACGGGCATTCATCCCCTGACTGGCGAAGCGGTGTATGTAGCTAAAAATGGCCGTGATAAAGCGATGCAGCGGGCGTTAATGCAATATAAGAATCCTGATAATTATAAATTGGTCCATGAAGCGCTGACTAAAGCGGGACGGACTGATTTGATTGGTTTTGGACCACAGTGTTTGATTCCACCAAGACCAATAAAAAGTATGGCTAAGGGGAAACCGAATACACAAGGCTCTGGTAAAGGCAGATATAAGAGTGAAACTCGAAGTACGATAGGGCGTTCGCGTGGTAAGGCAAAGACGAACGGCCGTGGCGAAATTAGTATAAGTAAAGGGACGAAACAGCGGAATTTTACTAGAAAACAACGTCCTTAATGTGTCATAATGGAGGCAGGTAAACGGATGAAACGATTTTGGCCCATTGCGTTACTCATTGTTTTTGTACTCATTGTCTTTGGCATTGGGGCGCATATTGAACAGAATAAGCAAAAAGAACGGGCAGCGATTCCCGTTAAGGCAGAATTGACAATGTATTCCGATTTGCCTACGAATTTGACAACCTTATTGGCCCAACAATATGAAATGCAATATCACGTGCGTTTGCACATGTTACCGCTTACAGAGGAACAAATGGTTACCCGTATGACGTTGCCCGTATCTGATCAAAAGGGCGATTTAGTCTTAACTACGCGGGATAATTTAGATATTGGTGTAAAATATCATCAATTAAAACCAGTTCTTACCGAAGGGGTTGATGAAATTTCAGATCGGTTTAAGAATAACGATGCTCTATGGGTGGGAACTTGGTATGATCCTGTTATTTTTGCACAAAGCGAAGCTTTTTATAACCGCATGGGGCGCTATGTAACAGCTTGGCAGTCCTTAGTATTGCCTGGTGATTGGGCTGTTATCATGACGGACTTTGTGGCTTCTCGTAGTGCCGCCAATATTCTGTATAGTTTTGTAGAAATGGATGGGGAAGAAAAAGGCTTACAATATTTTGTAGAGCTTAAACCTCATGTAGTACAGTATGCTAAGTTTTTGGCTACCCCTGTTCGATTGGCTGCTTTAGGGGAAACGGATTTGGGTATTGGTAATTATTCAGATGGTTTGCAATATGCCAATCATAAATACCCAGTAAAAATTATTTTCCCTGCTGATGGGACCCCTTATTATTTAACGGGGGTAGGTATGTTGCAAAGTGTTAGCAATGAAGAAGAAGCCACTCGTTTGGTGAAATGGTTATTATCAAAACAAGTAGCGCAATTATTGGAAGATAATGGTTTTTATTATGTGTATACCAATCCAGAATTACCAAAGCCTGTTGATTCATTAGGGCGCGAATTAGTATTGTGGAATACGGTTGGTGGTTACACTGAAGATGGCAAAAAAGTATTGTTGAATAAATGGATTAGTCAAGTGCGTTTTAGAAAGGATATATAATGAGTAAAAAGTTAGGCTATGTAAGCTTAGGTTGTGCTAAAAACTTAGTAGACACTGAGATTATGTTAGGTACTTTAAAAGATAATGGTTACGAGATTACAGAGGCTTTAGATGAGGCTGAAATTATTATTGTGAACACCTGTACGTTTATTGAAAAAGCTAAACAGGAGTCCGTTAATACCATTCTTGAAATGAGTGAGCTTAAACAATTTGGTGCTTGTCGCGGTTTGATTGTAGCGGGCTGTTTAAGCCAACAGTACCAAGAAGAATTATTTGCTGAAATTCCTGAAATTGATGCATTAATTGGTACTGGTTCTTGGAATCGCATTATGGAAGCGATTGAGGCTATTGACGAAGGCAAACGTATTTGTATTATGGATTCCATTACGAATATTTACAATGAACGGATGCCACGTATGCAAACTACGCCAACGTATAGCGCCTATGTAAAGATTGCGGAAGGTTGCGACAATGGGTGCACATTCTGTATTATCCCTAAAGTGCGCGGTGCTTATCGTAGTCGCAGTATTGAGTCCATTGTAGAAGAAGTGGAGCGCTTAGCCGCTATGGGGGTTAAAGAAATTAATCTTATTGCCCAAGATACGACGAGTTATGGTGCTGATTTAAACAATGGGAAGCCTATGCTTGTTGAATTGTTAGAAGCTCTTGTAAAAGTAGCTGGAATTCAATGGTATCGCTTATTGTATTTATATCCTAAATACTTCACTGATGAGTTGTTAGATCTTATCGTTCGTGAACCTAAAATTTGTAATTACATTGATTTGCCATTACAACATATTAATGATGATATATTGCGTCGTATGAATCGTAAGGATCGTAAAGCAGACATTGTAAAATTATTGACTAATGTTCGCAGTAAGGCGAGTCATGTAACGTTACGGACTTCTTTAATTGTAGGTTTCCCTGGTGAAACAGATGAACAATTTGAAGAACTTTGTGAATTTGTTAAAGACGTAGCTTTTGATAATATGGGCGTATTTACTTATTCGCAAGAAGAGGGGACCCCTGCTGGTGCTATGACAGATCAAGTGCCTGAAGAGGTAAAAGAAGAACGCTATCATACCTTAATGGCCATTCAGGCGGCTATTTCAGAAGATAATAATCGCAATTTAGAAGGAACCGCTCACGAAGCTATTATTGAAGAAATTACTGAAGATGAGCAGGGTCGTTTATTAGCTAAGGGCCGTTTAGAATGTCAAGCTCCTGATGTAGATGGGAATATGTATATTGAAGATTGTGAAGGACTCGCTGTTGGTGATATTGTACCGGTTACGGTGGTACAAGGGTTTGCTTATGATGTGGTAGCAGAAGTTCGCAAATAAAGAATCGAGGCTAAGTATGATTGTAGAGTTGATTTCCACAGGTTCTGAACTATTATTAGGCGATACAATTAATACAAATGTAGCGTGGTTAGCAAGAGAGCTTAATAAATTAGGGTATACCGTAGCGTTTCAAACGACCATAGGGGATAATCCAGCTCGTATGGAAGCCTGCTTTAAGGCGGCTGCTGAGCGGGCTGATTTGGTTATCTGTACAGGTGGCCTAGGACCTACGCAAGGGGATATTACGCGCCCTGTGTTAGCGAAAGCTCTAGGGCTTGAATTAGAACTTAACCTAGAGGCAGAACGACTAGTAAAAAACTTCTTTGAACAGAAGGGCTGGGATATGCCTGAACCTAGTCGTCGTGAAATGTTATTGCCTCTCCATAGTGTAGCCTTAGCGAATAGTAGGGGTGTAGCCCCTGGCGTGGCTGTACAGTCAGGACAGACGACCTTTATTTTGTTGCCTGGTCCACCCGCTGAAATGAAAGCGGTTTTTGATGAGTCAGTACGCCCCTATTTAGATACTCACTTTGGTGGTCAAGGCGTAGTATTATCTCACCGATATGCTGTATATGGCATGCGTGAGCTTGCCTTGGAAGCGGCGCTGATGGATTTAGTAAAAGCACAGCATAATCCAACCATTGCATTCTTAATTAAAAATGGTTATATAGAATTGCGCATTACAGCGAGTGCTGCTACTACGGCTGAAGCGGAAAACCTATTAGCACCTTGGGATGGAATCCTTAAAGAACGCTTAGGGGATGCTTTAGGACGTCGCTTAGAAAAGTCAATGTTAGAACTTGTAACAGAAGCTCTCTTACAAGCGGGTGCTACCGTAGCCACAGCAGAATCTTGTACGGGCGGCTTGGTAGGCAAGCGGTTAACCGAACTACCTGGTAGTAGTGCTTATGTACAAGGTGGTGTTATATCCTATTCCAATGAGGTAAAACATCATGTACTGGGCGTGCCACAAGCAGAACTCGATGAATTTGGCGCCGTTAGCGAAGAAGTAGCTAAATCTATGGCTAAGGGTACTCGTAAATTGTTAGGTACCACTTATGGTGTATCGACTACGGGCATTGCAGGGCCTGGTGGAGCGACGCCTACAAAACCAGTAGGTTTAGTGTATATTGGTATTGCTGGGCCAAAAGGAACTGTGGCTTATAAGAATGAATTTATCGGTGACCGTGATAGCATTCGTGAAAGTACGGCAGAACGGGCCTTATATTTCTTATATCAAGCGATAACAGGCAAAGCTTAGACCTAAAGTGCTTCATAGAAACAGCTTTTTAGGGTTTTAAAGTTTTAAATAGATTATTTAAATGAACTTTTAAATAAATCTGTTAATATAGATATAAATATATTTATATAAGTGAAAGACCGCATAGGTCAAGAAAGGATGAATTATGGACGGTAGAGAACAAGCCTTAGATAATGCGTTGAAAAAAATAGAAAAAGATTATGGTAAAGGGGCCATTATGCGCCTTGGCGATATTACGGACCGCATGAATGTAGAAGTTATTTCTACAGGTTGCTTAGCTATCGATTTAGCTGTTGGCGTAGGTGGTTTCCCTCGTGGTCGTGTTATCGAAATTTATGGCCCTGAGTCATCTGGTAAGACAACCGTTGCGTTACATGCCATTGCGGAAGCACAAAAAGGTGGCGGTATTGCTGCTTTTATTGATGCGGAACATGCGCTTGATCCTGTATATGCTCGCCATTTAGGGGTAGATATTAATAATTTATTAGTTTCTCAGCCAGATAATGGGGAACAAGCTCTTGAAATTACAGAATCCTTGGTACGAAGTGGTGCTGTGGATATTATCGTTGTTGACTCCGTGGCAGCGTTAGTGCCAAAGGCTGAAATTGAAGGTGAAATGGGCGATGCCCACGTAGGCTTGCAAGCTCGTTTGATGAGTAAGGCCCTTCGTAAGTTAACAGGGATTATTAGTAAATCTCGCACCGTTGTAGTATTTATCAACCAGTTGCGTGAAAAAGTAGGCATCATGTTTGGTAACCCTGAAACGACTACTGGTGGTCGTGCCTTGAAATTCTACTCTACCATTCGCCTTGATGTGCGTAAAGGAGAAGTTATTAAGCAAAATAATGAAAATGTAGGTAGTCGTACTAAAGTTAAAGTTGTTAAAAATAAGGTAGCACCTCCTTTTAAAACAGCTGAATTTGATTTAATGTATGGTACAGGCGTATCTTATGAAGGTACTTTGATTGATATTGGTACAAACATGGAAATCATTAAAAAATCGGGTGCTTGGTACTCTTACAATGATGAACGAATGGGGCAAGGTAAGGAAGCGGCTAAAGATTACTTACGTAATCATCCTGAAATTGCGCAAGAAATCGACAAGATTGTGCGTGATACATTAATGGCAGAACCAGAATCCTTTGATGTAGTAGGGGAAGAACAACCAGAGGAATAAACCCTACAATATACATTTTGTAATTAGCAGTAAACC
This sequence comes from Veillonella sp. R32, assembly GCF_010093125.1. GTDB lineage: Bacteria > Bacillota > Negativicutes > Veillonellales > Veillonellaceae > Veillonella_A. Next base: position 101,304 of record NZ_NMZQ01000026.1, read on the forward strand.
TATAGTTATGGCGGAAAGGTAGCGCATACATGGCATTTAAAAAGAGTATTACAGAATACACTGAAATGACAGTGATGGACCAAGCTATGCGCTTCTTGGCGCCTCGTTTTTTGAGCCGATTAGAGTTAACCCAAAAATTGCAACGCAAAGGAGCCCCGCGGGATTTAATCGATACTGTCTTAGGACGATTAGAAGAGCTAGATTATATTAATGATGAACGGCTAGCTCATGATGTATTACAATTTTATATGGCAGAAGCTAAATATAGCGTGCAATACATTCGTAATAAGATGTTTCAAAGAGGCCTAGCCGTGGGAAGTGAATTGAGTCAATATAACGAATATGAACCAGCTTTAAAGCTTATAATACGGCATTTTTTAGGGGCATCGGCTTTGGGTGAAATAACTTGGTATGAAGAGGCTTGGCCTACAGAAGAACGGCTAAATCAGAAAAAAGTAATAAATTTTCTGAAAAATCGAGGATTTAGTTTAAGTACTATCCGAAATATTTGTGAACAAGTAGCTCACTATGAATAGTCTATATAGAGTTTTTCTTGACAGTCTTTTCTTGACCGACTACAATTATAGTAGTCTCACAGTAGTGGGCAATTTTCAAATGTATATGAAATAGACGGCAATCTGGGAGAAGCCTAGGTGGGCTTCTTACTTTTATATGAGGAGGTGAATCTTATTTTAGAGTATAGCATTATTGCAGTTGTAATGGTGCTCATCGGTCTTGGTGTGGGTTACATGATGCGTAAAAACATTGCTGAAGGTAAACTGAATCAAGCTGAGATAGAAGCAGCACGCATTGTTGCCGATGCAGAACGTGTTGCTGAGTCAAAGAAAAAAGAAGCCTTAGTAGAAGCTAAGGAAGAAATTCATAAACTTCGTGGTGAAGCAGAAAAAGAAAACCGAGATCGACGCAACGAATTACAACGTTTAGAACGACGTATTCTTCAAAAAGAAGAACATCTTGATGGTAAATTAGAATCATTAGAAAAGAAAGAAGATGCGTTGCATCGTAAAGAACAAGAAGCAAAAGCTTTAAAAGAACGTACAGAAGCATTGTACGATCAACAGATGGCAGAATTAGAACGTATTTCTGGCATGACATTTGAGGAAGCAAAAGGAATTTTACTTTCGAATGTAGAACAAGAGATTCGTCATGAAACGGCGGTTCTTGTAAAAGATTTAGAACAACAGGCGAAGGAAGACGCGGAAAAGAATGCCCGCGAAATCATTGCAGCCGCTATTCAGCGTTGTGCTGCTGACCATGTTGCAGAGTCTACGGTATCCGTAGTAGCTCTTCCAAATGATGAAATGAAAGGGCGAATTATCGGTCGTGAAGGCCGTAATATTCGTGCCCTAGAAACCTTAACAGGTATAGATCTTATCATTGATGATACCCCTGAAGCAGTTATCCTCTCTGGATTTGATCCAATTCGTCGTGAGGTAGCGCGTATTGCGCTTGAAAAATTAATTGTGGATGGTCGTATTCACCCAGCCCGCATTGAAGAAATGGTTGGTAAAGCTCGTAAAGAGGTTGACCAAGTTATTAAAGATGCTGGTGAACAAGCTACCTTTGAAGCCGATGTACATGGCTTACATCCTGAAATCATACGTATTTTAGGTCGTTTGAAATACCGCACAAGCTATGGTCAAAACGTGTTGAAACACTCCATTGAAGTAGCTCATTTAGCGGGTATGATGGCAGCGGAATTAGGTTGTGATGTAACCTTAGCTAAACGCGGTGGTTTACTTCATGACTTAGGGAAAGCCCTTGACCATGAAATGGAAGGCTCCCACGTACAAATTGGTGTGGATGTAGCTAAGAAATACCATGAAAGCGTATTGGTACAGAACTGTATTGGCGCGCATCATGGTGATGAAGAATTTAAATCTGTTGAAGCTGTCTTGGTGGCAGCCGCTGATGCTATTTCAGCAGCTCGCCCAGGGGCACGTCGTGAAACGCTTGAAAATTACTTAAAACGTTTGACTAAATTAGAGGAAATTGCCGAGTCCTTTGATGGTGTTGAAAAATGTTTTGCTATTCAAGCAGGTCGCGAAATCCGCGTAATGGTTAAACCTGATAAAGTGGATGAAGCAGAAGCTACCTTATTAGTACGCGATATGGTTAAACGCATTGAGTCTGAATTGGAATATCCAGGTCAGATTAAAGTAGTAATCATTCGTGAAACTAGAGTCGTAGATTATGCTAAATAGTAGTTGCCGTTTCTATACAAGTAGCTATTAGGCATGATACAGATTAGACGTAGCCTATATATCTTATGTGATATATAGATGAACTAAATACAGCTAGTCACTTAAAGACTACAATTGGAAACCCTTTGTGTAACGTCATAAGGAGATGGACAATTGTAGTCTTTTTTTATATCTTGCAATTTACTAGTAAAAAGAAGTACAATAGATTTCCGTGTGAATAATAATTGCAGATAATCAAAAATAGTGCCGATTTCCCTATTATTGCAAAATTAGCATAAAAAATTTGCAGATTAAAAATAGAGATATTGAAAAAAATCTTCTTGACATAGCAGGAGAAATAATATCCTTTGTAGAAATATATAAGCAGAGAAGTTTATTATGGGATGTGAAGAGATGAGTAGACACTTTGATGCAGAATTAATTGAACAAATAAAAGACGCAAATGATATTGTGTCAGTGATTTCTGAGCATATGACGCTGAAGAAGATGGGTAGGAATTATTGGGGCTGTTGTCCCTTTCATAATGAAAAGACCCCTTCTTTTAGTGTAAACCCAGAAAAGGGCTTTTTTTATTGCTTCGGATGTCGTGAAACTGGTAATGCAATCAGTTTTCTTATGAAGTATAATGGTGTGTCGTTTCCAGAAGCACTCGAACAGTTAGCCAATCGGGCTGGTATAGTATTGCCAGAAAGAAACTTATCTAAGGCTGAATTAGTGCGAAAAGAACACCGAGACAAATTGTATAAAGTAAATGAGTTAGCAGCGACTTTTTTCCACAACTGTTTGACGAAAACAGAAATGGGGAAACCAGGGCTGGCTTACTTACAAGGCCGTGGTTTATCGGCAGAAACTATAGAGCACTTTCAGCTTGGCTTTGCTCCTAATAATTGGGATAAGCTGTATCGCTCGTTTCACGAACGGGGCATTGATGACCAACTGTTGATTGAAAGTGGTTTATGTCGTAGGAATGAAGCTGGCAAATTATATGATTATTTCAGGAATCGCGTCATGTTTCCTATTTGTGATGGGAAAGGTAGAGTTGTTGCCTTTGGTGGGCGCGTGCTAGATGATAGCAAACCAAAATATTTAAACTCACCAGAATATGAATTATTTAATAAGGGTCATATGCTCTTTGCTTTTGACAAAGCGTACCGAACTATTCGGGAGAAAAAACAGGTCATTTTAGTAGAAGGGTATATGGATGTTATAGGTGCTCATAATCAAGGTATTACTAATGTGGTAGCGTCGTTAGGAACGGCGTATACAAAAGATCAGGGACGATTATTAATTCGTCAAGCTGAGGAAGTTGTATTAGCCTATGATATGGACAATGCCGGGCAGATTGCAGCGCGTCGAGCTATTGAGCTATTACAAGATACAGAATTTAAAGTGCGTGTGGTGGCTATGCCCGATGGCAAGGATCCAGATGATTATGTGCGTAACCATGGGTCAGAAGCTTTTTTAGAGTTGGTGGCGAATGCGGTGACTCCTTTTGAATTTTACTTAAATAGTGCCTTGATTAGCCATGATAGTAATACGGTGAATGGTAAAGAGGCTATATTAGAAGAAGTATTTCCGTTAATTAGTGCTACCAGTAATCAGATAGAACGGGAGAACTATCTAAAAGCGCTGGCACTGCCTTTATGGATGGATAATAGTACAATTTATCGCATGTTTAGGCAATATTTAGGCAAAGGCGATATTACGCTGCCCAAAGTGACAGCGGGTACAACCGCCTCTGTCGGCACAATTGGTGAGGAAGATAAGCTGGTAGCCATTGCGCTAACGGATCCGTTAGCATGGCAACGAGTGCAGGCTTACTTGCCGTTGGAGGATATAACCAATCCTTTGTATCAAGCTTTATTTAAAAAAGCAGGGGACATTCTCAGTAAGACCGGGTCGCTACAAGCAACAGCGTTGGAGGAAAGCCTTACTGAGGAAGAAAGAAGTGCTTACGGACGCCTGATGGTTATGGGTGAAACGGAATTTAATGAAGCACAATTGGATGGCTATATACGCGCAGTGCGCTTGAAGTCATTACGAGAACAATATAAAACGCATAGTGTGTTAGCAGATCAGTTAAATCGGGCTGGGGATACTCGGTTTGTTGAAGAATTGAAGATGTGTCAGGATTTGCAGACATTAATCAAGGAATGGACTTGATCAACTATGAAGGAAAGGAAGAGCATTGTGGCTAAGAAGCAAACTAAATCGCGGTTAGAAGAAATTATAGAACAATTACTAGCAAAAGGACGTAAAGCAGGGGCATTGACCAGTAAAGAAATTACGGATGCTCTTCACGAAGAAGTGGAACTTACGGCAGAACAGCTAGATGATATGTATGAAGTCTTACAAAAGAGTAATATTGATGTTATCACGGATGATGTAGAAGTGGCCGATGATGACGATGATATTATTGAAGATGAAGAAGAAAATGATGAAGTGCGGGAAGCAAAAGAGGTTAGTTTAGACCTTAGCATTCCAGAAGGGGTTAATATTGATGACCCTGTACGCATGTATTTGAAAGAAATCGGTCGCGTACCTTTGTTGTCAGCTGATGAAGAAATTTTATTGGCGCAACAGATTGAAGCTGGCGCTAAAGAGGATGCTTCTTATAAGGATATGCGTGCTGGTGAAAAAGCAAAACAGAAACTGATTGACGCTAACTTACGTTTGGTAGTTAGTATTGCAAAACGCTATGTAGGGCGTGGTATGTTATTCTTGGATTTGATTCAGGAAGGTAACTTAGGCCTTATTAAAGCTGTTGATAAATTTGACTATACTAAAGGTTATAAATTCTCGACCTATGCTACGTGGTGGATTCGGCAAGCTATTACTCGTGCGATTGCGGACCAAGCAAGAACGATTCGTATTCCTGTTCATATGGTTGAAACGATTAATAAATTGATTCGTATTTCTCGTCAATTATTGCAAGATAAAGGGCGTGAACCATTACCAGAAGAAATTGCTGAAGGTATGGGCATTAGTGTAGAACGTGTTCGTGAAATTCAAAAAATCGCACAAGAACCAGTGTCTTTAGAAACACCAATTGGGGAAGAAGAAGACTCTCATTTAGGCGATTTCATTGAAGATCAGGACGCCATTGCACCAGATGATGCAGCGAGCTATATTTTGTTGAAAGAACAAATTGAAGATGTATTCTCTTGTTTAACCGAAAGAGAACAGCAAGTATTAGTATTGCGCTTTGGTTTAAAAGATGGCAAGCCTCGTACTTTGGAAGAAGTAGGTCAGCATTTTAACGTTACTCGTGAACGTATTCGCCAAATTGAAGGTAAAGCGCTAACTAAGTTACGTAATCGTGGAAAACGTGATAAAATTAAAGACTTCTTATAATTTCATTGACGACAAGAAGTTATTTTGTGTATAATATCTTGGTGGAATACTACGGTATTTCCCTATGGGCCTATAGCTCAGGGGTAGAGCAACCGGCTCATAACCGGTCGGTCCCTGGTTCGAACCCAGGTGGGCCCACCAATTTTTACAAAAATAAACCGCTTATACAACGTGAAAGTTGTGTAAGCGGTTTTTGATTATAAAGCTATTGGCTAATTGATATAAAATATTATAGATTTTAATGCTGTTCTATACGCCCCTCTTATTTTGTCCTATAACCCTAATTTAGAGAGTATAAAAAAGACATGTGGTTAGTTGAACCACATGTCTTTTTTATAATTAGTAAATGCGGGCGAACCGCTTATGTATTAATTGTACAGCATTCTGAATATAGAGTCAAATTAATGTACTTTAGTGGTAGTATAATAAGAAATTAGTTTTTTATCTATGTTTTTCATTGTATTAGAGGAAAGTTTTATACCGTAAAGGGGGTCATAAATAGTTGCTGAAAACTTTACTCTCATTTTACTAATGGTTCGAACTTGAGAGATTATGCCAATGCTTTGAGATTTAAATTTAGTGGATTCTAAATTTAGTTTTTCTATATTTAGCATATACTCTTCGATTTTACTGAGGTCTGAAGAAAGTTGTTGTCTAAACGTAGAACTTTTAAAAGCTAGGAGGTTATGTAATTTATCACTTCCGTAAAATAAAGCATTTAATAAATCAAAAGATTTTTCCGAATAGGCAAATCCTTCTTCCTTTGCTAATTGAAAAAGGGTTTGAATTTTTTTGTTATTGGCATTTAAATCTCTATGAAAAATTTTCAATTTATGACGCTTTATCGATTTAAAGATAGTGAGATGTGCTTTTATAGCATCATATATTTCAGAATTAAAAATAATATCACTATTATGAAATTTACCTTTAAAGCTTTTAAGTGGCAATACAGAAACTAAAGGATTATTTCGTTTGCTATCTCTCAGTACTATGGCATAATGGTCACCACCAAATTCCGAACCAACAGGTAAACCAAAATTTATTTTTAATATCATACCACGTTTGTATTCTGTAAATTGCTTATTTTTATGAAAAATATGCTCATTTTTTATTTTTGATAAAGTATCATTCATACCATAATATAGAATAGCGGCTCTATGATGATTATATTGAGTTTCGTTTATTAGATATGATTCTTGTCTTTTTGATAAATTTTTTATTGCATTTATTAGAGCGTAAAGGTTATTTTTATTTTTTAAATCCATAGAATCCTCTAAATGATTATAAAATACAAATATTTATTGGCTATTTTTTCCGTCTAGATGATGTTTGGCACGACTTTGGGCAAGTTTGATGGATGATTCAAGTGAAATGCGCAGTAATTCCTTTGTTTCATCATCCATAATTACACCGCCGTTATAAAAGTTTATAGCAGTTTTATCATTAAGGTCGTTTAATAGTGATTGTATTTTACTTTGAATGTCGTAGTTATTTGTGTTTAGATTTTGAGGTTGATTGTTACTATTTACTCCATGAAGTGTGTTCATATCAATGTTGAAAAAAATTGAGATTTTTTTTAGTATATCAAAACTGGGTTTTCTTTGATTTCGTTCATACATACTGATTAGACTTTTAGATATATTTAGTTGTGCTGCAAGTTCTGCTTGAGTAATTTGCCGTGAAGTTCTTAAATGAAATAATATTGAACCAAAAGTCATAGGAATTCACATCCTTTCGTTAATTCTATAATATCACATTAAGTGAATTAAATCTATTTAAGTTTACTTAAAGTAAACTTAAAATGTGGTTAATATATGGTGGATTTAATAAATATGTTACAATAAACACAGATTAATAATTTACTAGGTGATTATATAAAGGAGCACTTGTGATAATAAAAATTCTAACGAACCGCTTGGAAGCGGTCTTTACATTGATACCTAAGGCCCCATCAATAGCGGATATTGGTACAGATCATGGCTATTTGGCTGTAGAATTGATACGACGTAATCGGGCAGAACGCGTTATTGCTGGTGATGTGCATAAAGGCCCTTTGGAGTCGGCTAAGGCTTATATCAAAGCAAATGGATTGGAGTCCTTGATTGATTGTCGTCTTGGTGATGGCTTACAGGTTACGAAGGCGGGCGAACTGCAAGGGGCAGTGCTTTGTGGCATGGGTGGTTTTCTTATGCGCGATATTATTGCAGAAGGCCCCGAATTATTAGATTTCTATGTGTTACAGCCACAAAATGGACAAGCCGAGTTACGCCAGTTTTTAGTTAACAAAGGCTATAGTATTGTCAAAGAAATTTTAGTTGAAGACATGGGAAAATTATACCAAGCCTTATTGGCGATTAAAGAGGAGCAGCTCTCTAAGTATGTAAGTGACATAGAGTCAAGTGGGCAAGATATATATGCTAATTTATCATCAGATTCCTTGTTGTGGTCAGTGGGTGCTTTACTGGCACAGGAACGTCCTTCTTTGTGGACAAAATATATAGAGCGATTGATTCATTTACGTCAGACCGCTTTACAAAGCATGTCGGCTGAGTTAGCGAATACGGAGAAATATAAAATTTTAACGAAAGAGATTATGGAATTGGAGGCTTTACTATGAGTGAAATGATAGGTGGCGCACGTTCACAAGTTGAAGTAACTGAAGAGCGTGCTACAGTAAAACAAATTGGGCAGATTGTAGAACAATTGGCGCCTAAACACTTAGCAGAATCTTGGGATAATGTAGGTTTGATGGTAGGTCAGCAACAGATGGCAGTAACCGGTATTGTGACAGCACTTGATGTAACGGAAGCAGTGGTAAAGGAAGCGATTGCTAAGGGTTGTAATTTAATTGTGAGTCATCATCCGCTTATTTTTAAAGGACTTAAACAAGTCACTGATGAAACTGCGTTAGGACGCTTAGTATTGAAATTAATTAGCCATAATATAGCTGTTTATAGTGCTCACACTAATTTAGATATTGCCCAAGGTGGTCTAAATGATTTGGCCGCTGCACAGATTGGTTTAGCTGAGGTCACCGGCCTTGAAGTAACCGCCGAAGAAGGGATATATAAAGTAGTTTCCTTTGTACCTACTACACATACGGAGTCTGTCTTAACAGCGATGGGTGACGCAGGTGCTGGGTATATTGGTAATTACAGTCACTGTACATTTCATAGTGAAGGGACGGGGACCTTTCTTCCTTTAGAAGGAGCTCAGCCTTATATTGGTAATGTGGGTGAACTAGCAAAGGTAACGGAAGATCGTTTAGAAACAATTGTGCCTAAAGCAAAGTTACAGGCCGTTATAGACGCTATGAAAGAAGCTCATCCCTATGAAGAGGTGGCGTATGAAGTCTATCGATTAGTAGAGCCTAGTAAAGTAGAGACAATTGGTCGTATCGGTGTGTTAGGCGATACGCTGGGTTGGGAAGATTTTATAGAATTGATAAAAGCGGCGTTTCCGCAAGGACGAGCACGTTTCGGTGGCGCTAAAGTAGAGGCCATTACTAAAGTTGCCCTTTGTACAGGGGCGGGCGCTGAATTTATTAAAGCGGCTGCTAAGGCAGGGGCACAGGCTTATGTGACGGGGGATGTAAAATATCATGATATGCAGTTGGCTCAGGAACTTGGCCTATTAGTGGCTGATGTAGGTCATTTTGGCACTGAAGTAGGGGCGTCTTCTTTATTAGCCGCTCATATTGAAATGAAATTACGTGAACAAGCTATCACGACAATTCCAGTTCACATTAGTGAAACGCAAAGTGATTTTTTCTTTGCTTAATTATTGGTAGATAGTTTTATTTAATCGATAACCTTAGATGTGCTATCTGTTCATATTAATTTTGAGAAAAAGATAATTGACCTTCATCGGTGTATCTGCTAGACTTTAAGTAGCAAGTATGAAAGGTGATTGCGAGCGTAAGTTCGAGGAAAGTCCGAGCTCCGCAGGGCAGGATGCCGGATAACGTCCGGCGTGGGAGACCATAGGGAATAGTGCCACAGAAAAGTAAACCGCCGCATTAGCGGTAAGGGTGGAACGGTGTCGGTAAGAGCGCACCAGCAATGCAGTAATGTATTGGCTCGGTAAACCCCATCCGGAGCAAGGCCGAATAGGAAAGGGATAAGGGTGGCCCGCCTACCTTTCGGGTTGTGCCGCTTGAGCCTATAGGCAACTATAGGCCTAGAAAGATAATCACCACTGCGCAAGCAGAACAGAACTCGGCTTATTGATTGCTTGCTTAAAACCGCTCCTTGGGGCGGTTTTATTTTGTCTAGTCATTATCAATTGTAAAAAAAGATTGATTTTTGACTAAACATTGTCGCCAGAAGCATACAATTAAAAGTATACAAAGAGGATAAGGTATAAGGAGGAATTAGTAATGGCAGTAACAAAAATTGAAAGTTTAGAAGCTTTGGAGACAGTTTTAAAAGAATCTTCAAAAGTTGTGGTAGCTGATTTTTGGGCTACCTGGTGCAAACCTTGCGAATTGATGAATCCTGAAATCGAAAAGTTAGCAGAAGATATGAAAGAGGATCTTGATGTAGTAACAATTGATGTGGAAGCCCTTAAAGAAGTGGCTTTAAAATACAATATCCAAGGCATACCTACATTGATTTGCTTTAAGAATGGTAAAGAAAAAGACCGTATTGCAGGCTACAAGCCAGCTCCAGTCGTTGAAGGACTCATTCGTTCTATTATTAAATAAAACGATAAAGTATATAGTTAAGTTTCAACAGTATTGACTTATTTTCACGAAATATTCTATAGAAATTAGAGGGATAAAGTGTTATACTATCAATACTATTTGATAAAAGATTTTTAAATGTTAAAAAACGGACAGTAAAGTTATTGCAAGCAAGGGGGGTCCACCTGTGAAAGAAAAGACAAATAGTCTGTGGAAATTATTCCAGGAACGTAAACTCAGCCGCCGCACATTTATGAAAACTTGTGTGGCTTTGACCGCCATTTTAGGCCTACCACCAACATTATTGAATAAAGTTGTTGATGCAGCAGATACGAAAGAGTTGCCAACCGTAATTTGGTTGCATGGTCATGAGTGCACTGGTTGTGACGAATCCTTTATTCGTTCCACGTCACCATTTGCTTCTGATGTGGTTTTGAATATGATTGCTCTAGAATATGATGATACTTTGGCAGCAGCAGCAGGGGCTCCATTTGAAGCACATTTACACAAAATATTGACAGAAAAGAAAGGTCAGTATGTGTTGGCTGTTGAAGGTGGGGTGCCACTAGATGATAATGGAACCTATTGTATGGTAGGTGGTCGTCCATTTGTTGATGTACTCAAAGAATGTGCTGAAGGGGCCGCCTTTATTATTGAATATGGCTCTTGTGCTGCTTGGGGTGGTGTACAGGCTGCGAAACCAAACCCTACAAATACTGTTTCCGTTTCTAGCGTAATTTCAGGTAAGAAAATTATTAAAGTACCTGGATGTCCACCAATTCCAGAAGTTATGACTGGTGTAATTATGCACTATGCTCTATTTGGTGAAATTCCACCACTTGATGTGGAAGGGCGTCCAAAACAGTTTTATGGTAATCGCATTCATGATACATGCTATCGTCGTCCATTCTTTGACTCTGGTCTTTTTGTGGAAAAATTTGATGACGAAGGTGCTAAAGCCGGTTGGTGTTTATATAAAATGGGTTGCCGTGGTCCAGTAACGTACAACTCTTGTGGTAATTTACGGTGGTGGAATGGCCTATCCTACCCAATTCAATCTGGCTCAGGTTGTATTGGTTGTAGTGAAAAAGGCTTCTGGGATAATGACAACTTCCATCAGCGCTTGCCACAAGTACAGGTGGCTAACACGATTACAACGGCTGATACCATTGGTACCATTGCAGGTTTAACTGCATTTGGTGCGGTAGTAGCTCATGGTGGTGTGACATTGGCAAAACATAAATATGATACGATTCAGTTAGAAAAGAAATATCAAGAAGAGCTTGATGCAAAGAAAGCTGCCAAAGAACAGGCGAACAATGAAGGAGGTAACCACTAATGAAACGTGTAGTTGTAGATCCGATTACTCGTATTGAAGGTCATTTACGAGTTGAGGTGAATGTTGACGAAGCAACAGGGAAAGTAGAAGACGCGTTGTCTAGTGGTACTGCTTGGCGTGGTATTGAACTTGTTGCGAAAGACCGCGATCCTCGTGATGTTTGGGCCTTTGTACAGCGTATTTGTGGCGTTTGTACGTCCACTCATGCATTAGCTTCTTTGCGGTCCGTAGAAGATGCTTTAAATATTGAAATTCCTAAGAATGCAAACTATATTCGCAATATTATGCATAGTTGCTTAGATGCCCATGATCATATTGTGCATTTTTATCATCTGCATGCCCTTGACTGGGTAAGCCCAGTGGAAGCCTTGAAAGCAGATCCTGCAAAAACAGCTGCGCTTCAAGAAACTGTCCTTAAAACATATAACTTAAGTGGTCTTGAACCTGCAGAAACACAGTCTACTACATCTGCTTATCCTAAGGAATTCCCAAAAGGCAATGCTACTTACTATGCAGCCATTCAAGGGAAAGTTAAAAAAATTGTTGAAAGTGGTCAATTAGGTATTTTTGCTGCTCAATGGTGGGATCATCCTGATTATCAGTTGTTGCCACCAGAAGTGCATTTAATGGGCGTAGCTCATTATTTAAATATTTTAGACAAACAGCGTGATATTGTTACGCCTCATGTTGTATTTGGTGGTAAAAACCCACATCCACATTACATCGTAGGTGGTATGCCTTGTTCTATTTCTATGGACGATATGAATGCGCCAGTTAACTCAGCTAGGTTAGCTGTAGTTGATGAATCTATTGCCTTAGCTAAAGATTTGGTTAACCATTTCTACTTGCCAGATGTATTAGCTATTGGCCAGATTTATGCTAAAGCAGGTATGGTCGATGGTGGCGGTTTATCCAAGAAACGTGTATTAGCTTATGGCGATTATCCAGACGAACCATATACAGGCATTAAAAATGGCGATTATTTCAAAAAATGCTTAGTCCGTGCTAATGGGGTAGTTGAAGACTTTGGTCTTGGTGTAGATAAAGCTAAATTCTTGCCTCTTGAAGGGGAAGACCTTATGAATCCAGACTTCTTATCAGAAGAAGTTGAACATTCTTGGTATGAATATCCAGATGGCAAGAAAACGATTCATCCATCAGAAGGGATTACAAAACCAAATTATACAGGGCCTAAAACAGGCACTAAAGAGCATTGGGAATACCTTGATGAAACGAAGAAATATTCTTGGATTAAATCTCCAACTTTTAAAGGTAAAGCTTGTGAAGTAGGTCCATTGGCTAAATATATTATTGTTTATACTAAAGTAAAACAAGGTATTATTAGCAATCCTACTTGGGCAGAGCAGATGATTGTAAAACAAATTGATACAGTGTCTTCTGTACTCGGTGTACCGGCTCATGTTTGGATGTGTAGTACTGTTGGCCGTACAGCTTGTCGTTGCTTAGATGCACAAGTGGCTGCTAATATGAGTCAATATTTCTTTAACAAATTGGTGACCAATATTAAAGGCGGCGATACCGCTGTTGCTAATACAAAGAATTTTGATCCAAATACTTGGCCAAAAGAAGCTAAAGGTGTTGGTTTAGTTGATGCCCCTCGTGGTGGTTTAGGCCATTGGTGTGATATTAAAGATGGTAAAACTAGCAATTACCAATGTATCGTGCCGACAACTTGGAATGCTTGTCCTAAGACCATTGCCAATGAGCATGGTGCTTACGAAGCGAATATGATTGATACTAAGGTTAAAATTGCTGATAAACCACTTGAAATTTTGAAAGGGATTCATTCCTTTGACCCTTGCTTAGCTTGTGCAACGCACTTGTATAACAAGAAGGGTGAAAAAATCATCTCCGTTAATACAGATGCTATGTGCAAATAATAGGGGGGATTTAGATGTTTGAACAACCGGACAAAAAGCCGTATCGCGTATTTAGTCTGTGGTTGCGTATTTTCCATTGGACTATGGTGTTATGCGTAACCTTCCTATTCTGGACAGGTCTTTATATTGGTGATCCAGGTTTTAGTATGTTTGTAGGCCGTGAGCCAGCAGAAGCTATTAATAGTTGGTTCTCAATGGAAATGATTCGCCGTGTCCATTTTGGCTTTGCCTTTGTTTTAATTTTTGCTTTTGTGTTCCGTATTTATGGGGCCATTCGCTATCGTGGTGACCGTTTGTTGCCTAAATTCCGTAGCCGTTTATATTGGGACGGTCTTAAGCAGACAACTTTGCATTATTTAATGCTGCCACGTCAAGAAGAACATCGTGTACTACGCAATTCGTTAGCTCGTACTAGCTATTTACTGGTGTATATTATGATGTTCCTTGAAATTTGCACAGGTCTTGCTATGTATTCGCAGATTAACCCAAATAGTTGGTTAGCCATTGTGTTCAATCCAATTAATTTGATGTTTAACGAATACGATATTCATATCGTCCATCACTACATTGCTTGGTTCTTCTTATTATTCACAGTAGCCCATGTATACTTGGCGTTCCGCGAAGATGTAATGGAAGAATCGGGCGAAGTATCAAGTATGGTTTCCGGTATGAAATTCTATCCAGAAGACCCAGAAGATATTGAGGATTTATATGGTAAACGACAGTAATATTACGCTCTTAGGGGTAGGTAACATATTACTCACTGATGAAGGCTTAGGGGTTCATGTAGTGCGTGAAATGGAGCAAGAATATAGTTTCACACCTGAAATTAATATTGTTGATGGTGGTACGATGGGGATGGAGCTATTGAGCTACATGCGGGGCATGACAAAATTGCTCCTTGTAGATGCGGTTAATGGTGGTGAAACACCAGGGACGGTTTATGAATTCCCTCATCAACAGACGGAAGACTATTTTACAGGTAGTATTTCCGTTCACGAAGTAGGGATGCAAGATATTTTACGCATTCGAGCCCTTCAAGAAAAACCGCTCGAAGATGCTACGGTAATAGGTGTAGAGCCTGAAAGTTTAGATATTGGGCTAACTCCTTCTGAAACAGTGCAAGCCGTGTTGCCGGAAGTTAAACAACGGGTTATTCGGCAATTAGAAGCTTGGGGAATTGAGGTAACAAAACGATGATAGAGCATTATGGTAATGTACAGGCCATATTAAAGGAACTCCAATTGGCTTTAAAACGTCTACGTGAAACGGGTGAAACACACACGATTTATATTGAAAAGACCGGTTTAACCATGGAGGAGCAAGTGGAGGTCATGGAAACATTAGGCCGTGGCTCCATCACCATTAATTTTACAGAAACAGATCAACCTGTTGAGTGGTATGAAACACAATTTTCTGGTATTTGGCTAGGCACCTTCCGCAATGCACGGGATGAAGCTATAGTTTATACCTTAGAGGTTGGTCGTTATCCAAGCCTGTGTGGCGCTTTTGACGAAGATATTGAAGCGGCTGAAGACGAATTACAGACTTGGATTGATGCAGCGGATATGTAATAGTATATTTTAATTTTGCTATAGCTTGGGGCTGTAACAGACGATAGAAGTAAAAATTCTGTGGTTTGTTACAGCCTTTTTTGTATTTTTTAGGAAAAATGGCTCTTTGTCAAATTTT